>DASYAR010000117.1:0-2134 GCA_036501235.1 Planctomycetaceae bacterium
CTCATTACTCAAGTCAGAAGTTCACAAAACGCCTCCCCGCCTCCTTGACGACAATCCCAGGATCGACAACCGGGGCATTGCTGTCAACTTCATCGGGGGTGTATTCCCATTTTGCCGTCGCGCAGCGACGAAGCTTTTTCCAGGATCAGCCCCGCGTGAGTGACGTGACCGGAGCGATCAGATATCCTGCGGATATGGAAGTTGTCCAAGGATGGCTCTTTTCGCAGGGAGGCGCTGGTCATGGGAGATTATCGCGTGGATGGACCGGATACACCGTGTGTTCAATCGCCGGAAGAAATGGCGGGGCGGTTTCAGGCCGAGCTGATGTCGGCCTTGCCGGCGTGGAAGAAGCGGTTGGGGGAGAATCCCGACCAGATGGTGGGTCTCGAGCAAGAGATTCACGCGGCATTTTCGCGAGGGGCCGATCTGCTGGTCGTGGGCCTGATGGCCGTGGCGACGAAAGCACCTCAGTTCGTAGACACCTGCGAACAGACGCGGCTCGACGCGGCCGTGCCGCTCAGTCGCGGCCGCGCGCGGCAGATTCAGGTGCGGTTGCTCGGCGGTCTGATCATGTGGGTCACGTCGTTGTATTGTGCTCCCCGCAAAGGCTGGTTCAGCCGAACCAAGGAAAAGACGCCGGGGATGTACGTCGAATTGGCGCAGTTCGGTTTCGGCAAAGGTTGTACGCCCGGTTTGCAGAGCAAGGTGGCACGGCAAGCGGCGCTCTGTCCTTCGTTGCAGTTTGCGAAACAGGAACTGGAGCGCGACGGCGTGAAGCTGGATGTCAAGGCCGTGCGGCGGACCACGAACCAATGCGGGGAAGGTCTCTTGTGCCTGCGGACGCAGGAATTGCAGTTGTGGCGTGAAGGGAAATTGCCCGCCGGAACAGAACTGGCGGGAAAACGGGTGTCGGTGCAGATCGACGGGGGACGCACACGGATTCGCGGTAAATTACGGGATGCGACGCCGGTTCCAGAGCCCACGAACGCCGATGGTCTGCCGTGCCAGGACGCCCCGGGCCGATCGCAAAAGCGGCCTCGTAAGACATTCGACGCCGATTGGCGGGAGCCGAAATTGGTGACGATCTTCGTGCACGACGACCGCGGGCGGATGGAGAAGAAATCACAGGCACTGGTGGATGGCACGTTTCTGGGACCTGATGCGCTGGCTGAGTTGGTCGCCATGCATTTGCATCGGATGGGGGCGGCGAAGGCCCTGAGCGTTACGTTTGCGGCCGATGGCGGTGTGTGGATTTGGGAGCGGATCCCGGCGATCGTGCGATTGGCCAAACTGCCCAACGTGCCGATTTACGAAGTGCTGGACAACTGCCACGCGACGCACCATATTTCGCTCGCGCTGGCCGCGTTGGGATATGGGGAGAAGGAACGGGTGCCCGCGTATCGCGAATTCCGCACGCTGCTGCGGAACGGTCATTGGCGGATGGTGGTGAATGACTTGACGGAGCTGGCGGCAAAGGCGTCCGACGACTCGCAGGTTTGGACGGAGATCGCCTACCTCCAGAAGCATGGAGAAGCGGGGCGGCTGAAATACCCGACATTCCGTAGCTTGGGCCTGCCGCTGGGTAGCGGCTCGATCGAGAGCAATATTCGTCGGGTGATCAATCTGCGATTGAAAGGCAACGCCATCTATTGGCTGGCCGAGAACGCAGAAGCGATGCTGCAAGTCCGAGCGTACGTCCTGACAAATCGCTGGGACCAGCGGCTGCACGAACTACGAAAGCTCCGGTCCCGCGACGTTAGAACCGCATGGAATTGGACACCCCAGGACATGACGTCAAAAGGTGAACGCGCCACGACAACCTCGATTTAATCTGCAAAATACCGGGAAATATGGGTGCGCATAAAGGGAATGCACCCACTGCAACCTGCGATCGCTACTGGAACAGACCTGGGAGCATCTGGCTGCGCAACGCAAGGGGCGCGACGCTCGGCTCGCGTTCGCCGAAGACGACTGGTGCACTTGCCGCGTCGATGACTTTACCATCCAGCAAGTCTTCCGGAATATACTCGAAAACTCATTGAGCGCATGCCCCGATCCCATGAACATTACTGCCCGATTTCAGATTTGCCGACTCTCTGCGAGGCCCGCCATTCAGGTGTCGTTAACCGACAAT
>DASYAR010000118.1:0-6968 GCA_036501235.1 Planctomycetaceae bacterium
GCCGTGGCGTTGCAGGTTGCCAAGGAAGCGGGCCATGTGTTCCTTGTCGTTGGCCGACACCAGTGCGAAGGCCACGGGAAAGCCGCCGATCGGGTCGGTGGCGAGCAACAGCGTGAACGATCCGAGGTGCAACTCGTCGACACACAGGACGCCGCGGAAGCGCTCGAGCACTTCGCGGCGATGCTCGGCCATGTCGAGTTCGCGGACGGCATCGTGAAGGCAGTCGTAGACGAAACCCGTGGAGAGATCGAGGCGGAAGTCGCGTTTCATGCGTCGTCGGACGGCTTCGACGTTGAGGTGGTCTTCGAGGATGCCGTCGAGAACCGCTTCGCGGACCGAGTTGTCGTACTTGGCCTTGGGAAACACGTCGTCGGGATGGGTGCGGAAGGTGGTGCAGCAATCGCATTGGGCTGCGGATTCACCGTAGGAGATGCGGAGGACGGCGATTTCCTTGTAGGCGATGGTGCGAACATCGCGTTGGAGTTTTCGTTGGCGTGGTGCGAGTGTGCCGCAGGTGGGGCAAGGGGCCTTCTTGGGGGCACAATGAACGGGTATAACACGATCGGGTGCTTCGGCATCCATGCCTGCGTCCTCGTGGTTGAGTTGTGGTAAACCCAAACCATGAGGCGCAGGCCTAATTCATGGAAGACGAACCTGTTACGAACCCCGATCCCCGGCGGGGATCAGCGAGAAGTGTCGAAGGAACAGACCAATTTTCAGCAGCCTGCAAAAGGACCGCCATACCAGATTTTTCACATCGCACAGGCCGGCGAGCCAGTAGGCCATCAGCAAAAAGCCGACGTAATGCAAGGGCAAAGTGCGATTCACGACCCTCAGTTCCAAACTTTAGACTACGCAAACATCTCAGAATAGCCTTTTGCCAGGTCGGAGGCCCGAGTTGGCGACAGCGAACTAGGAAGTAACGCGGAAGTCTCGCGTCGTGCGGGCTTGGGATCAGCTCATCACGCCCTGCCAAGAAACTGAGGCGAGACGCACGACGGCTAACGGAGCGCATCAAGCCGCCACGTCACGGCCTGTTACCCGAAAGTCTTGCCCCTTGGGGCTCTGAAATTGGTAGGGGTAATTGTCCCCTCGTGAACCCCATCCGAGCTGAAAATTGGAGTTTGCTTGTTTATATTTATAGGTGAAATATTTCTAATAATTTTAATAAATGACTTACTATCATTATTCAGGGGTTTCCAGGACTTTTCGATATAATCAAACGATAATTATATTGAATTTGGCCTATTTTCCAGGTGATTTTACGATTCAAAAGTATTACTGGGTCCAGCATGGCTAATGTTCCAGCAATTTCATGCCAATGGTCCGGATTTTCGAGATTTTTTGCCGAAAATCGGGAGCATTCGCCATGCTGGACCCAGTAGCAGTTATTCTGTCATCCGCCGAGCGACCTGGAAACTAGCTTCCGAAATCATCAAACCCTCGAAAACCTAGGGATTTCTGACTCCGAAAATCCTGGAAACTACTGATTATTAGGAAGAGAGAAACTCCGATTTTCAGCTCAGACTGGACTTCAGCTTTCGCAACCGGACCAGATTGTACGCCGTCGCCCCAATCTCGAATGTCTGCTTCAGTTTCCTCTTGTACTGCGCACCAAAAAATGGGCGCGCGGTGGAGAGTGGGAATATCCTAAATTTCAGGAGGTTCCCCCATGGCGAAGCCGAGGAAGTTCAGTCCTGAGTTCAAGGCGAAGATCGCCTTGGCCGCACTCCGCGGCGAACGCAAGATGGCCGAGCTCTGCCGGCTCCATCGGCTCTCGGACACGGGTCATCACCCGCTGGAAGCGAACTCATCAAGCACGCTCACTGCGTCTACGCCTCAAGCACGCCCGACGACGTGCAGCGGCAACACATTGATGATCTCGAACGGCTCCTCGGCCAGCAGGCCGTGGAGCTCGACGCCGCAAAAAAACTCTCGGCGATGCTCCGCTGACCCTCGGCGCCAAACGGCAACTGGTCCTTAACAAAGCATGATCTCAGCATTTCTTTCGCATCAATTTCAAAAAAGCTCGAAATCCTCAGCCGTTTCCGGGGTTTAATAGCGGCTCATGCCATGCACATTCCCATCTTCAAATCGACCTGTGCGGGCTTCGCATGCTTCGCCCGGCAACGCAAAATGGCTCGCCTCAATCCGCGAAAATGGCATCATTTCTATCCGCGATCAACAGGGTGTGGGCCGGCGACGACACCAAGGTGTATCGCACCAGTGCCGGCGTCTGGGCACCTGCACCTTCCACGAGTACACCGCCCTCAGTCCCAACCGTGCCGAGACGGTGCGCGCCCACAACTGGGTGATCATCGGCGGCCTTGTGCCGAAGCCCGACCAACCGGCGACCTTTCTGCCGGCGACGGGGCGGCTCTATTTTCGCAAGTCGCAGTTGCCGCCGGGCGAGAAGTTCCAGACCAAGTGCGAGCAATTGGTGGCGGCGGTGCTGGAGCAGGCCTGCGAGGATGGGCCCGCATTTGGCCGTGTTTGATGGTAGCCGTCCAATCTGTGCGCATGATTGAGCGGCCTGAGCTTGCCTCAGATTGATTTGCCGTCGGAAGAAATGTCGCCAAACCGTCGTCTATCTGCTGCATCCGCACGGGATTGGCGCAACGGAGGATGCCATTGTCCAAGGACTCGAATGGGATCTTCTTCTTGGCGAGTTGCCACTTGAGATATTCGTGGCCATTGATGCAGAGTTTGGCCGTGTACGGGAAGTAGGCGCCGAACTTTGAGGAAGAAGGCCCGCCGAGCCGCCAAATCCCGCAACCGGAGCTCGAGTGTACGGGAAGTAGGCGTCGAACTTGAGGAAGAAGGGGCCGAAGTCGTCGTCGACGCCGTAGAAGTAGAACTGATTGACCATGGCGGTGGACTTGACGATCCACGGGTAGCTCATGCCGTTGGCGGGGTTGGTGCGTTTTTCGGTGCGGAAGACGGGCACTTTTTCCTGGGTCTTGCCGACGAACAGGACGCCTTCGTTTTTTCGGAACTTGGCCAGGTGTTCCTTGGCGACGTCGGCTTTGCGTTGTTTCTTGGCGAAGGGGACGAGCGGGATTCTGTTCTGTTTGACGAATCGTTCGATGTTGGCGATGGGGGCGGCTCAACAGGGCCGCGGCTCGCTCGACGGCATCGAGTCGAACGCGAATGTTCACGGTGTTGCCTCCAGGCGAACACCGCAGACGGGACACACGTCGAGCAAATATCGACTCTGGACCAGGAAGCATGGGCGTGGCAGTTCGTTCCACGGCAGCGGAATCCCACAGCCCCGGCAACCGAACAAATCCGTGGCGGGCTGATCGAGGATCGCATCGAGCAGCGTCTCGGGAAGAACTGGCGGCTGGGTGCGGTTCCACGGACGGGACGGTCCCGTCCCGCATCAGCGTCCAGCGCAACATCGACGGGGCGTCGCGGCCGGCACCCCGCACCGGACCCGGCACGAGCAGTCGCGACTCGATCTTCCCGACGATCTCATCGGACCCGCGAGCGATGGGCAGGTGGCACGGACGACCGAAACCGATCGAGCGCGGCCAAACGCTCGGTCCAGACCCGAATCCAGTGGTCTTCGATTCTGTCGTCCCCAGCGAACCGCCTCTGAAGTTTCGCCAGACGCATCCCATGGTTCATCGGTGACTCCGAGTGACGTAATCCCAGATGGCCATTGCCGGAATTAGTCCATTCACGGCGAATAATGAACTGAGTCTTTGATGGCGCCAAGCCGGGCTTGCATCGTCATGGCTCACCTGGGTTCCCAACTATTGGTCCTGTTCGGCGACCCCCTCCATCAATGCGTTCAGGATGGATGGTCCGCATAGCGCGACCGCAACTGTCGGATGTCCTCGGCAGATTCGCCGACGTCCTCGGCACGCGGTCCTCTGCGAAGTGCGGCGACACTATAGCAATAGCAGGTCTTGCGGCCTCGGCCGATGTCCAACAGCGAAGCGGAGTCGGCCAGTCCCGCCAGACGATCCTCATTCGCGGCGAACCAGGTTCCCAACTCGACGAACTCGGCCTCGGTCAACGGGGGAATGCCTTGCTGCACACGCCATACGATTTCCGACAACCCTTCGTATGCCACGGGCACGTCGGAAAAGCGCGCGCCGTTCTCCATGCACACCAAGCCGGCAGGGCCGCCGCGAGTCCCATCGCCCTGCAGTCTCGATTCGAGCGTTGGGTCCGCTGCCTGGGCCCGAACGCCAGTTGCTTGGCCGACGTCATGCGAGGCACGGGAAGACTGGACCATTCTCCTTTGCCGCAATAAGTCGCCGCCGAATTTACAGTCGCACCGCGTTGTACGACATGTCGAAGTCCTTCGCGACCAATTCTCGGTGCAATTCGGCAGCGGTTCGACAGCCTTCACCAAGATGCTTGACGTGATCTCGATACCCGGATGCTGGTCCGTGGTTCCAATGAGCGAATGTCGCTCGGGTAAAATTTCTTTTGGAAATAACGCGCGACGGTTTCGAGTTGAGGTCCAGCACCTTGGCAATTTGGAGGGTCAACTCGCCGTTCCAATGCAATTGGTGAACGCGATCGAACTGCTCGGATCGCGCCTGTCGTTTTGCTTGCCGAACTTGTTCACGTACCGAGAACGATCGAGCCGCGGATTGTGACAAAACTTCCAGCAAACCTGATGGAACGATCTCGGTTTTCAGGAGGGGCGGCGATGGGGGGAGTCTTCGAAAATTGGCTGTTCCCATTCACCCGTTGGGAAGCGCTAAATAATCCTGCAAAACGCGTCAAGATACGTGGTCGCGACCAGATCGCTATTTTCCCTTACTTGCAAGGAGGGTAGCTCACGAAGCTGATGGAACCATTGTCGGTGACGGCAACGTCACTGAACCTCTGGTCACCAGAGTGTCCGGCTCGTGGCCTGCCGCAAGGTGGGAAGCCCACGACAAAATCGGTTCGGCGACGAACAGTGCGTCGCTCCCGAGGCCGGAAGGATAAGCGGATCAGCGAAAGCAAACTGTGTGGGGCCGTCAATTGTAACTCCGCAGCGCTGTTGACGCGGAGGAGCCTTCGGGCTCGCGGGTGGTGGGACCTTCCCATAGGGTCGTCCACGGTGACCAAAACTCCCGCCGGTCTTCGAAACAGGATCCGTCTTACCCGCGTGTGGAACCATCGGAACTGGGACATGTCGTTCGTCGCTCGGCGCGGTCACTCCGTCGCCGAGGTGCCGACCGGCCCAACTGTACAAGGAGGGCAAACCGGTGTGTGGCGAACGATAAAGGATAGTGGACCAAGCCAAGGCCTTGGGCAATGCCAAGGATACGGGGGTAGTTCCCGGCCATCGCAAGATGGAGCCAAATTCCACGTGCTGAGGAAGTGAAGATTGCGGCGACGCAGCGAAGTCACGGGGAACAAGCGTGTTGATTATGGCTCAAACCATAGACGCAAATCGACCTCAGGGCTTTCTTGCTTGGGACCAGATCGACTGGGGCCAAGTCGAGAAGACCGTTCTTCGTTTGCAACACCGAATCTTCATGGCTAAAGTTCGAGGGGACGCCAAGGCGATGGAATCGCTTCAGCGTCTTCTTGTTTCCTCTCGGGCCGCGAAGTTCTTGGCTGTCCGCAGGGTTAGCCAAGAAAGCAGCGGTCGCAAAACTCCGGGCGTTGATGGAGTCGCAAGCATCTCCAACGCCGCCCGCGAGAAGTTGGTGCAGGACGGTCTGAGCCTGAAGGATTATGTGTCGGTGCCGGTGCGTCGGGTGTTCATCCCGAAAGCCAACGGCACGATGCGGCCTTTGGGCATCCCGACCTTGAAAGACCGAGCGATGCAGGCGCTTGGGAAACTGGCTCTGGAACCCGAATGGGAGGCGGTCTTTGAACCGCACTCGTTCGGTTTTCGACCGGGGCGATCAGTTCACGATGCCGCCGTCGCGGTCAAACACGGCTTGGGAGCGGAAGGTGCCGGTCGCGAGAACCAATCGGCACGATGCCACTGGGTTCTGGATGCCGACATCAAAAGCTTCTTCGACGAAATTGACCATCAGGTGATCCTTTCGAGGACACCCGTCTTTCGACGCGTGATCGAAGGTTGGCTTCAGGCAGGGGTGTTCGTTGGGGGCGTGTTCAACCCCACGAACATGGGGACGCCGCAAGGCGGCGTGATTTCACCCTTGCTTGCCAACATCGCTCTGCATGGTTTGGAAGACCTGTTCCACGAGTGGTCGAAGGTGGGCGGGAACAAGTATCTGTGCGAAACGGTCGAGACATTTTCCGAGCCGCCGCAAGGCTCTCGGAAATGCCGACCGGAGAATGCAGTACTGAGTCTTCTCGGCCCACAGAAACCCAGAAAGACATCGCGGAACGAACCGCCGAAGATTTACGGGCCGTATCCCGACGGGAGTTGGCGGACCCTCCGGCTTGTCATCAACGACAAGAAGACGAGGACGCCTCCAGCCCTGCGAAAGGATCCCAAGCTCCGCGACCTCCGGTTGATTCGTTACGCTGATGACTTCGTGGTCCTGGCCCGTTCGAGACGGCAACTCGAAACGGTCGTCCTCCCCAAGTTGCGGGAATTCCTCGCGGCAAGGGGGCTCCGCCTGAGCGAAGAGAAAACGAGGATCGTCCGTGATACGGACGGCTTTGACTTCGTCGGCCGAACCTTCAAACGGCTCACTCCGACGAAGTTCCTGGTGCGCCCGCGTCGGCAGTCGATTCGGAAGCACTTGGTCACACTGTCGCAGTTGTTCCGCAATCACGCCCTCCCTGTCGGTGTCCAAATTCAGAAGGCCAATCCGATCATTCGCGGCTTCTGCAATCATTACCGGACCGACCATTCGTCCAAGGCGTTCAGGTGGCTTACCAACTGGACTCTGCGAACGTTCTGCAAATGGGTGGGGCGAAGGAGCAGCAAGATGACGGCCAGCAAGGGTGCCGTCGCCGCTGAACCATCAGTTTACGCGGCAATTCTCGGGGTTTCGCGGCGGTGCGGCTGATAACTTGCCAGTCGAGGCATC
>DASYAR010000119.1:0-3602 GCA_036501235.1 Planctomycetaceae bacterium
CCCTCGTTCCCGGCAGCGCCATCGTCCGCCGCGCCGTGTGAAATCGAGTCGGATGAAACCGATTCGGAAGCCTCCAACACGGCCAACTCATAAGGTCCATTTCGCATAGATTCCTCCATTTCTTTCGTGTGAGAGAACTGAATGACAAATTACGTAGTAGTCCGCCTATCGGAAAAACGTCACCCTCGTGCGCCCTGCACTGGCCCGCCAGATTCGATCGCTCCCCTCTCCCCCTCGCGGGAGAGGGGTTGGGGGTGAGGGGGCGAATGGCGCGGAGAGACGGAACAGACCACAGCGCAAACAAAAAGCCCGTCGAGAAGCAGACGCTGAACCCTGCCCAGGGCCCAAGGCGAAACGCCTCGGGCCGTGCAGAGCACAGCGTCAACTCCTCGACGGGCTGCGTTATTTCGCGCGTGGCCGGAAGTGCCGAGGGATGGTCTTGCAAATCGTCTGATTCACCGACGAATCAGACGGCAGACACAGCCGACATTCGCATTATCCCACACGAAACTCGAATTCGTCAACAAAATTCCGGATCGAATTTCTCGATGCCGGAAAAAAGTTGAAGCCTTGGTTTGGCGCCGCCCCAATACGACCGACTGGCCAGCCGGCTTCTCCCCCAAACCTCCCAACTTCCCGTCAAAAACTGGCTGGCGCCTTTCGCCTGTTGGAAGTCTCAGATAACTTGTGCTGGAAGCCAGCGGGGTGGGTTTACGACAACGTATTGGAGACTTGGGAATTCTCCATGACAACCTCCGGCCCCGACGCGTCTGTCGGCCGACCAATGGACGGCAGATGGCACTGGCAACGATATCTCTAAAAAAAGCTGGATGAAGTCGTGTGGGAAGTCGTGTGGGGCCACCCATTAATCACGCAGGAAACGAGGTCAAGACGTACCGCGAATCATTTCGGCAGATTGATTTTGTCGAGAGAGCGAGAGAGCGAGCCGAATATGGCGCCGGCCCCTGTTACGTCCTGCCTGGGATAGACGTCCGCATTATTGTTTCGCCCTGACAGGGCGACGGCCGTTGTGGGGAACCAGCTCCCCAGGGCGTTACCCTGGGCTGAAATCTTACCGCCTGTCAGGCGGCGGAAACGACAGAACGGCACGCGCGATGCCACCGACCGCCTCGGGCATCCTCGTCATGGCGGACACGCCGACCATCCGGCCTGAAAGGCCGAAATATTCCAGCCCAGGGCCACGCCCTGGGAAGTTAGCGCCACGCACATGTCCGTCGCCCTGTCAGGGCGAAACAAACGATCTTCGAAAAATCGACCGTTCAGGTCTCGTGAATTGGACGTCGAATACGGTGAACCAGCCGCCGGTGACGCGATTGCTGAAAAGAATGCCAGCCGTGCCTGGGTCATACATCCGCCGTCTGCCGGGGCCATTCGGGACATCACGACGACCCGGCGTTACATGCACCCGGACGAAATCGATTCGGCCGACGCTCAGGATCTGGTAATATAAGCGGCCAGAGACTGAGTCCTGTTCAACCGGCCAAGACCGAATCTGGTGGTGCGATTGCTGCTTGCGAAGTTGCAATGACAAAAGCAGAATTTTACGCCGACAAACGAGTCCGCACGATCGAGTGGTAATTTTCTGATTGCGATCTGCCAGCACTTGTCTGGGCAAGGCTGCGAATTCTCTCTGACGGCAGCGCGGATGCCTGTTGGGAAAACGGCGGCAAGCTCTACGGATTCGATGATCCTCGCTACGCCGGCTACTTTCTCTCCGAGGACGAATACCGCCGCCTTGCAGGTTTCGATGCCGACGACGAACGAGAATACGGAATACCCTTCACGGAGCTGCCCGTATTGCCGTTGTGGATTGATTCAGCTCAGCAAGCATTCAAGTACTTCGGGACATATTGAGAGCGGCATTTCCTCCAGTGCTACATAACCGGCTATTCACGATTCATTCTGACGCGAAGCATTTTCTGACATGACGAGCCCATCAAGTCCAAAACCGTACCAGTGGGACTTTGACCGAGTTCTGCCGAACGAGGACGTCGATTTCCTGACATTTTCCGTGGGCGTATTTCAATGGCTGCCGAAGGCTTCCGGCCGTGGTTTGAAGAAGTCGACTTCCATTCGCGTGAAGGGCTATGCGGCCGAGTACAAGTTGGTGCACGACAAGGCGCAGGAATTGTGCAAACGCCTGAATCGCGATCAGGTGCGGAGCGACGATCCACCGGCGTGGGTGCAGAAGCAGTATTCCGTCCCACGTCCCGCAGACTTGATCGTGGAACGGATCGACGACTCGTTGACTGGCGCGCAGGTCCGTGCCGTCCGGCTCCGCGAGATGCGGCGCTTACTCCTCCCCGCGGGATTTGTACGCGCTCCAGACGGCGCGTACGTGCGACAGATTGGGAACCAGATTCATCTGATCGGCTTCCAAGGGGCCAAATATGGCGGGGAGTACACTGTCAACCTCGGGTTCCATTACTCATTCGCGCCCGGTTTTTTTCAAAAGAAGCGATTGCGTCCCAGCCAGTTCCATTTGCTCGACTGTGCGTTCCGCACCCGGATCGGATCCTTTATTCCCGGCGGCCTCGACCGGTGGTTTCCCTACGGTGACGACCGCGAGCGGCTGCGGGCCACATTCAACGAGAACGTCGAACTGTGCCTGTCGACATTTGAGCGTTTTTCGCGAAAGTGGGAAGATCCTGCGCAATGGCTGGCCAAAATACCTCTCACGGGCAGGTGCCGATCCAGAACAACGGCACCGTGGGGGTTGGATTACCCGCTGCTCCTGGCCGCATGTGTTGCCAAGGAAGTCGGCAGATCAGCCCTTTCTGCGAAGTATCGGGAACAATTCATTGCTTCGGCAATTCGTTGCGTCCGGCCCGAGCTCTGGCAAGTGGTCTTCCAGAGGCTCGCCGCGAGCGTGTGATCGCCTGACTGGGATTCACATGCGCGCCAGGCGGAAGTATCCTGACAGCATGGCTGCCACCGCATCCTCGCCACCTGTCGCTTCGATCAATAAGCCGTCGCGTCCCTATCGATGGATTCCGGTTTCGCTGCGGATATTCGTGGCGATGCTCGTGTTCACAGCCATCGGCACTTCCCAAGGATGCTCGCCGGGTCCGAGAAAGATTCTTCGCGAGGCAAGTAGCCCAGACGGAAAATGGAAACTTTCGATCTTGATGGATTCACGCGGCGACCGCGCCGTTGCGGTAATTTCAGATTCTTCTGGCTACATTTACGACGAGCGCGAGCTACCTGGACTCTTTGATGAGCCGACCGATGTTGAATCCGCGTATCGAGATCGGGATGTCTACTGCACCAACGAGGTAGCCGGTATATCGCGCAGCGGGTTGTTGGCAGATGCGCCCACGGCTGCGGATAGGGCGTCATCGGCATACGAAGTAATTCGGTTCCGGAGATTTGCAATAAATAGCGATCGTTCACGGTCAGCGTCCACAGGGAACTGATCTGAACTGGCTGGAGAATGACCCGCAGCCACGTGCGCGCCGTTCGCTCCGACCGACGACCCTTCTGACGAACCGACAAATTCGACGCTTGCGGTGCCGGGTTGGGAACCTCTTAACCGCAATTTACTTCGGCTCGGGAAAAGACTCGGGTACGCTGTCCAGGAC
>DASYAR010000120.1:0-8388 GCA_036501235.1 Planctomycetaceae bacterium
GCAGACGAGCCGAGCGAGAACAGGACCGGCAGCACCAGCGCGACCAACCAGGGAGCTTCTGCTCTTCCTCGCGGGTCCAGCAGCCACATCAAGAGCCACATCAATCCGACGGCCGAGACGGCGATCGCCAGCCAGAAGCTGCGCTGCACCCGGTATTCCTTCCATACCAGCCGCCACAGCATGGGGTCTGTCAGGATCATCGCGAAATCTCCTTCCGCGGTTCTTCATCGGCCCGCATGTACGCCACGAAAATCTCTTCGAGATTCGGGGTTCGGACGTCGAGGTCGCGGACCTGCGCCAGCGATCGAAACGAATCCAGCCGCGTTTCATCCAAATGCCGTACCAGGAGCCGCCATTGCCGCTCGTGCTCGCGGCCGCAGATCACCTCGCCCGGCACATCCGACAGATAAGGCGCGCCGTTGTTGAGGGTGAGCGTCAGCTCGCGCGTGTCGTTCTTGAGGTCGTCCAGTTTTTCGATCGCCAGCAGCTTTCCTTTCTTGATGATGGCAATCAGGTCGGCGACGCGCTCGACCTCGCCGATCTGGTGGCTCGACAGCAGCACGGTGCGTCCGGCCGCCGCCACGTCGACCATGCTTTCCAGGAATTCGCGGCGCACCAGCGGGTCCAAACCCGACGTCGGCTCGTCGAGAATCAGGAGTTCCGGCTCGTGGGCCATTCCGAGTGCCAGCGCCACCTTGGCCCGCATCCCTTTTGAGAGTTGCTTGATCTTGCGATCGGCCGGCAGCTCGAATTGCTTCACCAGTTCGAGATATTTTGCGAGATAGCCGCTGGGGTAAAACCCGGCGGCAAACCAACCGTGCTCGGCGATCGTCATCCACTCGTAAAGGGTGGGGCGTTCGGGAACATATCCGACCCGGCGACGGATCTCTTCACCCTGCTTTCGCGAGTCGAGATTCAGCACCTCGGCCTCGCCCGAATCGGGCTCGGTCAGCCCCAGCAGAATGCGCAGCGTGGTCGTTTTCCCGGCGCCGTTTTCCCCCAGCAGAGCGACGACGACTCCCGGCGGAATCTCGAACGACACATTGTCGAGCGCCAGTTGCCCGCGATACCGCTTGGTCACCTTGTCGAGACGCATCACAGGTGTCATGGGGCTTTCCCTTTCTTTTCGAGTCGCGTGAATTCTTCATCGAGCAGCGCTCGAATCTCGGGAAGTTCCAGCCGGCTGCGGCGGGCTTCGAGCAAAACCGACCTGAGCCGCTCGCGGATCAGGTTGACCCGCTCGGCGGCACAGTGTTTTTCGGCATGGGGGGTGACTTCGAGCCCGGTCCCGCGCACCGGGGCCAGAATTCCCTCCCCCTGCAGTTCGCGGTAGGCGCGGGCCACGGTGTTGGGATTCACGGCCAGGTCGCGCGACAGCTCGCGAACCGAGGGGACGAGGTCGCCCGTTTTGAGGGCGTCTCCGGCGACGGCGAATTTCACCTGGCGGACGATCTGTTCGTAGATCGCCAGCCCATTGGACGACTCGATGCGAAAAAACATCGGCTGCTCCTAGTGTGCTATCAATCTAGTACAGTAGGCGCACGGCGAGCGAATGTCAAGCGAGCAAGTCAATGCCCGGAAAAGGAGATGAACCACGGCCGTCCATCGTTCCATCAACGCACCAGATCAGGAACACGGCCCAGGTCGACGATCTTAAGGAAGGCAGGAAACCAGGAAGGACGCATTTCATCTCTCCTGCTCGCGTGCCTTCCTCCATTCCTCAATCCGTATCGGCCAGCTCGATCTGGGTCTGGACGATCTCGTTCCGCCGCGCGGTGAAGGCGTCGATGATTGCCGGGTCGAAATGGTTGCCGCGGCCTTCTGCCAGGATCTGAAAGCACTTGTCGAGGGGAAAAGCCGGCTTGTAGGAGCGCTTGGAGCTCAGCGCGTCGAAGACGTCGGCCACCGCAGTGATCCGGCCTTCGAGAGGAATGTCTTCGCCGGACAGCCCGAGGGGGTAGCCACCGCCGTCCCAGCGTTCATGGTGCGTCAGGGCGATCCGCATCGCCATTTGCAGGATGGGCGAGCGTCCCACGTCCATGATCTTGGCGCCCAGTTCGGCATGCCGGCGGACCAGTTCGGCCTCGCGGGCGGGAAGGCAGTCGATGATTTTTTTTCCGAACCCGCAGTGCCGCTGCATAATCGCGTACTCTTCGGGAGTGAGACTGCCCGGCTTGAGCAGGACGGCATCGGGAATGCCGATCTTGCCGACGTCGTGCAACTGGGCCGCCGGCTCGAGGATTTCGAGCTGAGCGGCCGACAGCCCGAGCTCTTCGCCGATGATGCGCGCATAGCGCCCGACGCGAATGATATGCCGCCCGGTGTCGTCGTCGCGGAATTCCGCGGCGCGGGCCAGGCAATGGATCAGCTCCAGCCGCGAGGCTTCCAGGTCGGCCGTTCTTTTCGAAACGGCCTCTTCCAGCTCTTCCGAGTATCGGCACAACCGATCCTGGTAGGCCTTGACCGCCAGAACATTGCGAATTCGCGCCAGCAGTTCTCCCTGATGGACGGGTTTCGAGAGCAAATCGGTCGCTCCGCAATGGAGCGCTTCGAGCTTCGTGTCGTTGGTCGAGCTGGCCGTCAGGATGACGATCGGAATCGTCGCGAACTGCTGGTCTGCGCGAATGGCCTTGAGGATCTCCAGGCCGCTGATGTCGGGCATGTGAATATCGAGCAGCACGAGGTCCGGAGAAAATTCTCCGACGAGGGGCATCGCCTGGATGGCGAATTCCGTCGAGCGGATGTTCTCGTAGCCGTCCATCTCCAAATAGCCTTGCACCACGTCGATGTTGAGCGATTCGTCGTCGACGATCAGGATCCGCGACTGCTTGACGCTCTGGGGCTGCCTCCGATCGCGGGCAGCCGCGGCAACGGTGGTTGTCGCGATTCCGGCGGCGGGGAACGGATCGAGAGCTGGCATATCCGTGATGTCCTCCAGGAAATGACGATGAAAATCAAACGGCGACGGAAGCGATGCGGTCGACCAGGCGCGAGACGTCGATCAGAGTCCGGGCCACGGCCGGCGCGTCCTGTTGTTTGGCAAGTTGCTCGAGCTGCTGGGCGGGCTCGGTCAGGCAGTCGAATCCCACGGTTCCTCCTGAGCCTTTCAACCAATGTGCGAGTTTGGCCAGCGCTTCCCAATCGCCGGCCGCGGCAGCGCCCTGCATTTCGGCCAGGCCCTCGACCAGTTTGACCGTGAAATCTTCCACGATGCGCCGGAACTTGGGGTGGGCGATGGGCAGTGTCGAGATGATGGGCTCAAACGGTGCGGCAACGGCGCGCGGCATTTCCGGGGCCGGCCGGGCGCTGGGCGATTCGGCGACGACGCCGCGAATGGTCTCGATCATCCGGTCGATCTGCACCGGCTTCGAAAGATATCCGGTGCATCCGGCCGCCAGGCATTTCTCCTGGTCGCCGCGCATCGCGTGGGCCGTTAGCGCCAGGATGGGGAGCGAACAGCCCTGCGATCGCAAGGTGCGCGCGGCGGTGTAGCCGTCCATGACGGGCATCTGCATGTCCATCAGGATCAGATCGAAAACACCGCCGGCCGCCAACTCGACGCCGGCCGATCCATTTTCGGCGCACACCACAGTGGCCCCGGCCTCGGAGAGCACGAGAGAAATCAGCTGTCGATTCGTCTCGCCGTCTTCCACAAGCAGCACGCGGATGGGCGGCAGTGTATTCTGCCTCAATTCCTGGACGGGGACCTGGGGACCGCGTTGCAGCGCCTCGCACAATTGCTGTTCCAGAAAAACCACGGAATCCAGAGGGCCGGTCTCGAGCGTAGCGCGAAAGGTGCTGCCGCGGTCCTGCTCGCTTTCCACCGAGACGCTCCCGCCGAGCTCCGTCGCCAGGTGGCGGCAAATGGCCAGGCCCAGTCCGGTGCCACCGTACTTGCGGGTGATGGAATTGTCTGCCTGGTCGAAGGGCAGGAAAATCCTGTCGAGGTGTTCCTGCTGAATGCCGATGCCCGTGTCTTCGATCTCGCACACGAAGCGCGGCTCGGGCCGGTCGGGATACACGGCTGCGCGAATCGTGACGCACCCCGACTCCGTGAATTTGATGGCATTGTTCGCCAGATTCATCAGCAACTGCCGCAGCCGCGCCGGGTCGGTCAAAATTGTTTGAGGCACGGGCGTGAGCCATTCGCAGTCGAGGCGCAAGCCTTTTTCGTGCGCGGGAACTCTCAGCAGCGACGAAACTTCGGCCAGGATCTCGTGCGGGGAGCAGCGGATCCGTTCGCATTCCATCCGTCCCGCCTCGATCTTCGAGAGATCGAGGAGGTCGTTGATCAACGTGAGCAAATGCTGTCCGCTGGACTGAATCGTCTCGAGATAACCGTCGCGCTCGTCGGGAGACCCGATGCCGCGACGCAGCACATCGGCAAAGCCCAGCATCCCTCCCAGCGGAGTGCGGATTTCGTGGCTCATGTTGGCCAGGAATTGGCTCTTGGCCGCATTGGCCGCTTCCGCCTGTTCTTTCGCTTTCCCAAGCTGGGCGTGGTTCCATTCGAGCTCGGCGGTCTGCAGGGCCGCGGCCCGCATTTCCTTGTCGGCGTATCGAATGGAAATGATCAGGAACACGTCCTCGAAAATGACCCAGGCGCCGTGCTCCAGCCAGCGCCACGAACTGGTCGACAGGACGCCGAACACGGTTTGCGGCCACAAGGCGCCGCGCACGAAATGGTCGGCCGCGACGAGAATCGTCGGAGGCAACAGGAGCTTCCAGTCGCGATACGCCGCCAGGAACGCCAGCGATCCGAAAACATGAAAATGCGTCTCGATGCGCCCCCCGCTGACGTGGATCAAGAGCGAGGAAAACAGCACCTGGGCGCAGGCAATCGTGTAGCGCGTCAGCATGCGTCCCGGCATGAGCCAGGCCAGCGTGACCGGCAGGCTGCACAAGGCGCCGCCGAAGAAGAGCGCCATCCAGACGTGCGGATGCACGCGGCTGGTGTCCCCGGCCCAGGTTTGCGGCGACAGCCACAAGGCTCCCGCGATCGCGCCGGCCCATTGCAGCGGCATCAACAGCGCGAACATCCGGTCGGTGCGACGATAGATCTGCTGCTGATTGCCGCTCAGCAGGAATTCGGCGCGCGTGGTGAGGTGATTCATGGCACTGCCCGTCCTCGTGCGAATTCCGACAGCGCGCTCTCGCCGAAAGCGTCAACAAGACTTCTGCCAGGATCGCAATCTCAAAAACATAAGTCATTGTTTCTCGCCGATGAGGAAAATCACTCGGAGGACTGCGCCGCACAGGGCCACGGAAATCGACGGAATTGATGATGACGATTGCATTCGCGGCGTCGGTTGCTTCGAATACACCGACCGGTCCAATACGGCGGGATGTTCTTCCAGGCAGCGGCTCGGGAGTCGATTATGAAGATTGCGCACGTCACCGCTCTGGTCTTCGGTCTTGCAGCAACCACCTGCGCCGACGAACAGCCGGCCGATTCCAAACCAGCCGGTCCACAGCGTGTTGCGCTCTGGAACGGCCGCGCTCCCCTGGGCGACGGCCAGTTCGAAGACGCGGACGCCTGGATCACCGTCCACCAGCCGGCTCGGGCGAACGGAACGGCCGTCGTGATTTGTCCCGGCGGCGGCTATGGCGGGCTGATGATCGATCCCGAAGGACACGGCATCGCGAAATGGCTGAACGGCCACGGGATCACCGGGGTCGTGCTGGAATACCGTCTCCCGCGCGGACGATCGTTCGTGCCGCTGCTCGACGCCCAGCGGGCGATTCGCACCGTGCGCTCGAATGCGAAAGCCTGGGGCATCGATCCGAGCCGCATCGGGATCATGGGCTTCTCGGCCGGGGGCCACCTCGCTTCGACCGCCGGGACGCACTTCGATGACGGCGATCCGAAAGCCCCCGAAGCTGCAGACCGAGTCGGTTGCCGGCCCGATTTCATGATCCTCGTGTATCCGGTCATCACGATGGACGACTCAACCCATTCGGGCTCGCGGACGAACCTGCTGGGTAAGGATCCGACGCCAAAACTGGTCGAACTATTTTCGAATGAAAAGCAGGTCACGGACAAGACTCCGCCCGCCTTCCTGGCCCACGCCGTCGACGACAAACCGGTGCCGCCGGAAAACAGCCGGGCGTTCTTCGCCGCCCTGCAGGCCCACAAGATTCCGTCGCAATATCTCGAGCTGCCGTCGGGCGGCCACGGACTGAACGGCTACAAAGGCCCGATGTGGGACGCCTGGCAGGAAAAGTCTCTGGCCTGGTTGGCCGAGTTGAAATTCGTGCCGGCGAAATAATCTCCGTCGGGCTTCCGAGGCAGAGACCTTGTCCTGATTTCCGACTCTCGATCGCGAGCGTTCATTCAGTCTCGCAATCTTGCGAATCGAGGGCCGCCTCGTGGGTGTCCCGGTAACGCTCATCCGCCTGGACTGCCTCGTCGCGAGCCAATGCATCGATTGCCGATTCGAGCGATTCGAGGTCGAGCGCGGATCCATTCATGTAAATCAGGCCATCGTCGTCGTCGGTTCGATCCAGAGCGGTGCTTTCGGACATTTCTCGTCTCCTGCTTCGTGGACAGCCCCATGTGACGTGAATTCTGGTGTATGGCCCGAATTCCCGACAGCAGGAAAAACCCCCAGGAGTGAGTCAGGGAAAACCGGATCTGGCGATGACGACCGGGATTCGTGTGGCTGTGAAATGGTCAGGACGATACGCAATCGGACGGCCGTCGAGCGAAAATTGCATTTCCAATTCGAGCAGCGCGGTGGATCCGTGAATTGCGGCGGTATCAGCCTATTACCTGCGTGAAGGCACCGGGAACATCGTTGATTCGGCGCGCGTCCGCTCGCTACGGACATGCCACGAGCCCAGCGTTCGCTGGGCCAGTGCGCCGCATTGCCAGACGCTGAACCAGCAGATCCACAACAGTATCCAGCCGACCAGCCAAGAACTGTGGAGCAATACCAGGGCATTCACCCCCAGCCACAGATGAACGCCAGCGGCAACCGTCAGCACAATTCCTGCGGGAACGATACGCGCACCAAGATTTCGAGCAGCTTTCAGCACGTGCCATGGCAACGGCACAACCAGCTCGGGTCGCTTTGTCAGAACCAAGACGGCAATGAGCCAATAACCGATGGCGGAAACCGTCAGCTCTCCCAGAATCAGGCCGTCCCCAACGGTCAAGTCGCCGCAGAGCACCCAGTAACGGAGCGCTTCATACAGGAGAAATGCCGGACCGGCAACGAAACATGAGGCCCATTTGACGAAACTCGTGACGGCCGGACCGGGATCCAGATCGGGCATTTCCGGTTGTCGTCCGCCATGCGGCTCGCATTCGAGGGCCGAATCGAGCAACTGACAGCCGTATCCAAGAACCACCGCGACGACCCCGGCCCACGCGAGTACCAGAAACAGCCCGCTCAACCAGAAGATTCCGGACTGAAGAACGTGCGGATAGAGTTCGATCCCCAAGGCCGTGAGCAGGGCCAAAATTGCCGAAATCGCGGCCACGAATTTTGTGCCTTGGATGGTTTCCAGCCACGCGTCGATTGGATCTCGCCGGAAGGAATCGCGGGGAGTCGTCGAGGGAACGAACGCAGGCTGGTCGTCGGGGATGCATTCGATCGGCGGTTCGGCGGCCAGAGCATAGACTTCGCTTTGTTCGCCGGGACCATTGTCGGCCACGAGGGGATGCGGCACCGCCACCTGAGACCCGCAGGCCGGACAGCAACCGACGGTTCCGGCCAACTTCGGCGGGGCCTTCAGCGCCTTGCCGCATTGACAATCAAAATGGATCATGGCGTATCCAGTGTCATCAAGAAAGCGAGCACTTGTGCTTGTTCTTCAACGGTGAGGTCGGCGTAATCTCGCGCGCTCCTCGCCCCTTGTCCACCGTGTCGACGAACCGCCCCGTCGAGCGTCGCCGCGCGTCCGTCGTGCAGATAGGGAGCCGAACGGGCGACGCCCCACAGCGGCGGCGTGCGCCATTCCGCTGGAAACGGTCCCGCCCCGGATTCGAAGGCTGGCTCATCGAGCGGCTGGTCGGCATAGTTGCCTCCTCCTTCAAGATCCTGGCCCATGTCATGCAACAACAGATCGCTGTATAAGCCGCGGACTTGCCCCACGTCGGGGACGTGGCAAGTGGCGCAGCCGATTCTGCCGAACAATGATTTCCCCGCTGCCGCTCGGCGGTGGACCGCCATGTCGACGGGCGTCCTTTCCACGGGCCGCGGCAACGAAACAATGAATTCGGTAAGCTGATCGCATTGCGCCAGCGTCAGATCGAACCCGACGCGCGGATAATTCGGATACCCGAGCGGCTGGGGCTGGGCCTATCCTGGATTTCCCAGCCCCAGTTCGTTGGCGCAGGCGGCCCGTACGAATTCAGAAAGACAAACAGTCTGGGCCTTCCAG
>DASYAR010000121.1:0-12657 GCA_036501235.1 Planctomycetaceae bacterium
AGCCGCGTACAACTGCCGCTCGTGCTGCGCAAGATCCGGTGGACGAGAACCGAACCGAGTCAATCTTGTCGGAAAATTCCTGACATATTAATCTTCGCGCAATGGTACTCTGCCGGGACTGGGGGGGGCCTCTCAGGTCGAAGGTTCAACGTCATGCTGACATTAAGCTCGTTGTTATCCGTCGAAGCGCGACAACTCGCCGCTGCGAAGGAGGTCCTGGGGCAGCTCGCCGAGTTGCTCGACGCCCGGTTTTCCGTTCAGTTGTGGGACGGTACACGGGTTCCGCTGGGCCGAAACGTAGACCGGCGGCTGGCTGTTTCCATCAGCGGGCCGGGCGTCATCACCTCATTGCTGCGTTGGCCGACGCTCGACAACCTGATTCGGCAATATGCCTTGGGACGGATCGATTTCCACGGCGCCGAACTGATGGAGTTTGGCGAGGCGCTGCGAATCGGCCGGTCTCGCAAACGGCTGAAGCAGATTCGAAAAGCGTCGTTGTTACGGAATGCGCTCCCGTTTCTCCTGTCCACGGCGGACGCGGCAACGACGCAACATGCGTTTGCAGGAGATGAGATCGGCCGCGGCGATTTCCCGCGCACCGACCGCGACTACATTCAATTCCATTACGATCTGGGGAACGAGTTCTACCAACTGTTCCTCGACCCCGAGATGCAGTATTCGTGCGGTTACTTCACTGACTGGAACAATTCGCTGGAGCAGGCGCAGCGCGACAAGTTGGAGATGATCTGCCGCAAGCTCCGATTGCAGCCCGGGGAACGACTGCTGGACATTGGCTGCGGCTGGGGCGGCCTGGTCTGCTATGCGGCATTGCATTACGGCGTGCGGGCGCATGGGGTGACGTTGTCGCAGACTCAGTTCGACTTCGCCCAGGAAAAGGTCCGCCGGCTGGGGCTGGCCGACCGCGTCACGATCGAGCTGCGCGATTACGCGACGCTCGCAGGCACGTACGACAAAATCTCCAGCATCGGCATGTATGAACACGTGGGCATCGCCAACTATCCGAAGTACTTCGGCAAGATTTATTCGCTGCTGCGAGACCGTGGCCTGTTGCTTAATCATGGCATTACGCGCCGCGCCAAGCCGAGCAAACGTCGATTCGCGGCCAGGCGCCCCGAGCATCGCCTGATTGCCAAGTACATCTTTCCGGGGGGAGAACTGGATCACATCGGCCACACCTGCGAGTCGCTGGAAGCGTGCCGATTCGAGGTGCACGACGTCGAGAATTGGCGCGAACATTACGCGCAGACGACCCGGTTCTGGTGCGAGCGGTTGTCGGCCCGACGGAACGAGGCAATCGCCAACGTCGGCCCCGAACGCTACCGGCTCTGGCTGGCGTATCTCGCCGGCGTCTCGTTCGCGTTCCACGACGGCACGCTGCGGATCTATCAAGTCGTAGCGAGCAAACACTCCGCGAAAGGTCGCGCCGAGCTCCCCCCGACGCGAGCCGACTTGTACCGCCGCACGGCCTGACCGGATATTGGCTTCTGGCCTGACGCGGCGACGGAAAGTCTGATTCCTCGCAGATTGCATTCGGTCCGCGACAACCCGATACTCTTGGGGGTTGGCCCGTGCCTATCAAAACCGGGGACGCCGCACAGCGATGTCAGACATGACGCCCTCATTCAATGACCTTGGTCAGGCAATCGGATTCCCGTTGCCGGAATGGGCGCCCGGACTCGTCCCGCCGCGCGCGCCGATCGAGGGTCGCTTTTGCAGGTTGGAGCCTCTCGACCCAGACCGACACGCGGCGACGTTATTCGCCGTCAACGCGGCCGACGAATCAGGGCAGAGCTGGACCTACCTCCCTTATGGCCCGTTCCCCACTCTTTCCAGCTATCGCGATTGGATGAAGACGTCTTGCCTGGGTGACGACCCGCTCTTCTTCGCCATTGTCGACAGGGCCAGCGGGCAGCCGAAGGGCGTCGCAAGTTATCTCAGGATCGCCCCCGCCAGCGGATCCATCGAAATGGGCCATATTCACTTCTCACCGCGCTTGCAGCGAACGCACGCCGCGACCGAGGCGATGTATCTGTTGATGAAGAGGGCGTTCGAGCTCGGCTATCGGCGGTACGAATGGAAATGCGACGCGCTCAACGCGGCCTCACGCGCGGCGGCCCAACGCCTGGGGTTTTCATTTGAGGGAATATTCCGCCAGGCAACGGTTTATAAAGGCCGAAACCGGGACACCGCGTGGTATGCCGCCGTTGACGCCGAATGGCCGGCTCTGCAAGAAGCATTTCTGGCCTGGCTTGATCCCGGCAATTTCGACGGCACGGGCCGGCAGCGCACCCGGCTTTCAACATTGACGCAACCGATTCTCAAGCAGCGCGGATAACGTAGGGCGGGTTTTCCAACCTGCCCGTCACGAATTTTTCCGCGATTTGTCTGCCCTTGGTGTCCTTCGTGCTCTTTGGAATGCGACGACAGACGAACGGGAATAGACAGAATGACGGAAGGACAGAACAATGATGGCGCAGAACTCGTTTCGAAACAAGGAACACGGCATGGCTCCCTCCGGTACACGCGTCTCGGTCGAAGAATCCGGGGCATTCGTCGACCAGATTTCCATCGCGCCGACAGCTCCAGGGCCCCTTTCGAGCCTCACCTTTGCCGTCAAGGACCTCATCGACATTGCCGGGCGAACGACCGGCTGCGGGAATCCGAGTTGGGGAAAGACTCATGCGGCGGCGGCCTGCCATGCCCTGTGCGTCGACCAGCTCCTTGCCGCCGGCGCTCATTGCGTCGGCAAGACGGTGACCGACGAACTGGCTTTCAGCCTCATTGGCGAGAACCATTTCTACGGCACGCCGCTCAATCCGCGTGCGCCCGGGCGGGTTCCCGGCGGGTCGTCGAGCGGTTCCGCTTCGGCCGTCGCCTGCGGACTGGTCGATTTCGCGCTGGGGACGGATACGGGCGGATCGGTGCGCGTCCCCTCGGCCAACTGCGGGCTGTTCGGCCTGCGCCCCTCTCATGGCGTGATATCCGTGGCTGGGGTGATGCCCTTCGCCCCGGGTTTCGATACCGTGGGGGTGATGGCCCGCGATGCAGAAATTCTGGCTCGGATCGCAGAGACGCTTCTGGGAGTCGAAATTCCGCCGGCGCCTCGCGTGGTGCGCGTGCATCTGGTTACAGAAGCGCTCGCTCTGTGCGAGCCCGATGCGCGCGGTGCGCTGAACGCTCCTCTTGCAGCGCTGCGGGATGTGTTCGGCGATCGGCTCCAGGAAACGTCGATTCACGAAATCGACGGCGAGTCGCCGGCCGCCGGCCTCGAGGTCTGGTACGAATCAGTCTATCGAATTCTGCAGTGGGCAGAGATCTGGAGCAGCCTCGGGAGCTGGATCAACGAGGCGAAACCGGAATTCGGTCCGGTCACGGCCGGCAATTTCGAATTGGCACGCACGCTGAATCGTGCCGACGTGGGGCCTGCCGTTCGGCGACGCGAGACGTATTGCGTGCGGCTTAGCGAATTTCTCGAACCGGGCGTTCTACTGTGCATTCCGACGACGCCGGCCCCGCCGCCGTTGAAAGGGACGATTGGCAACCGCAGCCAGGACTCGTCAAATTACTATCCTGCGGCGCTCTCGCTGACTTCGCTGGCCGGCGTCGGCCGGTTGCCGCAGGTTTCGCTCCCCCTGGGCGAATGCAACGGAGGTCCCTTGGGACTCTCGCTGCTGGCCGGTCACGGCGGTGATGCGTTCTTATTGGGCGCGGTGCGCCAGCTCGTGCGCGAATTGCCAACAACCAGTCCGCAGCGCGATCGGAGTTGATGCAAAAAGCCGCCGGTGACGGTGAATCTCAATGCTGGCGTTGCTATATATGGAGAGCATCATCAGACCAGTTGCCGCCGGTGGTCCCCGAGGGCTTGGGCCGTGTGCACTTCACCGATTCAGTTCCATCAATTGCATGTCAGAAACAGCTTGGGGCGCTGTGTGCGGCAGATCCGGCTGTTGGCAGTCGCCGCCCTGATGTGGTCGGCCGTTCGGGCGGACGACGCGGCGTCGCGAATCGTGCAACCGGCTCCCCCGGCGGACGAAGTGGCCGACCTGCTCCGCCGCGAACCCATCACGCTCGAGACCTGGCCCCGATGGCGGCCGCGCCTGCTGGCATGGATCGAGGATCGCTCGCGCCGATCCGACCCGGCTTACGAAGCCGCCACCGATTTCATGAAGTCGCAGGAGAATTCCGATGGCGGACTGCCCGCGCCGCTCACCGACGATTCCCTCGCCTGGTATCTGCTGGGCCGGGCTCATTTGCGGGCCGGTCACAAGGGAGACAAAAAGCAGTCGGCCCAGGCGGCGGAGCGCAACTTCCGGAAGTGCGTCGAGCTAGATCCGGAATTCGCGAGAGGGCATCGGTCACTGGCACTGACAATCATGTTGCAAACCGGCCCCCTCGATACTCAATCTGCTCGGGCGCAAGAGGCCAAGCGGATTCTCGATCGGGCCCGCGAGCTTGATCCGAAGATGAAATTCCAGGCGCTTCGGGCGTATGTTGCCGTATGGAACGAAGACTTCCAGCAAGCCGAACTTTACTACGCCGCAGCGGTCGCTGAAGATCCCGAAGATCTCGGATCGGCGCAGGGGCTGGGCGCGGTCGTCCTGCAAAACAAGAATCATACCGGTCGGCGGGCGCCGGTGCTGGCACCGCTCGTCGATCGACATCGCGACGACGGAACCTTGCGGTGTTTTTATGGCTTGGCGCTGGCAATCGATGACGACGCGAAAGGGGCGGTCGAACAATTCCGGCGCGCCCGCCAGCTAGGCGTCGATCCCTCTGAGGTCTTCGGTGAACCGGTCGTCAAGTCGGTCGAGCAGGCCGCCCGCCCTGGTCTTATCGAGATTCTGATGTGGACGGGGGTGTGGTTTCTCGCGATTTACGCCGGTGTCATCGCCGTCATGGCACTGGCCGGCGTCGTCCTGGGAAACTTCACGCGCGGTACGGGAGCATTGCGGTTGTTGGCGGATGATCCGGAAGAAGTCATCGCCGGCGGTCAAGTCGTTCGGTCGCCCGCTGAACCGTGGCTTGCTCGCTTGTATGGAGTGAGCCTCGTCCTGGGCCTCATTCTGTTCTATGTGGCATTGCCTTTCGTTGCGGCCGGGCTCCTCGCAGGCACGCTCGGGCTCTTGTGGCTCATTCTTCAAGCGGGACGGATTCCCCTTAAACTGGTCTTGATCATCATCGTCGTCGGCCTAGGGATGGTGTGGGCCGTGCTGAAGAGCATGTTTGCGCGAATGGGGTCGGGTTCGTTCGGCGTCGCCAAGACGGAGAGCGATTGTCCAAAGCTCTTCGAGGCCCTTCGCGAAGTGGCTCGCCGCGTCGATACCTCGCCCGTGGACGAGGTGTATATCGCTCCCGGTTCTCAGATCGCCGTGCATCAGGAAGGACGGGGACCGTGGGGGATGTTCGGCACGAAGCGCCGGGTGCTGACGCTGGGGCTGGCGACGCTTCGCACGCTCACCGTTCCCGAGCTCAAGTCGATCCTGGCGCATGAATATGCGCATTTCAGCCATCAGGACACGCACTACAGCCGCTTTATCTATCGCGTCGATCTGTCGATCCATGCGGCCTTGTCCGGGATGGGGGCCGCCGGGGGCAAGCTGAACTACGTCAATCCCTTCTTCTGGTTCCTCGTCTTGTATTATCGCGCTTATAGCCTGCTCTCGGCAGGTTTCTCGCGATCTCGCGAATATCTGGCCGATCGCATGGCGTGCAGTCTCTACGGTTCGAAAGTCTTCACGAGCGCGCTGACGAAAGTCTGCACCGACGGCTCTCTGTTCGACGCCATGATGTACAATTCCGTCGCCGGGATCCTCGTCGAAGGCAGGGCATTCAAGAACATGTACGAAGCATTTGGCGACTTTCAGCAAGCGGATTCCAGCACTGCGGACCGCGAGAAGATCCGCGCGGAGCTGGAAGCGGAACGACCGTCGTTTTTCGCGTCGCACCCGACATATCAGGAACGTCTCGCCGCAGCCGAATCGTTTCCTCCAGGCCGTGAGGTCGGCGGCGTCCCCGCCATCCGGCTTTTCGACGATCCGGCCGCACTCGAAGAACAACTGACGGATTATTTGACGAGTGCGATCCACTTCGCTCAGCAGCAGGCGCAGGCCGCCGCCGCGGGGTGATTGTCGCCACCCCGTGCCACAGTGCGTCGGCGGTCGTGCTTGTCTGTGTGATGGCTCGACGGGATTTGGCTACGCGGGGGATTAGGCTACGCGGCCTTGCTCAGGGGCGCCGGGGCGACGGCGTTCGTCTGCGGTTCGGTCGCGGTCAGCCGGCCGGGCTGCGTCATGTACCCGCATAACGTATTCATGAAGGCCGCGATCTCGTGCGCATGCACCAGGCGATGATCGGCCTTGATAAACAACGGCGCGACTTTCTGCGCGACAACCTGACCGCCAACGACTGCCGGCCGCCATTCGGGAGCGGCCATCGTCACCGTCAGACTCGCGGCATTCATGGGAAGAGAGCTGGGCTTGAAGCTGACCATCGAGGGCGCGCCGCTCGGGAAACTGAGAAAATTAACGAGCGCGCTCACTCCATTGAACGTGTCATTGGCAGGCACATTCCGGCGTCGCGTTTGATTATGCGCCGCAAAGCCCAGACCGGTGAACCGCAGCACGCCGTGCAGCGTGAGAGTGCGCCATGTCTGGACCCAAAAACGCTGCCAGGGAGTGCGCAACGCATCTCGCTTCCGCTCTTCGGCGGCCTGAACTCCGCGATTGCGGGCCTCATTCCACAAATGCGTCGCGATGTCGCGCAGCGACATGTCTTCGACGCCGCGAATGAAGACCGGATTCACCTGCTTGTCGACCGGCGTCAAGAGCGGGATGACGATGTTGATTTCTTTGTATTGATAGACGCGCCGGCCAATGACTTTGCGGTTCAGGCCTGGGTGCTCAGCCAGCGTTCGTGCGACCGCGCTGATCAGCAGGTGCGCCGGAGAATACATCACGTTGCATCGGCGGGATTCGGCCGCGACAAAATCGGCCATGGGCTGTGCATCGAAGGTCGTTCCCCAGACGATCGTCGGGTCGCGATGCGCCCGCCGGTCGGCCAGGTACACGCACTTCAATTTGCCAAGATCGGCTACCGGGACGGGCGCCGATTCGGTCGGATAATAGAACCATTTCGATTTTGTCGCCGTCGGCATGCTGTTTTCTCAATTCCGTTGCGAGGGAACAGTGCTGTGTTTTTTCGGAATTATCGGAACCGGGAAATAGGATTTGCCGGAGTAATCGCGTCCTGCGGAAGCAGATGGGTCGCGCAATGTTAAAAACCCGGCATTTCGGCACAATCGGCACGGTCCCTGTTTTACTCAAGCCCGTCACGATTCACGCCGATCGTCTTTTCATCCCAGCCTCCTTTTGCGCCATGAGACCAGGAATTCAGGCAATGCAACTTGTCGAAGTCAATGGAATGCAGTTCGAAGTGCTTCCCTGGTCGCAGCGGGCGGCCAAACTGATCGCCGATCCTTTGCGCAACTATTTACTGCCGGCGTCCTTCTGGCAACGCGTGCTGCGCCACAGCCGGAGCCCCCTGATCGCTGAATCGTTCCGTCGGCCGGGGGGCTGGCAATCGATGCGAATCGTCTATGCCAACGAGCCGCCGGTCGATCTCTTCGATCGCATGGCCGTGCGGTCCAATCCCATTTCCATGGCGTCGCGGAACCGGCGGAAGCTGATCGTTTCCAAGCTGTCGGAAATCGTGAAGTCGCGCGCCGGCGAAAGCCAATTGTCGATTATCGGCGTAGGGGCCGGTCCGGGGCTGCATGTTCAGGAAGCCATTTGCCAGTCGGGCATCGAGCCCGCGCGCGTCAAGGCATATCTCATCGATCGCGACAGCGACGCATTCGAGTATGGCCGGCAATGTGCGCGAGACCGCGGCATCGAGAACTGTGTTTCGTTCGTCCAGGGAGACGCCCGTGAAATCCGCCGCGTTCTGCCCCACGTCGAGCCCCAGATCGTCAAAGTCGTCGGTCTGCTGGAATATCTGACCGACGACCAGGCGCTCGATTTGCTGCGCGCTTTGCGAGAAGTGATGGTGCCCGGCGCACAGATCCTGACGCACGGAATCGTCGACCGCTACAACACGGCGCCATTCGTCGCGCGGACCTTCGGACTCAAGCATGTGTATCGGACGGGAAGCCAGGTCCGCCAGATGCTGGAGACTCTCGGCTTTCACAGCATTGAGATGTCCCAGGAGCCGCTGAAGATCTATCCGATTCTGATCGCGAGGAAGTAGGGTCGCGGGCGAATGGCAGGGCTGGAATCCGTTTTCGCCAGTGAAGAACACAGTGAAGAACACAGTGCTGTCAGGTTGGAAAACCTGACCTACGGAGCGGCGCCGTCCCGGATTGGCGGCTCGGAGGACATGGGGATTTCGCCGCGCAGCATTTTTCGCCCCTGCCCCGTCAGCCACAGATAATGGTCGCTCGGCAATCCGTCGCTGGTCACGAACTGACTGGCGCCCACGGGGACGTCATTCGTGCATTTGAAGATCGCGGTCCCCTCGTCCATTTCGTCGAACATGGCAACGTAGATCATGGCCGCGCCGGCCTGTTTCGCCTCGGTCATCTGCTTCCATAAGAACTTGCCGCGCTGCCGGGGGATCTGGTCCAGCGGCGATCTCGGATTCATGTTGTGCCAACTGAAGCCGGGGAAGACGACGGGCAGGTAATCTCGCTGCCGCTCGCGGCACCAGGCCACGTCGGGTTCCCAGCGGCGCTTGGCGTGGGACTCGACTTCCACCAATTTGGCGTATCGACCAACCGTCCAGGGGCTGATAACGTCAGCCAGGCCGACGACTCGGTGCAGATCGGGATCCTTGACGCTGTCGGCCTCAAGCGTCCGCCAGCCTGACGGCACCCCGAGCATCACTGTGCAGCCGCCATACTGCGGGTCGTTTTTCAGAAACTCGATCAGCCGCGCACATTCCGTCAGCGTGTATTTTCGACCGTCGTTGAAACCGATCCCCCAGACGGCAACGAGCGGTTTGCCGTTGTGATGTTGATATGCCGAATCGTTCTCGTCTCGACCGATCCGCATCTTGTCGCGGAGCAGCTTCCAGTCGTCGATGACCGTCTGGGTCCCTCCTTCGCGAAGGCCTGACAGATCGTACATGACGGCATAGGTGCGGCCGTGCAGATGGGCCCCTTCCCGGCAATGCGCGAGCACGGTGTTGCATTGCCGCAAGTCTTTCGGTTGGATTGTCTCCCCCGCGAACCTCTGCACGAAGACACCGTCGATGCCGTAGTTTTTCATCCAGTTGAAGTGCCGCAGCACGGTCTGGCGGTTCGCCGATGAGAAGACGTGCGCCACACTGCCGTCGGCGTGACGGAACGGAGTGGCAAATTTTTCGCCGGAGTCGAATTCGGCCAGATCGGGCCACAGGTCGATCGTGCAGAAACCAGGCTCGAACTTCCGTCGCGAAGCGTAGTGCCGCCAGCCACGGCCAGAAGCGTCTCCCTCGGCGGCGAACCAGCCCTGGTATCCACACATCACTCGGCCTGCCAGTGTGGAGCGGTCGATTTCAATGGTCGGCTGGCCGTCGAGCGGTTTCATCGCAGCGATCACGTTGTCGCGCGTAGGCTCGGGATCGGCCGTAGCGGCGACTGGCGACGAGAAAAAGACAACTGCAGCGAGGACGATGGGCCACAGCAGTGGAGACTGATGGACGGCGCGGGAACGCCGGGACAAGTCAAACCACACGTCACGATTTCGGATGATCGAGGCAGGAATCATCACGCCAGTGTAACGGGGCCGCGCGGCAGGGTGAATGCTGGAGACGGTATCGCGAGCGCGGCACTCGGCAGTGCGGGCGCTGGAGACCCGGGTGGCCCAGCCGTCCCGACCGATGTGGAGCACCCGGTCGGGCCACCTCCACTCAACGAATGCCCTCCTGTGGTGTGGCCGGGCGAGGTCTCGCAGTTGTCGCCGCGCGAGCACGTCGCTATTTTCACGAGGAACGTCACGCCGGCGCGAGTGATTCGTGCCGGTCGATTCCTCCAACACCTCTCATCCAGCGAAACACCATCATGAGTGCTGAACAGCGCGCCCGCGAGTTGAACATCTCTTTTCCGCCGCAACAACCCGGATATCTCAACTTGTGCGCCCGTAGCGGCCAGTTGTTGATCACGTCGGGGCATGTCAGCGACACCCAGGGCAAGCTGGGGGCTGGACTGTCGACCGCCGAGGGTTACGAGGCGGCCAGGCAATGCGCCGTAAAAATCCTGCACTCAGTCCACGCGCGGCACGGCACGCTGGACGGGCTGAAGGTGATCAAGGTGCTGGGTTGCGTCAATTCAGCTCCCGACTACATCGAACACCACCTGGTCATCAACGGCGCGTCCGACCTGTTTCACCAAGTATTTGGAAAAGAGACGGATGGCTTTCATGCCCGCAGCGCGCTGGGGTTCGCCTCGTTGCCGACCGGCGTCGCCGTCGAGGTCGAGGCGATCTTCGAGATCGCGTAGCGTAACTGTCACCCCAGTCGGCTTTGGGGCGATTGTGACGTTCATGATGATCGCCGGGGCGGCACGTTTGGGCGCGCCGGGGAGGCAAAACTCTCAAATCTCCGGCGGCCATGCCAAAGTGTCGCATTTTGTAGCCTATATTCAAGGTGACTCGTTTGGTAATGGCGACGGCAAGGTGTCCGCCGCGTGGGCAATTTGCCGCAGAGGTTGTCGTTATGCCGTTCTCCAGCGCGAATCATTCCTGAGAAGATCCCCGGAATCGTCATGATCGATCCGCAGAAAATCTGGCAATCGGCGCAGCTTCCGTCGCTGCCCGTCGTCGCCGTCAAACTGATCGAGTTGTCGCGGTCTTCCACGACCGAGGTCAGCGAAATCGTGGCCGTGATCCAAACCGATCCAGCCATTGTGGCCCGGCTGATGAAGGCGGCGAACTCGTCGTTTTTCGGCCTGTCTTCGAAGGTCAAGTCGATCGAACAGGCGGTCGTCCTCATGGGAACCAACGCCGTCACGGCGCTGGCGCTGGGCTTTTCGCTGGTCGACACGGCGCAATGCAAAGGCCCCCTTGGTGAAGCGTACACCTCGTATTGGTTGCAATCGGCAGTGCAGGCAATGGCGGCCAAACGGCTCGCTTTGCGCACCCGGACTGCCAATCAAAATGATTTGTTTCTGGCGGGACTACTGCTCGATCTCGGGCGGTTGGCGATGCTCAAGACGATCCCCAAGGAATATCAGCCGGTGGTCGCATCGGCGATCGCCGAGCAAAGGCCGCTGATCGACGAAGAAACGCGAATCCTGGGATTCAACCACGTCGAGATCGGCGCCCAGATGATGAAGCGGTGGGGCTTCCCCGAGGCGCTATTGCGGACGGTCGCCGCCCACCATGATGCGCCCGAGTCGTTTACTTCCACCTCCGATCCCGACGAAGACAACCCATTTCGAATTACGGTCCTGGCCGGAGCGGTGGGAGATTATTACTGCGGGTCTGCCAAAGGACTGGCGCTCGGCAGGCTGCGCACGTTGGCGGCAGACTTCTTCGGCTTCTCGGAACAGGACCTCGACGCGTTTCTGTGCGAGCTGCGCGAACATGTCACGGAGATCGCCGCGATGTTCGCGATCGACGCGCAGTCGCTGGCGACGCCCGAAGACCTGCTCTCGCAGGCCAACGAACAGCTCGCGCTCCTGGCGGTGTCTGCCCAGGCCGAAACCGCGCACGCGACGGCGCGCCAGGCGGCCGCCGAGTATGAGATCCGCAAGCTCGAAGTCAAACACGAGCAGCTCAAACAGCAGGCGATTCGCGACCCCCTCACGAACCTTTACAACCGGCAGTTCTTCGACGAAACGCTGCGTCGCGAAGTGCAGCGTGCCAGCCGGCAGGGGCAGCCCCTGGGGGTCATCTTCTTCGACGCCGACAACTTCAAACAACTCAACGACCATTACGGCCACGCCTTTGGAGACGAAGTCCTCCGGCAGATTGCGATTGCGGCCGGCAACACGACCCGCGGCGGAGACATCCTGGCGCGCTACGGCGGGGAAGAATTTGTCGTGCTGGTCAACCAGCCCTCGGAAAAAGGGCTGGAAAAGCTGGCCGAGCGGATCCGCTCTGACGTGGCCGCCATCGAGGCCCGGCATCAGGGGCAGCGAGTAGAAGTGACCGTCAGCGCGGGCGCCGCGATTGCCATCCCCGAACGCATCGAAGATGCCGACCGCGGCGCCGATATCGTGAATGCCGCCGACCAGGCCATGTATGAAGCCAAGCAGGGAGGGCGCAACCAGGTCCGGCTGCGCAACATGCTGAATGAATTCGAGCGGCAGCTCTTTCCGATGATCCTGCAGCGCAGGTTCAGCCGCTGGCTCGTCAGAAGAGGCGCTCTCGACCCCACGAATGCGTCGCGGGCCCTGCTGCATTGCCAGACCGAACGCGTGGGCCTGGCGGAACTGGCCGTGCAGATCGGGTTGCTGTCGGAATCGCAGATCGTGGCGATTCGAGCAAGGCAAAGCGAAACGGGACTGCGGTTTGGAGAGATCTCGGTGCGATTGGGATATCTGGAATTGTCGCAGCTCGCCGGGCTGTTGGCGCGCCAACAGGAAAACGCCCGCGAGCTGTCGGTCGTACTGGCGCGGCTGGGATTGATCAACGCCGGCCGCATCCAGACGCTGATCGA
>DASYAR010000122.1:0-8843 GCA_036501235.1 Planctomycetaceae bacterium
TTGGCCGAAGTTGCCGCCCGGCAGATGGAGACTCTCGCCTATTGCTCGGGCTACGCGGGAAGTTCGAACATCCCGGCGATCGAGCTGGCCGAGCGCCTCGCCGCGGTCACCTATCCGGCCATTACTCGATTTTTCTTTACATCGGGCGGAGGCGAATCGAGCGACTCGAGCTTCAAGACGGCTCGCTATTACTGGCGGCTTCGTGGGAAGCCCGAAAAGACCAAGGTCATTTCGCGGCAATGGGGTTACCACGGCGTCACCCTGGCGGCGATGAGCGCGACGGGAATCAGTTCTTATTGGCCGATGTTTGAGCCCCGCGTGCCGGGCTTTGTCCAGATTCCTTCGCCTTATCCCTATCGCTACGTGGCGCCGCCGGGCGTGAGCCAGGGGATCGCGGCGGCGAATGAACTCGAACAGGTGATCCTGCGGGAAGGCGCCGATACGGTCGCCATGTTTCTGGCCGAACCGGTGCAGGGGGCCGGCGGGGTGATTGTGCCCCAGGACGATTACTTCCCCCGCATTCGCGAAATCTGCGACAAGTACGATGTGCTGCTGGTGTCGGATGAAGTGATCACGGGGTTCGGCCGCACGGGAAAAATGTTCGGTCTGATGCACTGGGGGATCGAGCCCGACATGGTCCTGTTCGCCAAGGCGATCACCTCGGGCTACTTTCCGCTGGGGGGGATCGGAATCAGCGAAAAGATCGCCACAGTACTCGACGCCGGCGAAATGACCTGGATGCACGCCTTTACCTACAGCGCCCATCCGGTCGGCTGTGCCGTCGCGCTCAAGACCCTGGAGATCGTCGAGCGCGAAAACTTCCCCTCGCAAGCCGCGGAGAAAGGCGCGCATCTGCTGCGGGGTTTGCAGGGCGCATTGGCCGGGCACGCGCACGTGGGGGACGTGCGCGGCAAGGGCTTGATGTGCGCCGTGGAATTCGTGCAGGATAAAATGACGAAGGCCGAATTTCCCCCCACCGATCAGATCGGCAGTAACGTGCATGCCGCCGCCCAGAAGCGCGGCCTGTTCAGCCGCCTGCGCGGTGAATCGGTCTTCTGCCTGGCGCCCCCGGTGATCACCCCGTACCCGATTCTCGATCGGATCGTAGAAGTCCTGGCTGAATCGTTAAGCGAGGTGTTGGGATAGCAGCATCATGGAATTGGAATGCCCCCATTGTTTTACGTTTGTGCACGTGCAAGATGCTGGTCAATGTCCAGCCTGCCACGAAAACACTAACGATTTGCGCGGGCTCGATCGCGATCTGGCAACTGTCGTGATCGGCGAAAATTCTTCGATTCCCGATGTCTGCTGCTGTTGTGGCATCACGGCTCAGCGAAGTATTCGAATCCAACAATCGAAGCGGATCACAGAAAACAGCTCCGCCATGACGGATGACGCCGAAGCCGGCGCATTCATCCTGGCTTTCCATGCGATATTCGGCTGGATTGGAGGTGTCTTGCTGGCATCGCTGCTGAAGCGCAGTTCTCACAACCGACACACCGTTTGCGTCCCGATCACGCAATGCGAGGAGTGCTCAACGGCTGGGCCACCTCAGCCATTGCGCGTCGACTACGAGTATTTCTCGATGCGATTCGTCGTGCATCGCAATTTCCGGAACTGTTTCGATGAGTTAGTCCGGGAATCAAGCGGATGGATCGAATGAACTGCGTGCTGACAGATTTCGATGCTTTTGACGAGAAATGAGCTCCAGGTTCCCGCAAGTTCCGTTTCCGCTGACGGCTTCCAAACGACAGTGTACTTCATGTTTCACGGAGCGCTTCAAGGACCTCCGCTGTCGTCTTTTCGCCTAGTTCATTGCAGCGATGCTCCAGCTCTTCGTCGGAGTAGCGTCCCTTAGCCCACTCGTACCATTGCCGATCGGAGCCGGCAATTGGAGTGTAAACCCCGATCACTCGTCCATCCTTGTCACACAATTCTGTAGGAACACGGAACTCGACGAGTCTCGACCGCAATGATTCGTCAATCTGGGCACGGATCATGATTTAATTCCCTCTGCAGGAACGCACGACGAACAGTTGAATTCTATCGCGATTTGAGGCATTGACCCATCTGAAATCTGAACCAGACTGTCGATGAATTCCGCCGTTCCATTATCCGGTACGCGCAATCTGCTGTGTTCTGCCGGGCTTTGCCATTCTCTGTCGTCGTGGCCATCATTGTCATTTGTTCGCACGGCGGCATAATAGGACAGGTTCTTCGGCCGGTCCCCCGGTGAGTGCGTTCACCGAGGGGATGCTCTCGCGGCTGCGAGGCCTCGGTCGCCAATGCTCCTGTCTCGTCTCATTCCTGTCTTCTGCGGATTTGTCTGTCGATGCTCCAGGTAGGTCTCATTGGTCTGGGTTCCGAATGGGAGCAGCGTTTCCGGCCGGCGCTCGGGCGGCTCAGCAAACGGCTCCAGGTGCGGAGTGTGTACGCGACGGTCGGCAGCCACGCGGAGCAAGCCGCCGCCGAACTGGAATGCGACGCTGCTCCGGGCCTGTTGGCCCTGATCGAGCGGGATGACGTGCGGGCCCTCTTAATCCTGGAAACGGACTGGCATGAAGGAATTCCTGTGTGGTTCGCCTGCCAACTCGGGAAGCCGGTGTTTCTTGCCGGGCGACTGGCCAACCGCTTGTGCAGCACCGATCTGCACCGGCAGGCGGCCGCTGCCGGCGTCACGTTGATGCCCGACCTCGGGCATCGTTACACCCCAGTGACGTCGCGCTTACGGGAATTGATCGCGACGCGGCTCGGCCGGCCGCTGACAATCGACATCGCTGCCGGATCTGGCGGCCATGCCGGATTCGATGATGTCGGGTCGTGGGGCACGGCACGCGATTCGTTCGCCTGCGCCATCGACTGGTGCATCAGCCTGATCGGAACAGCGCCCACGGCCGTCGTGCCGGTCAGGCATACGGATACCGCCGGGATGACAGGGGCGCAGCAGTACGACGTCGAATTCCGCCGTCCGTCATCCGGTGGAGACGCGGCCCGTGCCACGATCCGAATCGCCGCCGCGCACCACCCGGCCGTCTCCGTGAACGGCGGCGCGACAGGACTCCTGTTTCCGCAGGTCAAGATCCAGTGTGCGAACGGCACTGCGTTGCTGAAACCTCCGTGCGGAATCGTCTGGGACGTCGGCGGCCAGCCCGTCAGCGAGTCGCTCACCGCCGACCGGACCGACGTCGAAGTCATGTTCGATCATTTCTCGCGCCGCGTCCTGGGCGGACTGATCCCGGTCCCTACGCTCGACGATGTTCAGCGGGCGCGCTCGCTGGCTGCGGCGCTGCCGTAGAAAACTATCGAAATCGAATCACCGTGAATGAGGACGGGGCGAACATGTAATTCATCAAGCCGGCGGACTTGTCGTATTGAATTGGAATCGATCGGGGCTTGATCCGCTCGCGTTCCTCGGCCGTGTTGGCCGCCTCGAGCGGGCCGGCCAACTCCGAAATCTCGACATCCCGCCCGCTCAAGCGGTAACCTTCGAAGTCGAATCTCGCGCGGTGTGGAGTATTGCCCGGATTGACGACGTGCAGCACGAGTGTCTGCCGGTCTTCGCTGCTCGTGGCAGTGACGTCGAGTGGGGCATCTGAGCCGGCGACGTGAACATCCAGCACGCGCGGTTGATAGTTTCGCGAGATCATGCGCGTCACATAACCGGGCGGCTGCAGCCAGACATGCGACGGATTCAGGAACAAGAGTCCCTGGTCCCACCCATTGTCATTCTGTCCGTCCGGTTGCAGGCAGTTGGCAGACGTTACGACGGGAAATCGGCCGTCCCGCGTCGCCAGGCCGATGGCCTGCGCATTCCCTAACGCCCGTCGCTGCCGCGGATTCCCGGCGTTCAGCTCGAACACGACCACTTTGTGCTTTGCCCCGTGGGCGATTTTTTCGAGGGCATCGGCGTAGGTCGGTAGTGCTTCGGTCGACGGCGAAATGCCTGGGCCGTCAGTGGCGATGTGAATATCGAACCAGACTTCGCGATTCTGTTTGCGCGCCAGTTCCAGAATCTGCTGGTGTGCCGCCAGCGTCGTAATTCGCGATTCAGCACCGCTGAAATTGAATGGGTCGACGATCCGGCTGTTGTACATGAAATCACCGACGACGATGGTCACCTGAGGATCTTTGGTCCAGATCGCCTGGGCCAGCCCCCGAAACTTGTCGAAATACGCCTGATCAATCCGCTCTTCATTGCCGAGCTCCACGTGCTTCAGCCCGTAAGGAAGGGGATGTCCGTCGGCCACGCGCCGGCTGCCCCAGGCGCTGTCTGCCGGGCCGTTCACATACTCGATGAAATCAGCCATGTCTTGCGGCGTCTCGTCCATGTTGAAGGCAGGAATCCCCAGGAATTGGGCCGCCTCGCACAGATCGAGAAAATCGACGATGCCCCAGCCGTTCGTCGAATACGGATACCACATGCCTTTGTAGGGTGGCCGGCGATCGCGCGGCCCGATCATCTTTTTCCACCGGTACTCGGGCACATTGACCATCGAACCGCCATACCGCAGAACCGTCACCCCCTGATCGATCAAGCCCTCGACGAGGTCACGCCGCAACGGCAGGTCTTTGAACCGGCCCCACGAGCCAGGTTGTAAGAACGCCTGCCCGAGCACGACCGTCCCGGGAGACTTCAACAAGACTGCAAATCGGCCGTGGGGATCGGCCATGTCCGGAGTCAGCGCCAACGGGAGCTTCTGCCAATCACCGGCGGCAGCGGTCAGCCGGTTCTCTGCATAGCGTCGGGAACCGTCACGGCTCTCGAGCGCGGCAAAAATTTCGGTCGGCTTATCGGCGCGAACCCAGAGATGCCCTTCATAGTGTCGATTGGCCGCCAATGCCAGGCCCCAGCGGTTGAGTCCCTGATTCTCGACGCCTGCTTCGCCGGCGCCGCGGGTAAACGTCATCCGCTGGCTCTGGGCGCCAACGAAGGGGCCCGACTTCTCGATCTCGGCGGCCAGCTCGGCGGCGCCGGTCGTCACGGGGCGCCACATGCCGCTGACGGCGATCGGCGTGCCCGGCGTGGCGGCGAAGGGAATCTCAATCCGTTTCTCATTGGTTTTAACCCACAATTTGCGATACCGGGCCGGCCGCTGCCAATGACGCAGGCCAATCGTCCCCGGCCCCAGAGGCCGGTCATCTTCGAACTGGAGCACCCGGCGGCCGTCGATGGACGCCTCGATCGTTCGGTCGGTCAACGTGACGGCCAGAGAAATCCAGCGATCGGGAGCAACGTCGCAGGTGACTTCTTTGAGCATCCGGAAATCGTGCTGGTGCCGTCCCAGCATCAATGTCTTGCGCGCCACGTCAATGGCCACTTCGTAACCGTCAAAGTTATCGGCTCCCGGGCCAGGGCGGTCGACCCGCAAAATGAGTCCTCCATTCCCGCCGGTCGTTCCTGGGAGATAAACATCAACGCCCGCTGCGCCGGAAGAGAATTTCTCGACCGAGCTCACGAGCTTGGGACCGGAACCGGGCTCTCCCTCAACCTCGCCCTCAGCGGCGCGCCACTGGCCGTCGACGGCGACAAAGCCTGCGATGGGTCGCAGGCGGGGTGGCTCCTGAAAGCTTTCGCCAAACAGCATTTGACTGTAGATGCCGCCATAAATCTCGTGATTCACGTCTTCGATGCAGGCCCCCGTCAGGTAACGCGACACGGGCCGCCCCGGCTGCCGGGCATCCAAACGAATCGTCACGTCGTCAGCCCGAGACGACGACGTCAGACAGATCAGCAGAAAAAATATCACGATCGGAGGCAGGCGCTTCGTCAACGGATGCATAGTTGTTACCTGATGGACGGATTTCTTGCGTCAATGTCACGGTCGCGCGGATTTGACCGTCCGATAAGAATAATATCCTTAACATCCGAAGCACAGTGGGAGCTGAATCATGAGAAATGCAAAACAAGGTTCCACGTGAAGACGTCCAGGTCGTTGTGCCGCGCCATGAGACCTGCTTGCGATAATGGAAACGCCACATTGGGGAACGACGCAAAAAAACACGCCTCGCGCGGCACCGCGAGGCGTGTTTTCGTTTGAGATCGTGTCGTTCGATCCAGCTGATTAGAACCGGCCGCCACCCTACTCGACCAGATCTTCGGAGGCGCGGCCGGGCGGATCTTTATAGAGCAACGAGGGGAGCGACCCATCCCCAAATCCTTCGGACAGTGACACGGGCTCGACCGAATCGATCACGTTCGTGCGGTCGACCTCACTGACTTCCGGCGTTTGCTGGGTGGGGCCCAAGTGCACCTTGAACTTCTCCCCGGCAAATGCAAGCTGGTCGCCGGGCAGCAGCGCGCCCCGCACGATCCGCTGGCCATTCACCTTCGTACCGTTGGTGCTGTCGAGGTCGCGAACGAACAGCAAACCGTCCGTCTTGGCGATCACGCAATGGATCTTGGAGACGCTTTTCCGGGTCAGGACGAGGTCGCAATGCTCCGACTGCCGCCCGACGACGGTAATGTCCTTATCGATGGTGATCGGCTCACCACCGTCGACGGGAACGAGTTGCGCAAACACGAGGCACCTGAAACGGGCCGGAAGAGAACAGGTCGAACTGCGCCTGGTCGTCAATTGTCCATCCTTTAACTCTGGCCGTCCGGCGAATCGTTGTCAAGACAGGTTTTGGTTGCAGGGGCCGTGCGGAACGCTATACTTACTCTTTCCGCACGAAATTCGGGCTCGTGGTGGAATTGGCAGACACACCAGCTTGAGGGGCTGGCGCTGGCAACAGCATGCAGGTTCAACTCCTGTCGAGCCCATTGATCAATATGGCACAGCACTCCGTGGTTCCGATGACGACGATGATCGAAACGGGGCCTGCTGACGGAGTTTCCCCCGGCCCAACGGGGGTCGCCGCACCCGAAGTCGTGCTGGTGCTGGATTTTGGGGGGCAGACCGCTCAACTGATCGCCCGGCGAGTTCGCGAGCAGAATGTCTTTTGCCAGCTCGTGCGCCCCAGTTTATCTGCGGATCGGATCCGCGAGATCAATCCTCGGGGGCTGATTCTGTCGGGCGGGCCGGCCAGTGTCTATGACGTCGGCGCGCCGTTGCCTGATCCGCGGATCTTCGAACTCGGTATCCCGATCCTGGGGATCTGCTATGGGATGCAGGCCGCTTGCCGTGCGCTGGGGAACGAAGTTTCGCCCGGGACCCATCGTGAGTTCGGACGCACTTCCTGCCAGGTCTTGGCCGGCCGGGCGGTCGCCGACGGCGACTTGTTCCGCGGCGTCCCCAGCGAATTGACGGTCTGGATGAGTCACGGCGACCAGGTCAAGAATCTGTCTGAACAGTGGATTCCGCTGGCCAGTACGGCCGACTGCCCGGCCGCGGCAGTCAGGCATCAATCTCTTCCGATCTATTGCCTGCAATTCCACCCGGAAGTGACGCACACTCAGTGCGGGGGAACATTGCTCGGGAATTTCGTGAAGACCATTTGTGGCTGCCGCGGCGATTGGAAAATGAGCTCGTTCATCGAACAGCAGGTGGCCGATGTGCATCGGCGCGTGGGCAACAAACGCGTGATCTGCGGCCTGTCGGGGGGAGTGGATTCCTCGGTGGTCGCCGCGCTGTTGTTCAAAGCGATCGGGCCGCAACTGTCGTGTATTTTTGTCGACAACGGGCTCTTGCGATCAGGCGAAGCCGAGGGAGTGCGACGAAGCTTTGGCGATCATTTTCACACCGATCTGCACGTCGTCGACGCCCGCGAGCGGTTCCTCTCGGAGTTGGAGGGGATCGTCGATCCGCAGCAGAAACGCTCGACGATCGGCCGGGTGTTCATTGAAGTTTTTCAGGCCGAGGCCAAGTCGATTCCAGATGCCGATTTTCTGGCCCAGGGGACGTTGTATCCCGACGTCATCGAAAGCGGCGCCAGTATCGACGGCACGGCGGCGACGATCAAGCTGCATCACAATGTCGGAGGCCTGCCCGAGAAACTCGGCTTCAAACTGATCGAGCCGCTCCGCGATTTATTCAAAGACGAAGTCCGCACGCTGGGACACGAATTGGGGCTGCCTGATGAAATGATCTGGCGACACCCGTTTCCGGGGCCCGGCCTGGCGGTGCGCTGCCTGGGAGAAGTTCGCCCCGAACGGCTTGAAGTCTTGCGAAAAGCCGATGAAATCGTGCTCGAGGAACTGCGCCAAGCCGGATTGTATCGCAAGGTGCAGCAGGCGTTCGCCGTACTGCTGCCGGTGCAGAGCGTGGGCGTCATGGGAGATTTCCGCACGTACGACGAAGTCGTCGCGGTGCGAGCCGTGCAGACTGAAGATTTCATGACGGCCGACTGGTATCCCCTTCCGTGCGAGGTGTTGCAGGCGATCTCCACCCGAATCACGAACACGGTGCGCGGGGTGAATCGAGTCGTCTACGACATCAGCAGCAAGCCCCCCAGCACGATCGAGTGGGAATAGGCGGGCGACCCTCATGACATTGGCTCCTCCGCACGAAACCGTCCGCGTCGCGCTCGGTGATCGCAGCTACGAGATTGCGATCGTCTCGGGAGAGCTGCCGGCGTTCGCCCCATGGCTCACGCAGACGATGGCGGCGCGCGGGTTCAAAACAGGCGGCCAGCCCTCGGTGCTGATCGTCACGGACGGCCATGTCTGCCACCAGCATGGCGCGGCCGTCGGGGCGAGCCTGCATCTGGCCGGTTTTCGCTGTGAAGTGGCCATCTTGCCGCCCGGGGAGCAGACGAAATCGCTCGTCGAAGCCTCGGCACTTTACGACCGGCTCGTCGAGATGCATGCCGATCGTCACACCGTCGTCGTCGCCGTCGGAGGAGGAGTGGTGGGCGATCTGGCAGGCTTCGTGGCGGCGACGTACGCACGGGGCGTGCCTTTC
>DASYAR010000123.1:0-4495 GCA_036501235.1 Planctomycetaceae bacterium
AAGTCCCGCTCCGGTCGCCACGCGACGAGTGCCATTTTGGCTCGTTACACAATTCCGGCAGTTCCCAACCCGAACCCCGATGCGGCGGGATCAGCACCCGGCAAATACCGGGCCGAACGATATTGGGACTGTCCCTTTCCACTGAGTGAGTTCTCCGCAACAAACCGACACTGCCGAGAGGGACTGTCCCCTTTTTAAACGGGCTGCTAGAGCCCGTTGCAAACTATGAACCACGCAGCAGCCTTCGAATTCCATGCGCCAGGCGGGCGTCGAAATCGGACACCGGCAGCTTTCGATTTTTCTGAAGTAGCCGCCGCTGCCTCCAGACCCTGGGCAGGCCCCGCACGGCGTCCCACTTGGCACGCAGGACCGTCAGCCCGCGGCCGTGGAGAATAAACCAGCCGCAGGCGAGAAAGTTGAACAGCAGGTGTTGGGGCAAATACTTCCAGAACAGGTAGCCGGGCATGTTCTTCACATACACCCAGACCAGGTTGCGTTGCCCGTGGTACACATAGTATTGGCTATGCCGCCGGGTCACCGCGGATCCGATGTGGTGCACGACCGATTCGGGAACATGCCGATAGGCGTGCCCTGACAAGACCAGGCGCAATCCCAGATCCACGTCTTCGCTGTAGCAGACGAAATCTTCGTCAAATCCCCCCACGGCCAGCCAGGCGTCATACCGATACATGGCCGCCGCCGCGCAGGGGGCAATGGTTTCTTCCGTCGCGTGGTGCATCTGGGCGGCGGGAGCACCGTGGTCGCGCCGCCAGTGCCTGCCGCTGCAATGGTACACGTCGCCGGTCCCGTCGATGATTCCTGAGGAATTAGCGATCATCAGCAGGCTGCCGAAAAACGCGCAGTCAGGATGCCGACTCGCAGCGTCCAGAAGGTTCTGCAGCCAATCGGGTTCGGCAATCGTATCGACGTTGAGCAGCACGATCCAGCGGCAATCGGTGATCCGCTCGACGGCCCGGTTGTTGCCCGGAGAAAACCCGACGTTGTCGGGCATGCGCAGCAGCTCGGCGACGGGATAGCTGCTTAAAACTTCGGCTAATCGCGCTTGATTGCTGCCGTTGTCAACGACGATGACGCGGTCGGGTGGGCGCGACTGGTGCGCCAGCGCCGCCAGGCATTCCCGCAGATAGTCCTCGGAATGATAATTGACGAGAACGACGGCGACCCGGTTTTCGTTGGCCGAGAGGCCCATAGCTTCAGAATCCGACATCAGTGGAGTCCCGGCAAATGCCGGGCGGCCGACCTGACCAGGCCGGCGACACCGGTCCGCACCAGAATCGCGTCGAAGACTCCCAACCGTTTTCGCCAGCGGCGAATCCGCTCGGCCCGGTGGCACAATTGTTCCAGAACGTGCAGCCTCGCGCCGCCGTCATTGAGGCTCTCAGGGACTTTGCGATTTTCTCCAATTTTCGCCGCGATCGGCACGATGGGGTAGTCTTGTCCGATCTGTTCCAGAAAGACTCCGTCGGCATGTCGGATGACGGCCCGGTCCTCAGGCCAGTATTCGTCGGTGGGGAATTTCTTGAGGACGTCGATGTGATGGCAGAGCTGCAGGTAATCGACCTCGCCGTCGAGCGGGCCGCCGCGGCAGCACTTCCCCTTCAACTCGCGGGCGATGCTTTCTCGCAGCAGCAGGCGCCGGCCGTCCGGCGTGATGACGGTCATGTCGATCGACGCATACATAGCCCGTGTTTCGGGGTGCGTCAGAACATGCTCGCGGAACGCGGCCAATGCGCCGGGATAGAGCAGATCGTCGTCGCAGAGATAAGTCACGTACTGACCGTGCACCAACCCCTGTCGAAAGCACTCGTTAAAGCACCACGAGGCGATCGTTTTGGATTGGCGGAGCTCTTCGGTCTCCCACGAGCGGATCAGCCGGAACCGCGGGTCTTTCGAGATCGCCAGCTCGCTGAAGAAACCGCGATCAGCCAGGACGCCGCTGTCGAAGACAATCGCTTCCCAGTCGCCACACGTCTGCGCAGCCAGACTGGCGAGCGCCTCGGCGACATGCGCGGGTTTATTATGGCTGAGAACGATGCAAGTGAAAAAAGGCATGTCTGATCGCCGGGCGTCAGGAATTCGGCCAATTTCTGTGGTGATATCGCCCGACGCCTTGTAGCACGTGATCCGAACCGCCGCAAGTTGAATACGGCCGATATTGACGTAAATTCCAACGCTGGTTACGGTTCGCACTCTTTTCGACGGAGAGGCTGATGGGGAGCCGCGGAATGGGTGCTGTGGATTCGCAAGCGACGGATGTCTCCGACCAGCCGGCTGTGCGCGACGCGGCCCGCAATCTTTTTTTGGCGGAAGCGCGCTGCGACGCAGTCGAAAGATCAGCCGAGTATCAGCTTGCCAGCCGTGCACGAAAGCTGTTTGAGACGCTGATCCCTCCGTCGGGTCGGTTCGGAAATTTGCACCGCGCGCTCCGCAAGTCGCTGGAAATCTGGCTCAACGAGGGGCTCGGAATGCTCTGGGCCCGCTGCCTTTCCAAGGTTTCATGCGAAGCGAAACGGGTGCTCCGCCTCGCAGCCGACGAGGGTGATCGTGCTGCCGCATCCATGAAGCGAGAAGCACTTGTCCACTCGGTCTTGTCTCTCAGATATGAATCCGAACTGCCGTTGACGGTTGTGGGCCAGGCCGTCAAATCGATCCGGCCGGCGTCGGAAATCAGCCATCTCGTCGGTACATTTTGCCAGTCGTGCCGCCATTTCGAAGACTCGGAGTGCTCGCGTCTACCGTTGGGCGGCTCCCGTTCGGAGCAACCGGGATTGTTTCGGATTTTGGCCGACCGTTCGTGCCACTGCCCGGCGGGGGCCTGGGACGCTCGGGAATCGCGCCCCATTACTCGATTGAATCTCGTCTATCACGTCACACCGCTGCGGCATCCCGACAACGTCTGGCAATGGAATGTCCGCGAGTTGCTCAAGCGGATCAACCTCTTCAATGGGCGCCGCATCATCACGGTCGTGACGTCGAATTCCGGCAGGACGATGGATTCCCCGGAAGCAGTCGCCGCCGCCTTCTCCGGTCACGACGTCGAATTCCGGTTTGCGCCCAATGACCCGAAACTGCGTGAGGGACGCCATTTCATTCCGGCGCTGCGCGAAATCGCTTCAATCAATCCTTCGGAAGCTGTGTTCTATGCGCATGGCAAAGGGGTGTCGCACCTCGATCAGCGAATCGTCCGACCCTGGACGGCGGCCATGTATCATCACAATCTCGACCGCATCGAAGAAGTTCGAGACCTCTTGAGCCGCTGGCCGTGCGTGGGGATCGCCAAACGGCGCGGCGACTTCGTCCGCTTGTCGTATGGTCAGCCCCGAAAGCCCGGTTCCCTCCGACGCCGAACCTGGAACGACTGGCATTATTCGGGAACTTTCTGGTGGGCGCGTCACGACCGTTTGTTTTCCCGTCCCGACTGGGACCAGATCCCGCAGCACGCATTTGCGGTCGAAGGTTACCTGGCGAATTTCTTCCGCCCCGAAGAAGCCGTCTGCCTGGCTTACGAAGACATCCCCGATCCGTACAACGCGGCAATCTGGCAAGACGCCGCGTGAGTGGAATAGGTGCACCGACGGTGCGAGATCCGTACAATCGATCTGCGGTACCTCAATTCGCCCCGAACTCTTCGCCATAACCCGTGCCCACGAATTCCGTAACCGATCCGTCACTGCTGGCTGCGCTGCGACTGTCGCTCGTTGACGGCGTCGGTCCCCGCACCCGGCAGACATTGCTCGATCGGTTCGCATCGGCAGAGGCGGTCTTCCAGGCGCCGCATGGCGAGCTCCTCGAAGTCGACGGCGTCGGTCCGAAAATCGCCGCAGCCATTGTAGCGGCAGCCCACTCGCAGCAGGCCGAACAGGAGTTGGCTCGGTGCCGCGAGTTAGGTGTCGATTTGCTTTCTCGCGACGATCCGGCCTATCCTCCGGCCTTGGCCCGCATTTGTGATCCACCGGGCATCTTGTTCTGCCGGGGCAAGCTCGAGCCGCGGGATGAACTGGCTGTGGCGATCGTCGGTTCGCGGCGCTGCACGGTTTACGGCCGGCAGCAGGCCGAGCGATTGGCCGGCGCGCTGGCCCGGGCAGGCATTACGGTCGTCAGTGGATTGGCCCGCGGCATCGACGCGGCAGCCCATCGCGGCGCTCTGGAAGCCGGTGGGCGGACGATCGCCGTGCTCGGAACCGGCCTCGCGAAGATCTACCCGCCTGAACATGCCGAGCTTGCGGAGGCGGTCGCCCGACAGGGCGCGGTGATCACCGAAGTCTCTCTGGAGACAGCCGCGCTTCCAGGACTTTTCCCGCAGCGGAATCGGATCATTGCCGGGCTCTCGTGGGGGGTCGTCGTCGTCGAGGCGTCACGCAACAGCGGAGCGCTGCACACGGTGCGTCACGCGCTGGAGCAGGGGCGCGACGTGTTTGCCGTGCCGGGGCGTATCGACAGTCTGGCCAGCGAGGGGTGTCATGATATCATTCGC
>DASYAR010000124.1:0-1790 GCA_036501235.1 Planctomycetaceae bacterium
GTCTGGATCTACGACTGGGATTCGAATTCGACGTCCAGCGCACCACAGACGGACATCTCGTCTGCCTGCACGACGCCACGCTCGATCGCACGACCGAGGGAACTGGAAACGTCTCCGATCAGACGCTCGATCAGGTGCGCGAGCTCGATGCTGGCCGCTGGTTCGCGCCGGAGTTTTCGGGCGAGCGCGTGCCGACGATCGACGAGGTATTCTCGCTGTTGGCGCAGCATCGCGACAGATCGGTGCTGGCCGCGGTCGACATCAAAGCGGCCGAATCCCAAGTCGAGGCTGATCTGATTCGCCTGGCGAAGCAGCACCAGGTTCTCGACCGGCTCGTGTTCATCGGACGGACGATCGACGATGCCGCAGTCCGCCGTCGCTTGAAGGGATCCGACTCACAGGCGCGCACCGCGCGACTGGCAGCCCAAGCATCCGATATTGGTGCAATCCTGGCCGATCCGGACTGCGATTGGGTGTACTTGCGATTCATTCCGGCAGTTAAGGACGTCCGCCGGATCCAGGAATCCGGCCGCCGGATTTTCATTGCCGGCCCGCTCGTCACCGGCCGCGAACCAGCGCAGTGGCGCGCGGCAGCCGTCGCCGGCATCGATGCCATCCTCACCGATCACCCGCTGGAGTTGCGGAAAGAACTTGTCGCGCCCTAGCAGCCTGTTGAAAAAGGGGTCCGCCTCGCTCCGGGGTATGATCGCGGGCATGCGGCTCCGGGAATTTATCGGTATGATGATCCGCATTCCTCTGGCTGCGGCTGCGGGAGTAGCCCCAATATTTTGTATCTTGACAATTGGTGCCACGCTCGTCGACTCCATACCGGGATGGATCGTCCCGACCGTAACAGGCATCTTTATCTCGCCGATTTTCATTTGGGTAGTCGTCAAACTGATGAATCGCAAAGACGATCCGCGCCACCAGAAGCCACCTCCCGACGCTCCCTGATGCCCTTCACGTGCCCCACGCCGCCGTCGGCGTAGGAACCAACCCTCCGAGCACCCAGCGATCGACGTCACGTGCCGCGGCAACGCCAGCCTGGGCTTGAGCGTGGTGATGCGGGCGACATGTTGGGCGTGACGATGGGCGGTACCAGCGCCGGGAACATCCCCAGATTCGGGGCTGGGAGAATGGTCATTCCAGAATAAGCTGAGAGCCAGACTCAACGAAATCGGGATTGCTCATGATCGAGGGAAGTGGTAATTCCGGCGATTATCGATCCGCACAACCCGACGGGAGGTCCGCCAATGTTGATTCGCGTTGTCTTGGCTCTCGCAATGTTGTTGCTTGTCGCTGAGTCCGCAGGTGCCCGAGCGGTGGAACGGTGGACGTTCGAGAGGCTCAACAGCGCATCCGACATTGTCGTTATCGCCACGATGGCCTCTACAAAACCGATCGATGAATTGCTCGAAATCGACGGGCGGCATCCGAAAAACCAACAGCCTGGGCTGTCGATCTTCGAGAGGGGCACGCGCGAGTTGGATGGCCAGTTGACGACGTTCAAGGTGAATACCGTTCTCAAAGGAACGCTTAAGGCAGAGAACATTCAGCTAGTTCATTATCGTGTGGGTGACGGCGACCCCGGTCGGTATCAGGGCGGGGCCAGAGTCGCCGAATTTCGAAAAGAGGAATACCGGCTCGGCAGGTCGAGCAACAGCGACCAGCCAGGAAAACCGATGGCGACGGGGCGACCTCAGCAGTACCTGCTATTTCTAAAAGTGCGAAAAGACGGCAAATTCGAGCCAGTCAGCGGACAGGTCGACTCCGCGTTTTCCGCGATTGAC
>DASYAR010000125.1:0-5244 GCA_036501235.1 Planctomycetaceae bacterium
ATCGCCTCGTCAAGATGCTGCGCGGCATCTGAAGAACGGCCCAACTCGTGACATAACCGCGACATTTCCAAATGAGCAGTTAAGCGGTCTGTGCGCAATTCGATATTTGCGGGAGACGTTTCGGCGAGGATGTTTTCGAAGAACGGAATTGCATCCCTTAACTGTTCGCGCCTGAGCTGATCGTGCTGCCCGGCGTCCATCGCACGGGGATCTTCGAACTTCAGCAGCAAGCCCTGGATGGTCCGCCAGGCATCGCGGTAATTCCGCTCCGCATGTTCCGTTTGCCGGCGCAACTTTTGTTGATAGGCCAGTGTGCCCGTAACGGCGGCGCAGACTGCCACGACAGCCACAAAACACAGGGCTGCAAGTGCGGGTCGCCGGCGAATCCATTTCCAGGAGTTTTCCACGCGACCGACCGGGCGCGCCGCAATTGGCCGGCCGCCGAGAAACGCATGCAAGTCCTCAGCCAGATCCGCCGCCGTCCTGTAGCGAGCAGCGGCATCATGCCGCAAACATTTCATACAAATCGTTTCGAGATCTCGTGGCACGCACGGCTGCAGTCGACGGGGAGATGGCGGATCATGCGTGTCCGCCAATTCCAATGTTGCGAATGCCGTCGCAGCGAGAAATGGCGGCCTGCCGGTCAGGGCCTCATAGAGTATGGCGCCCAGGGAGTAAATATCGACAGCTGGCCCGATCTGCTTCGCAGACGCACGAGACAATTCGGGCGCCATATATCCAGGCGTCCCCATCAGAGCGCCCGAGCGCGTCTGCTCGACATCTGCACCCACATCCAACAACCTGGCCAGGCCGAAATCCGTAATCTTGGGATTGAACGTACCGCACGACGGCCGACTCGGGAACGCAGTGCCATCCTCCGCTGTGAGAGCCTCGGTCGGCGAACCGTCGGTCGGGTGCTGCACCGCAGGGCCAGCGGCCAGAAGGACGTTGCCAGGTTTGAGGTCCCGGTGGACGATTCCGTGCCGATGGGCGAAATCGACGGCGCGGGCCAGGATCGCCAGCAACCGGGCCGCGTCTTGAACGGGTAACGGAGACCTGTCGAGCCACTCGCGCAAACTGGGGCCCGGTACAAATTCCAACGCGAGATAGGGGTGGCCATCCTGGTCCCCGGCATCATGGATCTGCACGATATTCGGGTGTTGAACGCGGGCGAGCGCAACGGCTTCGCGGCGAAATCGCAAGAGGTCTTCTCCGTTGGCCAGTGCGCCGACCCGCAGTCGCTTCAGTGCGACGATTCGGTCAAGACCGATCTGACGCGCCCGATACACAACTCCCATGCCCCCTCGCCCCAATACGTCGAGCACCTCGAATCCGGCGACGACGCGGAGCGGAGGCGAGCTCGGCGGCGGCGCATTGCGGCGCGCCGTGGCAATCAACTGCAACACGCCATCGGGAGGGGAGGCGGCGACCAGAGCGCAACAAACAGTGCAGTCGGCCAGATGGCTTTCAATGCGCACTGTCTCGTCGGATGATGCGACACACCCCCGCCCATAGGCCGCTAAATCGGCCGGAGACGGATGTTCAGCGGCTGATGCTCCAACCGGGGAATCTGGCATGCGCCCTATTCTATCGAATTTCGCAGACAAACCCAGCCGATGACCGACTGGCAAGTCACGATCGCGGTCGATTGAAACCGCGCCCTATCCCGGCAGGTCTCTTGATAGGGAACAGACCATCACGACGAGATCGGTCGTCAACGGGCGTTCCACGCCGACTTCCGCCTCCTGAACCAGCTGAAGCTGCAAATGCTTGCCGCAAATCCGGAAAGCAAAACGAGGCTGGACGGTTCGGGGGTCGGTGACGTCGGTGTCTGCGCGAGGAATCGCAGTATCGGATCATCAGTGCTCCCCGGCGAAGAATCCGGGTTCAGCTGAAGATCAAAATCGGTACCCGTGTAACTTGACCCCGCTCCCAGAGTCTGGGCGCCCGGTTGAGTGGGCGGGTTAATCCAATTCACTCCGGCGCCTCCGGATCCAGTGAGAACCTGATTGAATCCGGACATTCCGATAAAATACGTCGTCCCCCCTGTCAGCGTAAGAGGCGTCGCGAATGCCGATCCCAGCCAACCGTCGGGATTGTATTGCGTCCCATTCCAGACGGATGATTCCAACGCCATTCCGCCGACCGCCGGCCGGTCGGTGAACAGCGTCGTCGTGAAATTTGCATTGTTGTTGACGTTAGATCCGAATGTGTTCAACTGTGTTTCGATTGACGTCAACTCGACGTTTGTGGCAGGCGTCCAGTACCAACCGATCGTGCCACTGGACGACGCCCAGTAGAACGGACCAGGCTGCAGGCTGCCATTCACGTCTTGATAGACAATATCTGCCTGACTCGATCGGGCAGCGAGAACAGCGAGCATGGCAAACGCGGTTGTCACGATCCGCCTGAGAACACGATTCATGATGCATTCCTCCATTGATGCAAGCGGCAACGGTTGATTGACGGCACGAGCCGGGGCACAGCCAGCGCGGCCCAGCACGATTGCCGGGGGACGCCGGCAACTCACATGGCGCCTTCTTTGCCTGGAGTGCGCGAATTTCCGATTCCTTTCAGAAATTCCGCAAGATTTTCAATCTTTGGCGGGGCTGTCGTCGCCGAATTCCAGCGCGCTTACTCGATGAGTCCCTTGATCTCGGCGCGAAATCGCCGCAAAACGCGAGACTTGGCAATCAAGACGGCGTTCGTCGACAGGCCCAGTTCCCCCGCAACTTCGGCAGCTGGTCTTCCATCCACCACCTGACGGTAAAAAGCCTGCCAGGTAGACATTGTGAACTCAGGCTCGAGGATTTCCAGCAGTTTGCGGGCCACCCACGTGTCATGTTCGTCGTCCCAAAGTCGTTCGAGGTCGTTGCTTGTGTCAGGCCAATTGTCGAGAAACACAGCAGGGTCAAAACTCGCAGCCTTCAAGGTTCCTCGCGAGCGGCGAGCGCCGCGCAGGCGGTTGAGCGTTATCAAGCGTAACCAGCGGCGAAATGCGCCGCGCTGCTGGTTGTGCTCGAAGTTTCCAATCTCCCGCACCAGCACGATGAAAACATCCTGGATCAAGTCGTCGCATTCGGCGCCAGAGACGCCAAAATGCTGCACAATGCGTCGGAGAAACGGCGTGTACAAGTCGGTCAACTGTTGCCAGTCCGAATTCTCCGAACCATGACGAATGCGATCCAGCAGACTTTTGGGAGTTTCGTGCATGTCCCGAATTTGCCTTTCCCATGCGGCATCCGATGTCGGCGACCGTCCCTTCCCGGTTCGCTCGATTGGCGTTTTCAAGCGAATTCGTCTGCTTTGGCGTGGCCCTTCCCGTACAAGAATTCAAATTGACGAAAGAGACAACTGTGCCAGAGATTCGAGACATAGGAGTCTGTTACGACTCATCTGCGGAGTGCCGGATGATACGGCACGCGGAATCGCAGTCGTCCGCGGCATATTTCCGTTGCACATTTGCTGGGCGCGCACGTTGATTATGGCGCAATTCTACCGCGGCGCCATCGACGCCGCCACCCCCTGGTAATGCTTCAGCAACCCACCCAACCTCTCCCGGCAGACGACCTCGCCGTCGCCCGCGTTGAATGCGAAACGGGCGACCCTTGTGGCCACCCGTTTCTAATTCCCTGGCGATTACAATCGAGCAGCGCTAGGCAGTTTTTGCACGTCGCTTCCGCCAAGCCGAGCCAACGAGTCCGACTGTACCCATGCCCAGCAAGGCGGCCAAGCTGGTCGGTTCCGGTGTGGCAGAAATCTCTGCGGTTATGAGGTTGGTGCTTGCGCCGTCAGCTATTGCCCAAGTGGTATTTGACCCGAAACTACCGGGCCCGTTGCCAAACCACATGGAATCCGGAGCGGTGCCTGTCGTCGGAGCCAGTCCGCTCAAAGGACCGTGTCCGTTATCTGCGGCTGTCGAAGTGATGGTGAAGGTGATTGTGTTGGGCAGAACGATGTTCTGGGAAGTAAAGTCAAACAATGCCGCGGGGGAAATGCCGCCTCCAAAGCTCTCCGTTAGCGATCCGAGCAACGGCGCGGTATTCGGGTCGCTGCCGCCATAAATAGAAAGCGTCCAGGGCCCATCGCCACCCCCGTTAAAAAGTCCAATGGTGAATGTGGTAAGGAATCTCTCGGTGCCACCGAAAGTGATGGTATTGCCCAGCACTGATCCAGTGGGGCGGTCCGGGGTCCCGTCGTCTGCCAATGGCACGTAGTTATACGGACCACCTCCCAAAAATGGCGGCGAATCGTAAATTATGTCTGCGCAAGCAAGCGTCGGCACGACCAAAAGGGTGGCAATCACGCTCAGGGCAATCAGGTTGGTCTTGATCTTGTTTTGCAACTCTTCCTCCACTGGATTCAAATTGGTTGAGATTCGGGTTATGCACGTCAATTGATGCAGTATGCGGCATGTTGACATGTCCGGAATTTGAAAACAAGCGAGTCTGGGCAAAATGCGTGGAATTTTCCGATTACCGAAAACTGCTCTCGATCAGCCCGCGCGCTTCCTGTGCAAAAACTCAAAATGACGAAAACGACGGGCCGGATCATCGATTTAAGTCATTCTGCGAACAACGGTTATGAATACGACACCAAAGAGTGTGGCTATGAAGAGAATTGTTCTCGGAGAGGGCCATCGCTGGGTTTCTGGCTCCGGCAATGCTCTCTGCACGTCCACATTTTGTCGGCCACAATGCATCATGCCCATTCACGCTCTGACCCCGCCACACGTCACATTGCGCAGCGAGTAAAAAGAGAGTGTGGCCGGGTCAGAGCACGATTTACGATGGACGTCGAGCGCGACAGAATCGTCCGTCGCTTTCCTCGGGCGGATCACAGTGAACGCCAGCGATGGCCCTGACCGAATGTCCCGAACGCGCTCGTGTTTACTCGTTCCCACGCTCCGCGTGGGAACGCACGTAGCGACGCTCTGCGTCGACCATCATGCAATTCGTTCCCAAGCTCCGCTTCCCGTGCTTTTCGCCTCTCCCATGACTCGTTCCCAAGCTCCGCTTGGGAATGCCACGTCAGAAGCTCCGCTTCCCGTCCTTGTCGTCTTCGTCTCTCTTCTCTCCTCAACCATCCAGCAGGAACACTCCGAACGAAAGCAGCGCTCAACATCGGCGAGCCACCCGCCTGTCGGTTACCTCCCGCCACGGAAGTCGCTGACAATGATGCTGGCATCGGAGCACCGCTATCAGAAGAACCCGTTCCCGTCGATGACATTTACTTCTGGCAGCA
>DASYAR010000126.1:0-3600 GCA_036501235.1 Planctomycetaceae bacterium
CTACCGGTAAGGTCTTCTGCGCCGGTCACGACCTGTCTGAAATGACCGGAAAATCCGAAGCTGAATACCGGGAGCTGTTCTCGTCGTGTTCGGCCGTGATGCAGGGACTTCGATCACTGCCCCAGCCGGTGATCGCCCGCATCCAAGGCATCGCCACTGCCGCAGGATGCCAGCTTGTCGCCTCCTGCGACTTGGCCGTTGCGGCTGCCGAGGCGCAGTTTGCGACCCCTGGGGTCAAGATCGGGCTGTTCTGCACCACCCCCATGGTTCCCCTGGTCCGCGCGGTCCCGGCCAAAGTTGCACTCGAGATGCTGTTCACAGGCCAGCCGATCACGGCTGAACGGGCGTTGGCAGTCGGTCTGGTGAATCGGGTCGTTCCCGTCGGCCAGCTCGACGCAGCCATCGACGAATATTGCGCTGCAATCATCGCCAGCAGTCCACACGTATTGAATCTGGGCAAACAGGCCTTCTATGATCAGTTGTCGTGTGACGAAGCCACGGCGTACGAACGGGCCGTCGAGATCATTACGCACAATGCGACCCACCCCGACGCCCAGGAAGGGATCGGTGCGTTCCTCGAAAAGCGCTCGCCGACTTGGAATCTCCTCGAAAGAAATCGGTAGCGACGCGTCCATGCCTCTGCCGTCTTTCGACGAACTCCGCGCCGCAGTCGATGCCGTTGCACCGCGGCTTTCAGTCGCTGTCGCAGGCGCCACTGATTCAACCGTCCTGGAAGCCGTCGCTCAGGGGAAAGTGCGGGGGTGGATCGAGCCCATTCTGGTCGGCGACGCCTCTGCCATCCAGGCAACGTCTGCCGAAGCGGGAATCGGCGTAGATCGGTTTCGCATTGTCGACGACGCTGATTCGGCAAGGGCGGCGGTCGCCGAGGTCCGCAGTGGACGAGCCCGTCTGTTGATGAAAGGGCTTATTGACACTCCGTCGCTGATGCGCGCTCTGCTCAACAGTCCAACCGGCCTGCGGACCGATCGCACAATATGCCAGGTCGTCCTGATGGAAATCGTCGACCAGCAGCGACGAATTCTGCTGGCGGACACGGGTATCACGATTGCCCCCACTTTGGTGCAGAAGACCAACATCTTACTCAGTTTGATTGAGTTGGCTCGATTGCTGGGGGTCGACAGACCGCGCGTGGCCCTGGTCGCGGCCACCGAAAAGGCGACTTCGGCAATGGTTGACACGCTCGATAGCGCCGAACTTTCGCGAAGAAACGCGGCAGGCGAATTTCCCGACGCAATCGTCGAAGGACCGCTATCGTTCGATCTCGCCTGGTCGGCAGATGCCGGCGGAAAGAAACAAGTGGCCGGCAGTGTCGTGGGCGCAGCCGATGCGATCCTCTTCCCAAACCTGCTCGCAGGAAATCTGACCGTCAAGGCGATGATGTACACCGCGCGCTCGCGTTTCGGCGGCGTGCTGTGCGGGGCCGCCTGCCCGGTGATCTTCATGTCGCGAGCTGACACCCTCGAGACGCGACTGAATTCGCTGGCACTAGCGATCCGCATGGCGCTGGCGGCGGACGCTCCCCAATAGAGTGACTATTCGGCACGGCCGAATAGTGCATCGGCGGCGACCTGCTGAAATGCCCCTCGAATCTCGGCTCCATCACTATTTCCGAAATCGCGCCGCTGGATCATCAGCACGTAGATCGTTTCTCGTTTGGGATCGACCCAACCCTGCGTGCCCCAGGCCCCGCCATGGCCAAACGTGCCGGGCCACAGCATTTTGGAAACCCCTTGCGGCTCGCGGACGACGCACCAGCCCAGGCCCCAGCCATTACCAGGAGTAAAGCCGGTCACCAGGTCGCCGGTCTGCACTGTCGTCATCTGGTGCACGGCTTGTTTGGAAACGATCCGCTTTCCGTCGAGCTCACCGCCGTTCAAAATCATTTGATAAAAACGAGCCATATCGGCGGCGGTGGAAAACAGCCCTCCGGACGGCCCGAACGTCGGGGCGCCGCTGCCAACCAATTGAGGACTGGCCGGTTCGATCGACGTCTTGTCGCTGCCGGGCTTGTAGAGAACGGCCAGGCGCTGCCGCTGTTCGGGAGTCGGATCGAAAGTCGTCTCAGCCATTTTCAGCGGCACAAAAATTCGTTTTGCGAGGAACTCGTGGTACGCTTCGCCCGACGCGACTTCGATCACGCGGCCGCAAACGGTAAGACCGGGGCTGTATTGCCATTTGCTCCCCGGTTCGAAGGCAAGAACCCGCTGGGCCATTTCGACAGCGGTCTTTTCGAGCGATCCTTTCACTCCCTGATCACCCGTCAGCCCCGACGTATGAGTCATCAGGTCTCGGATCGTGATTTCTCGCCGCGGTTTTCGATCAGCAAGGTGCGCGTCGTGGAACTGCGGGATATATTTCGAAACCGGATCGTCGACCGATAGCTTTCCTTCGTCCTGCAAGATCATTACGGCGGTCGCCGTGATCGGCTTGGTCATCGAGGCGATCGCGAAGACCGAGTCTTTCATCATCGGCCTGTGACTGGCGATGTCCGCCTCGCCGACGGCTTCCAGGCGCACGACCTGGCCCTTATGCGCAACGAGCGTCACGGCCCCGGATATCTGCTTGGCGTCGACAAACTCCCGCATGCGCGGGGCAATCTTTGCAAGGCCTGGCGCGGCGGTGTCGTCTGCTGGAGCCATGTTGACGATGGGGGCCGGACAAATCGCGACGACGAGCAACCAAAGATGGCGGCAAGGCATGTGATAGACTCCAGGTGGCCAAGTATTAAATGATGGAGGTACGCCAAATGACATCGTGCCACTATAATCATCGGCATGTGCGGACGATACACATTGCGCGTCTCGCCGGCCGAGCTGGCCGAGATCTTTGCTGTTCTGAACTCGATCGAATGGTCACCGCGGTATAACATCGCGCCGACGCAGACGGTGGTCGCGGTGCGCGCTGCAGAGCAGGGGGGTGGACGCGAGCTGGCACTTCTCAAGTGGGGCCTGATTCCTTCGTGGGCCGGTGATCCTAAGATTGCCTCCAGCCTGATCCTTGCGCGGGCCGAAACGGTGGCCACGAAACCCGCTTTCCGGTCGGCCGTCAAGCAACGGCGGTGCCTGATTCCCGTCGATGGTTTCTACGAATGGCAGGCCATTCCTGGTCAAAAGACAAAGCAGCCGTTTTTCATCTGCGTTCGTGACGTGCCCGTATTCGCCTTTGCCGGATTGTGGGAACACTGGACGGGTCCTGTCGGCCAGCAGTTCGAGACCTGCACGATCATGACGACCGCGGCAAATTCGCTGATGCGGCAAGTGCATACCCGCATGCCGGTGATTCTCGACCCGGCCGACTACTTCCGTTGGCTCGATCGTGATCGGCAGAACTTCCAAGAGGTTGTCGACCTGCTGAAGCCGTTTCCGGCAGAAAGGATGCAGCTCATGCCGGTCGGGACGCTCGTGAATTCACCGCGCAACGATCGGCCCGAGTGCATGATGCCGCAATTGCAGCTGGGAAAGCAACGTGCGTTGGCGTTTGAATGATTTCGATTGACGCATGAGTTGTTTAGCGCTACTGCGCCGTCGCAATGTGTGCGCCGTTTAGCGTCGAGGCGCAGCCGAGAATCGATGCAGTTCG
>DASYAR010000127.1:0-21113 GCA_036501235.1 Planctomycetaceae bacterium
CCGGTCGACGGCCAGTCACGGTAAGAACAGCCTCTTGGTCGAGCTGAACGGCGCCCAGTTCGCATACTATTCCCCGCTTCGGGAAGTCGATGGTGAGCACTCCTATGTGCTGCGTGGAAAGATCCGCAGCATCGGCCTGAAAAATGACGCGGCACTGGTCTCGGTCTCGCTGCTCGACGCGACGCGTCGCCGCGTCGAGCGCAGGCTGAGCCTGGCCGTCACCGGCCGTCATGAAGACTGGGTTACCGTGGAAATCGGCCCGTTCCGTCCGGGCCCCGAGGTGCGGTTTCTGGTCGTCGGCTGTCACATTGCCCAGGGTGAACGAACCGACGTCAAGGGACACGTCTGGTTCGACGATTTGTGGCTGGGGAGCGTGCCGCTGCTCGAACTGTCGCAAGGTTCCGGGCTGCACTTCCTGCAACCGAATGAATCGGTGCGGATCGTCGCGCATGCCAAGGGGCTGTCTCAAAACCACGTCCACCGTTTGCATCTGCGACTGGCGAATAATACAGGCGAATTATTGGAAGAGGCCGAGTTTCCGCTGAATCGAAGCAGCGCCGGCGGCGCGAATCCCGAAACGCAGGGCCGCATCGAATGGACGCTGGACCCGTGTCCCAAGGGGTTTTATCGCGTGCATGCCGAGCTCGTGCGCGAGGGGACGACCATTCTCGCCAAGCAGACGAGCTTCGTCGTCATGGAATCGGTCCCCATGGGCGCGACGGGCGAATTCGGCTGGTCCTTCAGCGGAGGGCCGGGAGACCTCGACCTGGCGGCCCTGGGTGAAATTGCATCGCGGTCCGGAGTCAATTGGCTCAAGCTGCCGCTCTGGTCGACTGGATATGCCGAACAGAAGTCGGACCTTTCGACGTCCAAAATGACGTTGTTTCTCGATCAACTGGATGAGAACAAAATCGCGCTCGTGGGGCTGCTCAGCGATCCCCCGGCGCAGCTGGCCGACAAGTACGCCCAGAACTGGGGAGGCATCAGCAAGATCTTTACGATGCCGCGAGACTTCTGGTATCCGTCGCTGGAGCCGATCATTGCCCGGCATTCCTTTCGGATTCGTCACTGGCAGCTGGGATCCGAAACCGACGACAGCTTCGTCGGACTGGCGACATTGCCGCAGACCCTGGCTGCCGTCAAAAACGAATTCGACCGCATCGGACACGACGCCCAGGTCGGGGTCCATTGGACGTGGGAGCATGCCTTTCCGAATCCGGGCGCCATCGCCAACACGTTTTTCTCGCTCGGCGGCAATCCGCCGCTGGACGGCGAAAAGTTGCGGGAGCACCTGGAGCGGACCCGCGCTGCGGGAGTCGCCCGCTGGGTCCTCGTTTCGCCGCTGCCCCGGACCGACAAAGGCGGCGAAATTTCAGCACCGCTGCGAGCGGCCGATCTGGCGCGGCAGATGCTGGCCGCGAAATTAGGAGGGGCCACGGCGATCTTCGCCGCCGATCCGTTTGATCCGCAGCGGGGGTTGCTCAATCCGGACGGATCTCCGACCGAAATGTTTCTGCCGTGGCGAACCGTCGCCATGGCGCTGCGCGGGGCCAAATTCCTGGGGCAGTTCGAGCTGCCCAACCGCAGTTCGAACGCAGTGTTCGAGCGCGGCAATGAAATCGTGCTCGTGATTTGGAATTCTGAAGAAACCACGGAGGAATACTATCTGGGCGAGCAGGCGACCACGGTTGATTTGTGGGGCGAGCGCCGGAAGCTGCCGATTGATTCGCAGTTGCACTCGCAGTCGATTCCGGTGGGCCCGACGCCTTTGATCATCCGCAGTTGCTCGCTGCCCGTGGCCCGCTGGCGGCTGGCCATCCAGTACGCGCATGGTCGCATCAGCAGCGAATATGGGGCGCACGAAGAGGCGCTGCTGGGGACAAACACATTCGCCCAGGGGCTGACCGGGAAGGTGACTGTGCGGTTCCCGCCGGGGTGGGAGGTCGAGCCCTTTCAGTGGCCGCTCCACACCGGCGCCGGCGAGAAATTCAAGTTTCCGATGACGCTCAAGTTCCCCCCCGAGGCTTCGCTCGGCGACCTGCGGACATCGGTGGATTTCGAAGTTTCCGCCGATCGGGAATACAAGTTCAACGTCTTTCTGCCTTATCGCCTGGGGATCGGCGACGTCGATCTGAAGGCGATCTGCCGCCGGAAGGACGACGGACGGCTCGAAATCGAACAATGGATCACCAACAACACCGAGCCGCTCGAGATTCTCGAGTTCAATTGCAGCCTGTTCATCCCCGGACAGGTCCGCCAGCGGCATTTCGTCACCCGCCTGGGCAAGGGAGAAGACCAGCGATTCTATTTCGTTCCCAACGCGGATGGACTGCGTGGCAAAGAGCTGCGGATTCGCGCCGAACAAGTCGACGGCCTGCGCGTGCTGAATTACACATGGAAGGTCGACGAGTGACCGTGTCGCTCGCGTCAGCGAGCCACGGGATTTATTCCCGCGGTTTCAGGTTCATCCTTCGACGACGGGACCCGCGGGGCACTGCCCGCGGGCTTGAGCGATGCTCGCGAGATTTGATACGCGAACCTCGATCTTCTATTCTCTATCTTCAAGTACACCCACGCTCCTCGCTCTTCGACGTCAAACACCGTGCCGCACGTTGCCGACATCGTGGCCTTTCTCGAATGTTTCGCTCCGCCGGCTCTGGCCGAGGAATGGGACAACGTGGGGCTGCTCATGGGGGACCGCCGGCGGGACGTGCGCTCGGTCGTCACGTGCCTGACGCTGACGCCCGACGTGGCCCGCGAGGCGATCGAACGGGGCGCCAACCTGGTCGTTTCGCATCATCCGATTCTGTTCAGGGCGGTCAAGCGACTCACCGCCGATACCGCCGAGGGACAGATGCTCCTCGACCTGATTGCCGCCGGCGTTTCGGTTTATAGTCCGCACACGGCGTACGACAGCGCGGCGGAGGGGATTAATCAGCAGCTTGCGGAACGGCTGGGGCTGACGGAAATCGAACCGTTGCGCAAGCTGCCGGAAGCCGGCGACTGCAAGATTGTGTGTTTCATTCCGCGCTCGCACCTGGCGGCCGTGCAGGAGGCAGTCTGGTCGGTCGGAGCGGGGACGATCGGTGAATACTCCAAATGCAGTTTCGTGCTGGACGGGACCGGCAGCTTCGAAGGTTCGGAGGCTTCCCATCCGGCCGTCGGCCAGGCGCAACGGCTGGAACAGGTGGCAGAGGCCAGGCTGGAAGTCATCTGCCCCGAGCGGCTTGTCTCCGAGGCGCTGCGCTGTTTGAAGGCCGCGCATCCTTACGAAGAGCCGGCCTGCGATGTTTATCATCTGGCCAGTCGCGGGCGCCAGGCGAGTCGCGAGTCGCCGCTCGGCGCGGGGCGGATGGGAATTGTGAAATCCGCGGAGGGGAGCGCGCCGCCGACGCTGGCCGACTGGCTGGCCGTCGTCAAAACGAAGCTGGACGTGGCCGTCCTGCCCTATGTCGGAGAATTATCTCGGAAGGTGTCTCGCGTCGCGATGGCGTGCGGGTCGGGAGGCGAATTTCTGAACGATGCGATTCGCCACAGTTGCGATGTGCTGCTGACAGGGGAAGCCCGGTTTCATACGGCGCTGGAAGCGCGCACGGCGGGGGTCGGTCTGGTGCTGGCCGGTCACTATGCCACCGAACGCCCGGCGCTCGAGCGCCTGGCGTCATGCCTGACTCGCGAATTCCCGGGAATCTCGGTTTGGGCCAGCGAAGTCGAAGGTGATCCGATACAATGGAGGTGATCAAATGCGGAATTCGGAATGCGGAATTCGGAATTTCGATTGCGGATTACCATCGGCATTCGGGTCTCGTTATTCGGAATTTCCTTCATGCTTCGCCCGTCGGGGACGACGATCACGCTTCGCGCACTGCGGCTGAAATGTCCGCGGTGCGGTCAGGCGCAAATGTTTGCCGGCCTGTTTCGCATGTACGAGCGATGTGCGCATTGCCATCTGAAGTTCGAACGCGAGCCGGGATATTTCCTGGGTTCGATTTACATCAATTACGGCATTACGGCAGTCATCATCACGATTGGCTGGGTGGTGTTGAGATTCGGGTACGACGTCGACCCCAAGTTGCTGCTGATCGGTTTCGGGACGTTTCTGGTCGTGTTTCAGTCGCTGTTTTTCCGGTACGCCCGCGCTTTGTGGCTGGCGCTGGATTGCCGGTTCGATTCCTCGCTCTATGCCGACGGCGCCGAATCCCCTGCGAAGCAGGCCGATGAACGACGCTGAAATTGTGAACGTCTATCACGCCTGCGGCGGTCTCGAGAGCCTTACCGACCTTTCGGAGCGTGACTTCGCATCTCGTCAAGATGCTGACGAATTTGCGGGGCAAGACCTGGGTCGATTTCGACTGCCTTCTCAAACTGCACGGCGGCTTCCGGACCACGGCCCAGTTGGACGAGGGCGAGCCCCATCTGATAATGGATTTTCGCGCTATAGGGTTCGACGGCGTCCGCCTGACGATGATATGTCAGGGCCTCCTCGGCGCGGCCGTCCAGATAGGCCAGCCAGCCCAGCATTCCGGGAGCGTAGGGGTCGTCCGGATCGAACCGCGCGGCAGATTGCAAATGCTCTTTCGCCAGTTGCCTTTCTCCGATGACGGCGTATGTCGTTCCCAGTTTCGCGTGAGCCGTCGCCGCGTCGGGCTTGGCCGCCAGCACGCGCTGGAACGACTCGATCGCCTGTGGATAGCGACGCTCTTGTTCGTGCCACAAGGCGTCCTGCAAGTCGGCGTCGATCGTGGATTGGATGGCGATGAGCTCCTGCACATTCTGGTCGGTCGCAGGATCGGGTTCGAACCGTAGCGATTCGCGGCCGGCGTCGATCGCAGCCAGAAACCGATAGTCGCCACGCCGGGTTCGCATTTCCTCGCGCCAGTGCTCAGCCAGCGATCGCGACAGCGTGGCCGTTTCACGAATGCTGTCTGCATCGGATTGCGTGCGGAACCATCGCAGCAGGACTTCTTGCCGTGCGGCCGGGTACACGGCGATCCGGTGTTCATATCGGTTGACAGGGGCGACGTATCGATCAGTTTGTGTTCGAAAATAAACCTGGATCTTCCGGCGTTCGGGCATGTGGCAGCTGATACAGTCATCTTGCACGGCGGCAGGCAGCCGGTCGCGGTCGGTACAGTCCGCGGCTGCGTGGCATTTGCGGCACGAGATCGCACCGGCATTGGTCGCGGAGCGGGGGAGATGCGGATTGTGGCAGGTGAAGCATGTCAGCGTGTCGCTCTCTTGAAAACAGCGGCTCTGACGCAAGTACGTCGTCTGGTTGGCGACATGGTCGTCCTCAGGATATTTGGTCCGCAACGTGAAATAGAAATCATCAAGCGGCAGGCCCGGACGATAACTGAATGCCGGGCCACGATGCTTCAGCGCATTGCTGTGGCAGTTGGCGCAGAGATCCATCTGCCGTTCGCGCGGCAGGCGGGCGGGCTGCACGACTGCATGCGCTGTTTTCGCCTGCGGTTGTCCTTGATGAAAAGCCACGTGCTCGCGTCCCGGGCCGTGGCACACTTCGCAGGTCACACCCAGGATGAAGCTGTCGCGGCCGTATTGATTCCGCGACCCAGGCGCGTGCTCGCACCAGGTGTTGTGGCATTCCACACAGCGGATCGTCATGTCCCGCGAGAAATCTCCCGATCCATGCCGATCGAACGGACTGGCGCCCCACGTGCCGAGCTTGTCGAGCCAGACTATGGGAAGCTCAAACAACCGATCGCCATGCCAGGTGAAATTGACTTCGTCGTTGCCCCCACGGGCACCATAGACAAAGCCAATGGTCGATGAAGCGGTCTCGTTCCCGACAGCCGATTCACGGATGGCCGTTTGCAGATACCCGCCGTCCGCTTCCGACATCTGAAATCGCACCGGCAAATCAGGAACGGAAAACGAGTTCTGACCTGGCATAAATCCGACGGGCATTGTGCCGGGTCGGGGAACGTCATTCGCCAGGAAATGCCGCGTCGCCCGGAATTCGGCGACACGGTCGGCATGACACTCAGCACACGCCTGCGGCCCGACGTAGCCCGGGTTGACGGCGGCGGTCGAGCTGATTTCCGGGACGGATTGCACAGTCCCCACAACAGGGGAAAGAGCGGATTTGGACCACAACAGATACGCTGTCAGCGCTCCCAAGACGATCACCAAACCCACGACGACCCCAGCGCCTGTTCCAAGCGGCGCTCGGGCGCGCGGGCGCGACGGCATTCCTTCAACCCCTCAATTCAATCTTGAAGTTGTTTTTGGATGAGTCGGTTTCGATGGTATATTGCAGCCCGCTCGTATTGGCGTCCATGTATTTGTCCGGAATCAAAGATTTCGGTTTGTTCGCGTCGTTGTTCTGGTAGGCCGTCGTCATATTGGCCATCTTTGCGCTTTGGGCCGCCATCTCCTCCTGAGTCTTGGGAGCCCCGACAGCCCCGTCCTTGCTTGATGACGAGCCGCTATTGGGAGTCGCGACAGAAATCGCGACCTTCGCCGGTCCTACGGCGCACCCCGGCAGAGCCCCGCTGTTCAATTTGAACTCACCTTTCACATCGGTGATGGCCAAGGCCAGGGGGCCATTGTCGGGCATAAACGTCACCGTGGCGCCAGCCAGCGGACTGCCGTTGTACGTAACGGTCCCCGTCGCCGGCACGAGTTTCACGCTGGCACCGCCATCCCCTCCACATCCCGAAATCAATGCTATGCAACAGCTCGCGACGGCGACGACCCGTAGTGAACGCATCATAAAAGCGAATCCTTCTCTTTCTCGATCCGAAAAAAAGATACCTGAACAGACGTTAATAGGCACCCACGACGTTTCCGTCAGCACGACCGCCCAGATACTGGTAGGTCAGGTAATTGACGTTCTGGCTGATGAAATGAACTGATCCATCCACAAACAGGAACTGGGCGCCTCCGACATGCATCGATTTGAAGGCCCAGGTGATGTTCCAGCATTGGACGTTATTGGCACACGTCGGGAATTGAATTTGCGAGGGGAGCGCCCACTGACAGCCCGTGTAGTCGTTGATCGCGGCTGCCGTTCCGGCGTGAAAGCTTTGACCGTTCTCCCTCCACAGCCCCCCGTTACCGGCGTGATCGTGGCACGACGGCAGAACTTCACCCATCAGGATCACGTTCGACGTGCCGTCAAGGACGTCTCTAATTCCGATCGTCGGTCCGCCGCGAGATCCCATGCCGGAGACTTGGCTGGGATCTGTCCCATCGCCCCAAGTATTGATCTGCACCCCCGTGACGTAAGTACTGGCGGGGCCATTGTTGGCAAAAACTTCCGAACCGACCGATCCGTCATAATTTGCGATCGACCACCCATTCCAAGTGCCATTCACTAAACCTGGGACTACTTTGCCGTCCGAGGGGCACATGGCCACAGGAATTTTTGTGGTGACGTTAATATTCGCGAACGCAATATTGGCATTGTTAGCATTTTGAAAGCCGGCGGCGCTGGGCGGGCCGGTGGTTGCGGGGGGGTTCATATTGATCTGATTGTACAGCGGAGCCTGGTCCAAGTACGGAAACAGCCGCACCATGTAACTGATCCCCGGCAGGTAGTCGCAACATCCGACGTTTCCTCCCTGCGGAAACACGCCAGCCACTTCGTGATAATTTGACATGGCGAGCCCGAACTGCTTCAGATTGTTCTTGCATTGCGACCGCCGCGCCGCTTCGCGCGCCTGTTGCACCGCCGGAAGAAGCAAGGCCACGAGAACCGCAATGATGGCGATCACCACCAGGAGCTCGATCAGCGTAAACGCACGACGCACGGCAACGGCACGAGGAATCATGACTTTCTCCTCTGAAAAAGAAAAAAATGACGACAACAGAATCGAATGACCTGGCGGTCCAGAACTGAAAAGATCCTGATGATCGAAGAATGCAAGCGATAACGACGCGACGACATAACCACTTCCGTTAAATATGCGGGGCGAATGCCCTGTCTGTTAATCTATCGCCCCCCCCACTTCGTATCAACGGACTTTGAAAAATCACTTCGCGAATTCCGCCAAAGGGGTTTCATTTCGAACTGGCAATAATTGCGCCTGCTTGAGCACAATAAAGACATAATGTCTTTAAGTCAATCCGGACGGTACCGATGTCTCGCACGCGCGGCACGTCTTATGATAAACCCCGCTGGTTGCGAAATCCGGCCTCTGAATTCTCTGAAAAACTCGAAACTCTTCACAAATACTTCGTCAACGGAAGCGGCGGCGCTTAAGTCTGTCGATGTCGTTTCGCAGTCGACGCTCCGCTGCGACGTCGTTCCGGCCGCGGTGGAGCGCCGCCAGGGCTTCGTAGATGCCGACAACGCTTGGCTCCAACTGGCGCGCCCTGTCGAGTGCGAGTATCGCCTCTCCCGGATTGCCGAGCTGTGCCTCGCACATTCCCAGGTTATGCCAGTCTTGACAGTTACAGCGCAACAGCGCCAGCTTTCCGAAACGGACCCGGGCCTGGCCGAAACGCTTCCGGCTCATATCGAGTTGCCCGAGTTGCGATAGAACGGCCGCCGCCTCCTCGCTACGGATGTCGTCGCAAGCGAGCGTGCGATCCGCGAACCGCTCAGCGCCACGCAGATCGCCGCGGGCTAACGACAATTGCAGCCTGTCAAATTCGATTTCGACGTCAAATTCCTCGGGCCCCAGCCGTTGCAACCATTCGTCGATTTGCTGCAGGAGTTGCCTTCCGGGGGCGGACGTTTGAAACTCCGCTCCGCGCATCAGAAACATCTGCAATCGGGCCAGCATCAAACTGCGTTCCCGCTCGGCCGGGGACAGTCCCGACAGATCGGAGAGCGGGATCAGCGGGTCGTTCTCGTCCGATCGGTCCGGCTTTCTCACGAGCGGATGAATGCCGATGCGGTGATGCGTAAAAGCCAGGTGCGGCACTTCCGTCGCCGACTTGGGCATGTGGCATTGAGTGCAGTCATTTTTTGATTTCTCCTCGCGCACGGACGGAGAGAGCTTGCAGTCGCGGTCGGCGTGGCATGACAGACAGACCGAGCGGAAATGCGCCGCGCGATCTGCGGGCGCTACCGTGGCGTGCGGATTGTGACACGTCAGACACGTCAATGTCGCCGATTCAATATAACAGGGGCTGTCCCCGAGTTGCTCGACGTGGCCGACCACCGTCATCGACGGATCCTCTCGCCGCAGACGATAAACCGTACCGAATTTTTCGAGCGGTTCCCCGGGGCGATAATCGGGAGCACGGAGCTTTCGTCCGCCGATATGAATGTCTCCCTGAAGGTGACACTGCTGACAAACGGCTTCCGCCAGCTTGCGCGGCAACCGGCCCGGGTTGACGATCGTCTGATCGCCAACCGCATCCACCGATTCGCCCGAGTTTTTTAATTTGACATGCGCCTCTCCCGGCCCGTGGCAGCGTTCGCAGCCAATCGCATTCTCGACGAGTTGGAACCGCATGTCGCTGACCGTGCTTTTGCGAACCTGGCCGCTATGACACCACAGGCAATTTTCGAGAACGTGCCGCGAAAATGACCGGTGTGCAGGCTTGTCGAAGCCCGGCGTCATGCCCCACGCCTGGGCAGGTTCGTACCAGGTGATCGGGGATTCGACCAGAAAACCTGCCCCGGCATCACACAGATACGTTCTGGCGAAATGCCCCGAACCGACGCGGTATCGAACGGGGGATCGAGTGAGGACGAATTCCGTTCCGTCGTCGAGCGGCAGGCTCTCTTCGTGAATCAACTGGCCTTCCTCGCGGACGACGCGATAGTGCCGGCCGCTGGCTGCCTGCTCGAACTCTGCGTCCGCAGGCTCATTGTCCGGAACGACGTCCGACAGCGCGCGGCTGTGCGAAGTTGCAGCATAAGTGCCGAATTGATCGGCATGGCATTGGCGACAGGCCTGGCTGCCGACGAATCCCGGCAGAGTCCGCCATTCGGGGACAAAGTCGAGCGCCGTTTCGACTTCATGGCCCGCTGGCGTTGCATTCGAAAGAGGAGCATCCGGCGGCGGCAAAGGGTGTCGAGACTCATTTGCGGTCTGCCTTAGCGAGAGGCCGTCGTCGTTCTCGGAGAACGGCTCGGGCGCAGGCAACTGCCGGACTTGCTTTTCAATTGCTTGCCGCCTCTGTTCCAGATCGCGGCGATCGGAGAACGGAAAATCGTGGCGCCAGGCGAAGATGGCCCGGTCAATCCGCTCCGGATCGGCCTGGATCCGCATCAGCGTGAGGGCGTAATTGTAATACAGGGCCTCTTCGCTTTTCAGCCCCATGCCGATCGCCAGTTCGTAATGGCGGGCTGCTTTCCGCAGGTCGCGATTCAAGGCATTGACGAATTCCTGCAACACCCGGGGGTCGCGCTGCAACTCGGTCGGATCGAAATTCCGGCCCGCGCCGGCTTCGAAATGCCGTCCGAGCATGTATTCCGCTTCAGAACTGCCCGGATACAGCCGAGACATGACTTCCGGAAAATTACGGGCCGGATCGGCGTAGATATCCGGCTCGGCTCGACGATGTGAATGCGCGCGGAAGAATTCGACGCCACCGGCCAGTATGGCGACGGCATAGACGATGAACAGCGAGCGATAGGGAGCGCGCCAAGGCATAATCCGAGTCAATTCAGGGACGGTCCGGTGAAGGGTCGGGTTCTGCCAGGGCGGCCAGGGCGGCCGGGTGAGCCGGCTCGAGCGCCAGTACGGCGTGAAACCACATCCGTGCCGCGTCGGGCTTGTCGAGTTGGCTCGCCAACACGCCCAATCGGTAGCGAATTTCCGGATCGTCCGGCCGTTGCGAGGCGATGTCTCGGAAATCGATATATCGCCGCTCCCTGCGCTGCGATTCCTGAAACAGCCGCAACTGCTCGGCCGAATTCAACTCTTCTCCCAGGCGGGCGTAAGCTTGCGAAAGGTGGAAATGAGCGAGGCTGCTCTGCGGGGCCCGGCGCACCGCTTCTTCCAGCACGCGGGCGGCCTCTGCGGCGTGTCCCGCAACCAGCAGCAACCGGCCTTGAGCCAACCTGGCGGGAACATAATCCGGATCGAGGTCGGCGGCCTCTCGCAACCGCTCGTGAGCTTCGTCCGTTCGGCCCAGGCTTTCGGAACATTCGGCTGCCAATGTCAGCGAGGTCGCAGTCGGATCGCAATCTTGCAATGTTGCCAGCGCTTCATCATAGCGGCTCAATTTGACCAGCGACTCCGCGAGCTCGACGAGGATCGACTGGCGATCGGGTTGCTCGGCCTGGCGACGGAGCGACTCGCGATAATGCTCCACGGCTTCGGCAAAACGATCGTGCTCCTTGTAAATCAAGCCCAGTAAGCGCTCCGAACGAGAATCTCCAGGCGCCGCCGCCGCAACAGTTTTCAACTCTGCGACGGCGTCGACGGTAACCCCCAGATCGTAGTACGCCGCCGCCAGCCAGCGCCGGGCCGCGAGTGCGTCTGCGTCGCGGGCGAGGGCCGCTCGCGCTATATGGACGACCGCCGCGTATCGGGCCAGCATGTAGTAGCACTCAGCGGCAGCCGTCAGGGCTTCGACAAAGGTCGTCTCGCTCTGCGCGGCCAATTCTAATTCCGGCAGGGCGTCGAGCGCTCTACCTTCGCGGACCAACAACAGGCCGGACAAGAGCCTCCCCCGCGATTCGAATCCCGGGGTTGCGATCAGCCGCTGCGATTCGCGGCGCGACGTGGCACGATCACCCGATTGGAGTGCCTGGCGTCCGCGCTGGTAGGCCTTCTCAGGACGGTTTGAATCCCACCAGAGGATTGCCACGGCGACTGCGGCCAGACCTCCGACCGTGCCCGCGAAGAGCCACTTCGGATGGCTCTGCCGCGTGCGAGGTATGAGCGCTGGCCCGCTGAGCTCGCGTGAGTGAGACTCCGTCATCATTCTTGCCATTCTTCCAAATACAAGGTTCGGTGGCCAGTCCATCCGGCAGGGCACGCGATCTGCGGCCAAAATCCTAGGTGGCACCCGCTCGCAGAAATGGGATGTCAGGCAACCCCGCTGGCCGAAGATTATTGACTTCTTCCGTGGCCCGAGACGAAAATCGAACGATGCTAATTCGCTGTCCGCGTATCGCGTGCTGTTCGTCCCGCCTCATGCGATCTCGGCTCGTCGGACTGGCGGCGATGCTGCTGCTGGGATGTCGGGAACAGCCGCCAGGGCCGACGGTCGTCGAGCCGGCGTCGGCTAAACTCGCGGCCAAACCCGCAGCCCGGCCGGCTGAGCCGATCGCCAGCTTGGCCCGGTTCCAGGACGCAACGAGCACGTCTGGCGTGAATTTCACCTACCGCGACGGACAAGAAGCTGGGCATTTTTCCATTCTGGAATCCCTGGGTGGAGGAGTGGCCCTGTTCGATTACGACGGCGACGGCGCTCTCGACGTCTTCGTACCCGGAGGGGGATCATTCGACTCGTCGCAGCAGGTGCTGGGGCTGCCGGGAGCGCTGTTCCATAACGAGGGACGGCTGATTTTCGAGAATGTGACCGTCCCGGCGGGAGTGTACCTCGCCCCGCATTACTCGCACGGCGCCGCCGTGGGAGATTTCGACGGCGATGGGTTTCCCGATCTGCTCGTGACCGGGTACGGCGGATTATCATTATTCCACAACCAGGGAGACGGAACCTTTTTCGAGACGGCGCGGGACTGCGGGTTGACCGACGCCCTGTGGAGCTCGAGCGCCGGCTGGGGTGATCTGAACGGTGACGGAGTTCTCGATCTGTACGTCGTCCATTATGTCGATTGGTCATTCGACAACGATCCCTTCTGCACTGCCACGAACGGCGCCCACCGCGATATCTGCCCTCCCAAAAAATTTGCCGGGCTTCCCGACGTGTTGTATTTCGGCGTCGGGGACGGCACATTTCGGGACGCCTCAGTCGAGGCCCGGTTGATGCCCGTCGGCAAGCCTCCCGAGCTCTCGGCGTACGATATCGACAAAGGCCTGGGCGTGCTGCTGGCCGACGTCGACCTCGACGGCGATCTCGACATTTACGTGGCCAATGACACGGTCCCCAAATTTCTGTATCGCAACCGCGGGAACGGCGTATTTGACGAAGTCGCAGGGCAGAGCGGAACGGCCCTGTCGGACACGGCCAATGCGGACGGGAGCATGGGACTCGATATCGGCGATTTCAACAACGACGGGCTTCCCGATTTGTGGGTGACAAACTACGAACGCGAATGCCTGGGTCTGTACCGCAACGATGGCAACGGCCAGTTTCTGCATGTCAGCCGCGCAGCCGGTGTGACGGCCGTCGGTTCACAGTTCGTCAGCTTTGGAACGCTGTTTCTGGACTTTGATCGGGACGGCGACGAGGACATCTTTGTCACGAATGGTCATGTCGTCCGATATCCGATCAATTCTCCGGTGAAACAGCTTCCGCTGCTGTTCGAAAATCGCGGGGGCCGATTCGTCAACGTCGCGCCGGCCGCCGGCCCCTATCTGGCCGAGCCCCATTTGGGGAGAGGAGTTGCCGCAGGCGATCTCGACAATGACGGCGACGTCGATCTGGTGCTCTCACCGATCAATGAGCCGGCGGTGATCCTCCTGAATGAATCAGCCAATGCCAATCATTGGCTGCGGGTGCAGTTGATCGGGGTGAAATCGCAGCGCGATGCGGTTGGAGCGCTTGTGACGCTCTCGACTTCGGCCGGGCAGCAAATCCGGCAGGTCAAAGGGGGCGGGAGCTATCTTTCGCAGAGCGAGCTGCACTGCTTTTTTGGCATGCCGGAGGACGCTGAACTGGAACAGCTGACGATCCGTTGGCCGTCAGGAACTGTCCAGGAAGTCACGGATCTGACGCGAGATCGCTCGATCATTGTCATCGAAAAATAAACTGTGCGAAAGAGACGTCGGCGCCGTGGCCTCCTCGAGACCCGGCAACGCTAAAGCCCTTGCTGAACTCGGGCGTCGCTGACTTTCCAGATGAACGAATCGAAATAGTAGTGCGTGACGGGCAGCGCCTGAATCATCGTGGCGGCGAACAGGTCGTAGCCTCTGGCGCGCGTGACGTCGGGCATGGGGTGCGGCGCCGGTCCCACTCCCATGAAATTGACGACGCCGAAGCCGAATTCATCGAACGGCCGCAGCACGAGAAGCTGGTACAACAGGACATAAATCAAACCCAATCCGATGAACGTCAGCACCCGATGGGACTTGAAAAGTTGGCCGATCGACGCCAGCGTGACGGCCGGAGCACGTGCCGAGTTCTCGCCCGCGAACGCGGGCCGTTCGGCATTCTCCAGCTTGCGGCCCAGGTACGAGTTCACGATCACGATGTATTGGACGCCGTGCATCAGGCGGTGGGCGATCCCGAAAACCAGCAGCGAATCGGTATGCCAACTCGTGAAATACCATAAGAAATAGCTCGACCCGATGAACTGATACTTGACCGGATTCAGCGCATGTCCGGCGCGAGCGCAACGGATCGCGTGCACGGCATAGGCCACCAGAAACGCAGCCGTCGCGGCCCAACTCAGAGATTGGGCCCACACGAACCACTCCGCCTTCAATGGCAGGGACGACTCGAACAGCCAAGGGCCCCACAGCCGCACGAACAAGGGGGCGGTGATGAGCATGTTGACGTATAAGAACCAGTTCAACAGCAGATCGAACCGCCCAGTCGTGGGCCCCCCCGTGCGGGCCTTGAAATCATAAATCCGGGCGAGCCCGTGCTGTTGCATCAGACTGTGCTGATGGTCCCACAGCAGAGTCAGCCCCAGCAGAGTCTGCGGCGCCACTCGCATTCCCAGCAGGGTCGTTCCTAAAACCACCGCCGGACCGACGACCAAGGGGCCTTTCCAGCGTTCCCAATCTTCGCGCAGGCCATACGTCCGCAACCACGTTGCCAAGTGGTGTGGCATCGTGATCCACAACCCGACAGACGCCAGCGCCATCACGGGCAACCAGCGATGGCACGCCAGTGCGACCGCGATTGCCAAAAACGGTAATCCCAGAAACCAAATCCAATCGGAGCGCCGATTGAGGATGTATCCGCAACGCACCATGTTTCTTCCGGCGATTTCATCGATTCGGCCCGGCCGATGTCTCACGCACAGCCCCATCCATCAAATCGTATCCGCGATCTCCGGCGGCCGCAACATTTCGTCTTCATGGCGAATCAGGGAATTGTCGCCAACGCCGCTCGGGAAGGTTCGTGATGGGGATCGATCGCCAGCGCCGCGCGATACCAAACTTTGGCCAGTTCCGGCTTCCCGAGGTCGCGGGCCAGTTCGCCGAGGCGGTAACGGACCTCGGCATCCGCCGGTTGTCTGGCGGCCGTCTCGTGCAGATCGCTGAATTCTCGTTCGACGGCCTGAATTTCACGCATGCGACGCAATTCGGCCGCCGCCTGCTGCGGTTTTTCCAATCGCTTCCAGGCTTGCGACAATTGGAAATGCACCTGGCTATTGAGAGGCTGGAGCTCCGCCGCCTCCGTCAAGGATCGTTCTGCGTCTGCGGCCTGTCCGGCGATCAGGAAGAGCTTCCCCTGGTTCAATCTGGCTGGAAAGTATTGTGGATCGAGCTCGACGGCGCTGCGCAACACCTCTTGTGCCGCATCGAGCTTGCCCAATCCATGCAGACATTCCGCTTCGAGAGTCAGCGTTCCCGCCGAACGCTCGGCTTCCTTAATGACAGCCAGCGCTTCATCGAACCGGCCCAATTGAATGAGCGATTCGGCCAGTTCGAAATGGATCCGGTCTCGATCGGGTTGTTGTGGATCGCGGCGCACCGATTCGCGGTAATGCTCGATCGCCTGGGCAAATTGCTCGCCATCTTTGCCGATCAGCCCCAGGAGCCGATCAGGACGAGGATCAGCCGGTGCTGCGGCCGAGATTTGCTGCAGTTCGGCCACGGCGTTAGGCGTAGCGCCCAGATCGTAATAGGCGGCAGCCAGCCAGCGCCGCGCATCGAGGCAGTTGGCGTCGCGCGCCAAGGCGGCGTGCGCCGCGTCGATGGCTTCGAGGTGCCGGCCCAGGAGATAGAAACATTGTGCCGCGGCGGCGCTGGCCTCGACTGCGTTTGATTCCACGACGCTGGCCTGCTCCAGTTGCGTAAGGGCTTCGGCCGGTTTCCCGCTACGGACGAGGGACAATCCCTTGAGCAACCGCCCTTGAGGCTCAGATCCGGGAATGTCGATCAGCCGTTCCGCTTCACGGAGCGCTGCGGGAAGATTGCCTGCCGCCAGCGCATCCCGCCCGCGCCGATAACACTGTTCGGGACTCGAGCGTCGCCACCAGGCCCCCACGAGCAGGACGGCAGCGACGATCCCGATGGCCGCAAGAATCCGCCGGCCCGAACCGTGGCGAGTTCGAAATTGGCCCTTCGTCGCCACTGCGTCGACGTCGAGTCCTGGAGAGGTATTCATGGCGCCGAATGCTGCCGATTGTTCGTGGACGAACCTCCACAACAAATTTTGTCACAGAAGATTGCCGGCCGCCAGTGTGATTCGAGAAACGGAAAGCTTGATCGGAATATGACAGACCGGAAATGCGATCCGCAAATTTGTTTCGCCCTTTCAGGGCCGCTGCTCGTCTATGGCGCGGCGGACCCAGGGCGGTGCCCTGGGCTGGATTGTTTTGGCCTTTCAGGCCAGACGGTTGGTGGCATCCGTCCGCCTGAAAGGCGGCAAGATATCAGCCCAGGGCAACGCCCTGGGAATTCGGCATCACGCACATGTCCGTCGCCCTGAAAGGGCGAAATAAACGGATCAATCCCACACATACCGTTCATCAAATTCGATCCGACGACTTGATTGACACGTTATGCAACCCAAGACGAGAATCGAACGATGCCATCGGGAAGTTTGCGCGCCTCTGATCATTTGATTTCCGCCGGACGAGTTTGGCTCGTCAGTCTGGCAGGGATGCTGCTGCTGGGTTGCGGGGAACAGTCGCCACAGCCGCCACGGCCGACGGTCATCGATCCCGCCGGGGCCAAACCGTCTGCCCGGACGGCTGACCCGATCGCCAGCTTGGCCCGGTTCCAGGACGCGACGAAAACGAGTGGCGTCGATTTCACGTACCGCGACGGACAGGAAGCTGGCCACTTCTCGATCCTGGAATCCCTGGGTGGCGGAGTGGCCCTGTTCGATTACGACGGCGACGGCGCTCTCGACGTGTTCGTACCCGGAGGGGGATCTTTCGACTCGTCGCAGCAAATGTTGGGACGGCCGGGAGCGCTGTTCCATAACGAGGGACGGCTGATTTTCGAGAATGTGACCGTCCCGGCGGGAGTGGACCTCGCCCCCCATTACTCGCACGGCGCCGCCGTGGGAGATTTCGATGGCGATGGGTTTTCCGATCTGCTCGTTACCGGCTATGGCGGGCTCGCGCTGTTCTGCAATCGAGGCGATGGGACGTTTTCCGAAGGCGCCGCGGACGCCGGGCTCACAGACACGCTGTGGAGCTCGAGCGCCGCGTGGGGAGATTTGAACGGCGACGGCGTGCTCGATTTATACGTCGCCCATTATGTCGACTGGTCGTTCTCGAACCATCCATTTTGTCCCGCTGCCACCGACCCCACAGGAAAACGGCGCGACGTCTGCCCGCCGAAAAGTTTTACCGGCCTGCCGCATACGTTGTACTTTGGCTCGGGTGACGGAACCTTTCGCGACGGCTCGCGCGAGGCAGGCCTCGAACCGGCGGGAACGACGCTCGGCAAAGGGCTCGGAGTGCTGCTGGCCGACGTCGACCTCGATGGCGATCTCGACATCTACGTGGCGAACGACACGGTTCCGAAATTTTTGTACCGCAATCAAGGAACGGGCACATTCGAAGAGGTCGCGACGCAAAGCGGCGTGGCCGGGTCCGAGAATTCGACCCCCGAAGGGAGCATGGGGATCGACATGGCCGACTACAACCTCGATGGCCTTCCCGATCTCTGGGTCGCCAACTACGAACGCGAAAGCCTGGCACTGTACCGAAACGACGGCGAATGCACATTTCTGCACGTCAGCCGCGCGGTCGGCGTGGCGGCCGTGGGCATGCAGTTCGTCAGTTTCGGAACCGTGTTCTTCGATTTCGACAGAGACGGCGACGAAGACGTCTTCGTCTCGAATGGCCATGTCATTCGCTATCCCGTCAACTCGCCGCTGAAGCAGCTGCCGCTGCTGTTCGAGAATCGCGGCGGCCGATTCGTCAACGTGGCGCCGGCCGCCGGAGCGAGCTTGCAGGAACCGCATCTGGGGCGCGGCGTTGCCGCCGGAGACCTGGACGACGACGGCGACGTCGATCTCGTGTTATCGCCGATCAATGAGCCCACGATCGTCCTCGCGAACGAGTCGCCCAACGACAATCGTTGGATTTCGGTCCGATTGATTGGGACGCGATCCCACCGGGATGCGGTCGGCGCACGCTTGACGTTGACGACGTCGGCCGGCCAGCAGACACGGCAGATCAAAGGCGGCGGCAGCTATCTCTCTCACAGCGACCAGCGGCCATTTTTCGGAATTCCCCGTGAGGCGCGAATCGAAAAGCTCACGGTGAAGTGGCCCGCGGGGGCCGCGCAGGTCCTCACGGAGATCGAGCCCGACAAAATGATTACCATCATCGAGCCGTAAACTACGTCCGCGAGACTTCAATTCGAAACTGGTACGGAGACATCCGCCCGCCGAGGATCACGACGTTGTCGCCGTCTTCGAGGACTGTCTCTCGGTCGTCGGATCGACTACCGATCAGGGCGTCGTTCACGTACAAACCGAGCGATGAACCGCGGTCCTTGACCAGCACCTCGTCGCCATCGCATTCGAGCAGCGCATGATTGCGCGAGATATTGAAAGGCATCTCGTCGATCAGCCACAAGTCGTTCATGTCGAGCGGAATCTCTTCGTGGTCGCCGGCAGCCCGGCCGATGCGGAACGGAAATTTGTTGATCGTCAACCCCTCGGGGGGCAGCGTCGCGGCAGCCCTGCGGGTGAGCGGATGAATCGTGACGGAAACGCCGCTGGCCTTCCGCAGCGGAGCGGATTTGGCCCGCTCGACCTGTGCCGACAGAGAGCGCAGGCGTTCGAACAACGATTTCAGATAGAGGCGGAAAGTCGCCGGATCGGTCGTCAGCAGGTTTTCGAATTCGGGGCGCGTCAGGGCGGACAGTTGCACGTCACTGCCCGCCCGTGCAGTCAGCGAATGGGGCCGTTCTTCGATCAGGCTCATTTCGCCGAAGACCTCGCCGGAATCGAGTTGGGCCACGCGCGAAACGGCGCCGGCGCTATCTCGGAGCAACTCAACCTGGCCCGAACGGATCAAAAACGCGCGGGTCGCCGGGTCGCCGGCGCTAAAAATGACCGCGCCGGCAGGAAACTCGAGCAAATTCATGGGTTCAGTCCTTGCGGGGACAAGGGGGCCAAGGAGGTTCGCCTCTGCGAAGGAGACGAGAACACGATTTGGCCCGCAGCATTTCTAACAATGTCCCGGCCAACTCGCCACCATTCCGACGTTGATTGACACACGCCGCAGGGGCGGTCGATAATGAGGCGTGTTTCCAGGCGAGGCTGAATGGGTGACAGAAAAACGATGCGGCTCAGATTTTTGGCGTGGGGTGCGGTTGCCGTTATCTCGGGAACTCTCTGTGTCTGGCTCTGGCCTCGTCCCCAAGTCAATGTCTTGTTGATCACCCTCGACACGACTCGCGCCGACCGGCTCGGTTGCTACGGCTATGCGGGCGCCCGGACGCCTGCCCTGGATGGACTGGCGGCGGCGGGCGTTTTATGCGAGAGCGCTGCGACGGTCGCACCGCTGACCTTACCGGCCCACACCAGTTTGTTCACCGGCCTGTATCCTGCCGAGACGGGCGTGCGCTCGAACGGGCGCGGGCGCCTCGACGACTCTATTCCGACTCTGGCTGAAGTTCTCAAGCGTCAGGGCTATGACACGGCGGCGTTTGTGGCTTCGTTCGTCCTCGATGCCAGGTTCGGTTTAGCACGGGGATTCAAGATATACGACGACGACATCAGGGGGAGCGCGTCCGACGGGGAACACGCGCATCGCGAGCGGGACGGCGCGGCAGTCGTCGACGCGGCGCTGGCATGGCTGGGTGGCAAGCCGGCCCATCCGTTCTTTTGTTGGGTTCATCTGTTCGATCCTCATGCGCCCTATCTGGCGCACACCGAGCTCTTCCACGACGATTTTGTCGATCAACCCTACGATGCAGAAATCGCGTACGTCGACCGCCAGGTCGCCAGGCTCGTCGATTTCTTGAAATCCCGTGGATTGGATTCCCAGACGCTGGTGGTCGTGGTGGGGGACCACGGCGAGGGGTTGCGCGAACATCAGGAACCCAAGCACGGGATGACGCTCTACGAATCGGTGCTGCATGTCCCGCTGATCTTCCGGCAAACCGGGCGATTGGCCCCCGGACGGCGCGTCCGCGGCACCGTCTCGCTGGTGGACGTTTCCCCCACCATTCTCGAGCAGATCGGGATCGACGATCCGCGTCAGACCACGGGCCGCAGCATCGCCGACAGCCTGAGGGGAGGCGCTGCCCCGACAGCGCCGTGTTACGCCGCCACGGACGAGCCCTTTCTGAACAACGGCTGGTCCAGCCTGCGGAGCCTGCGCGACAAGCATTGGAAGTACGTTCGCACGACGCGTCCGGAATTGTACGATCTCACGGCCGATCCCGCCGAACGCAACGATCTGGCCGCGACGCATCCCGAACAGGCGCGGGCCATGGAATCGCGGCTGTCGGAATTGGAGGCCCGCCTGGTCTGGCACGCGGCAGCCAAGATGCAACTGCGGCCCCACGAAAAGCGGGCGCTCGAAAACCTCGGATACCTGGGAGGCGGCAATGCGGGTCGCACAGAGCAGGCTCATCCGGTGCTGGCCGACATCAAAGATATGCTCCCCTTCGAGGCAATCGTCGATGAGGCTGCGGACCAGATCGCGAGGGGCGAATTCGACATGGCGGTCGAGCGCCTCAGCGGCGTGGTTCAGCGGTTTCCCGGATACTCCAAGGCGCACTGCTTTCTGGCCACGGCGCTGCGGAAGCAATCCCATTTTGATGCTGCCGCCGGTGTGTTGCGAGCCCTATTGGACGTCTCCCCGGACGCCGTCGAGGCGCATTATGACCTGGCCCAGGTGTTGCAGGAACAAGGTCAAGACGACGAGGCGGCCGCCGAACTGCTGAAGACGCTCGACGTCG
>DASYAR010000128.1:0-3468 GCA_036501235.1 Planctomycetaceae bacterium
CCATCTGGCGCGTCCTGGCGCTTTCATGGTCGACGACTTCGCAATTCCAGCGCGGGCCGGCGGTCCTCCGACTCGTGCGGCGTCCCGCCGCCGACTGGCGACGTGACGATCGAAAGTCGAGTTTTTCAACGGGCTGCTAGCGCAGGATCGTCACCTCGATCGACGCATCAACCTACCGGCTGGTTTCCTGATCCAATCGGAATTTGCGCCGCACGGCTTTACGGCTGCTTTCTACATGCAGCCTCAACGTCGCGCCGCGGGTCCGGAGAAGACCATGAACTCGCTGGGGATGACGCTGGTCCTGATTCCCGCCGGCGAGTTTTAGATGGGCGCGGAAGAAGACCCGACTGATACTTTGAACGCATTTCCCGACGCCAACCCAAAATGGCTGGAAGGTGCCGGGAACCGGTCTGAATCGGTGTGGCCCAGCAGCGAAAGGCTGGCTATCGCTGCGCCGATTTCTCTGAGCTAACGCAGAACAAATGCTGTTCGCCGCGAATCAGGATGCGGTTCGCGGCCGGAACGGGAGAATCCGCGTCAAAACCCAATCGTGTCGACAAAAACGCCAGCCAAGCCGTCGCAACAAGAATCGTGTTTGGCATCGCTATCGAATTCCTTCGAAATCTGTGTGACGTGGTCGCGGGGTGTCAGTATACAACGTCTTACGGCTGCGCGAACAGCCACCTGCAAGCACTAGCCGGCCCAAAGTCTGCAGTGCGAACCTGCAATATCTGCCAGCACTCGTGCGCGAAATCGAGGCCTGATTTCCACGAGATTTGTCCAGGGGAACGGCTTGAATTCGCGATGTTTGGTTGGCGGCAGATTATCTGTCAGGGTTGGCTTGATTTTTGCACCACCGTGTGGGATTGATGAAGTCTCATCTTTCTGCATGCACCTAACTCGACAGCAACGACTGATTCCAATTTGATGCCTGCGAGTTCGTTTGTACTCGAACTGCTCGACAGCGAGGCTGGCCAGGTAGTCCATTCTTGGGATCTTGGTGGCAGCGATGTTTACCAATTGGGACGCTCCCGGGATTGCGATGTCGTGCTGTCGAGCCCCGTCGTGTCCCGTTCGCATGTCTGTCTGCGCCACAGCGGCTATGGCTGGGAATTGTCCGCGGTGAGTAGTGGCGGCGTGTTCGTCGAGGGCCGACGTGTGCATCATCTGCGGTTGGAAGACGGGCTGGCGTTTCGGTTGGCTGAGAGGGGTCCTGTGCTTCGCTTTCGATCGGAGCATTCCGGCGGGAGAAGGTCGGGTGGTGAAACAATCTGCTTTGATTCCGTGAGCATGCCCCTGCTCGTTCTGGATGAGCAACTGCGTGATCGGGAAGTCGACGAGATCGCGGCAGGAGACTATTTTCAGGCGTTGAAGAGGAAAGTGGCCCAGCTGCGGGCCCGGCAATCCGCAGAACAACAGAATTCCACGCAACAAAGTCACTGAAGCCAGAGAGATCCATTGTCGAAAATTATCGCGATCCACTCTTTTCGCGGGGGGACCGGAAAATCGAATACGACCGCGAATCTCGCAGTCTTGATTGCCCGTGCTGGGAACCGCGTCGGCGTCGTTGATACCGACATCCACTCACCCGGAATCCACGTGATTTTGAAATGCGGTCAGGAAATCATTCAGCGCACGCTGAACGACTACCTCCACGGACGCTGCTCGATCCAGGATGCGGCATACGACGTCACCGAAGCGGCGATCGGCCGCGTCGCGGTTGCCGACGAACGCCCGCGCATTTTTCTCATCCCGTCGAGTATCAAAGCCGGTGAGATCGCTCGGGTGCTCCGTGAAGGATACGACGTCGCGCGACTCAACGACGGGTTTCAGGACCTGATCCGCTCCCTGAAACTGGACTACTTGATGATCGACACGCATCCCGGCGTCAATGAGGAGACGCTTCTCTCAATTGCCATTGCGACCACGTTTGTCCTGATCATGCGTCCCGACCACCAGGATTTTCAGGGGACGGCGGTGACTCTGGAACTGGCTCGCCGTCTGGATGTCGAACGGATCCTGGTGATCCTCAACAAGGTTCCCGCCGGTACCGATCGGGCGTTGCTTCGCGAGCAGGTCGAGGCCGCTTTTCACGCACCGGTGGTCGGCATGCTTCCACTCTGCGCAGAAATGGCCGAGTTGGCCAGCAGCGGAATTTTCGTGAACCGCCACCCGGACCATCCGCTCTCCTGCGAGCTCGCGCGGATCTGCGACCGGGTCATGAACTGAACCAATCCTGATCGAATTCATGATTCCCGTGGGAGCCGCTATGTCAGACGAAGCGTCGCACGATGAACTTGATCTGCTTGCGGGACGGATGCGGTCGGCAGCCGCGCCGCTGCGCGGCACACTGCAGCGCCTGTACGACGAGTTCCGCGACGTGCCCGATGGTAACGTGGCCGACTACATCCCCGAGCTGGCCAAGGCCGATCCGGAATGGTTTGGAATCAGTCTCGTGACGGCCCACGGGCAGTCATTCGACATCGGTGACTCGACCGTGAATTTCAGCATTCAATCCGCCTCGAAGCCGCTCGTCTTTGGATTGGCGCTCGAGGATCAGGGATTGGAAGGGGTATTGTCGCGGGTCGGAGTGGAGCCGACCGGCGAAGCTTTCAACGCCATTATCCTCGACGAGCTCTCAAATCGCCCGTTCAACCCCATGGTCAACGCCGGGGCGATTGCGACGGCCGATCTCGTGAAAGGCGCGGATCATCCGGAACGAGTTGGACGGATGCTCGACATGTTCGGCCGTTACGTGGGACATGACGTTTTTGTCGACAACAAGGTCTTCATGTCCGAAAGGGTCACCGGGCACCGCAACCGGGCCATCACGCATCTGATGCGCAATTTCGACATGATCGGCGACCGTTTCGAGGAGTCGCTCGAACTCTATTTTCAACAGTGTTCCATCCTGGTCACGTGCCGTGATCTGGCGATGATCGGCGCTACGCTCGCCAATGGCGGCGTCAATCCCGTCACTGGTGTGCGGGCCATCCAGTCCGAATATGTAAAATACCTATTGAGCGTGATGCTCTCGTGCGGCATGTACGACTACGCCGGCGAATGGGCCTTTCGCGTCGGGTTGCCTGCGAAGAGCGGAGTCGCCGGCGGAATCGTCGCGGTCGTGCCAGGCCGATTGGGAATTGGTGTCTTTTCGCCGCGGCTGGATGCCAAAGGCAACAGTGTCCGCGGTGTGCAGGTCTGCACGGAGCTTTCTCGGCTCTTCGGTTTGCACGCGTTCGAAATCGGCAATGGTCACGAATCGCTTGAGGATCAGTTGCAGCCGCGCCGCTCCCGCTGATGCGGAAGCGGCCATGTCTTGAATTCCAGCTCACCGCAACGGCATTCCTGGCGTGGTCCGGCGAGAGGCCGTACAGGGCGCGATCCGCCAGTCTTGCCCGTGGGCCGCGACAGAATAGAACTGAACGTCGTTCTTTCCGAGACGAAGTGATGACTCCGGGACCAGGG
>DASYAR010000129.1:0-2864 GCA_036501235.1 Planctomycetaceae bacterium
GTGCAAATTCTGCTGGGCACGCAGATGATCGCCAAGGGACTCGATTTCCCCAACGTCACGCTGGTGGGCGTGATCAACGCCGACACGGCTTTGCACTTGCCCGACTTTCGCGCGGCCGAACGGACTTTCCAACTGGTCACGCAAGTTGCCGGCCGAACCGGACGCGGCGAAAAAGGGGGCCGGGTGCTGGTGCAGACCTTCAGCCCCGAACATCCGGCGATTGTGGCCGCCCTGCGGCACGATTACCTGGGCTTTGCGGCCGGCGAACTGCCGACGCGCGCCGGACTCAACTATCCGCCTTTTTCGGCCATGGTCCGAGTCGTGGTGCGCGGGCCGGCCCAGGCGCCGGCCCAGGCACTGGCCGAAGAAATCGGCCAGCGGCTGCGCGGGCTGGTCGAAGCTGCAGGGATCGCGGCCCGAGTGTTGGGTCCGGCGCCGGCGCCGATCTCGAAGCTCCGCGGTAAGTATCGGTTCCAGCTTCAGGCGCAAGCGACCGATGGCGACGGGCTGAGGCAGGCCGTGAAACAGGCCACGGCCGACCTGAAGCCGGGCGACGACGTGCAATGGATGGTCGACGTCGATCCGCTGGACATGCTGTAGGGAAAAATCGGCACTGGGAACGCGGAACTCGGAACGGCGGTGTCCGTTGTAGGGTCCGCGCCGCGGACCATCTTCGTCAAATTGCCGGGCGATTGGTCCGCACTGCGGATCCTACGAAATGGGAACTCGGAACGACGGCGTCAAGCTTAGGGTCCGCTCCCGCGGACCATCTTCGTCAATTTACAGGACGGTTGATCCGCAAAGCGGACCCTACAAAATGAGCGCCGTAACGCATTCGGCCTGTGAAAATGCGATGTTGGGTATGCCCCCCGCCGATTGTTCGCGGCCGGTTCTGGTCTTGGCTTATTTTGCAGAGAGCCCGTAGAATATGAGGGCTGGGTAAGCTCTGAGGCCCGTATTCACTGAACATGTCCTACCGCTCTTTCAAACACGTCTTGGGCGAGACGCACCTGGAGCGGAAGTGTTTCTTCTTGTTCGGCGGCTGCCTGCTGCTGGTCATCACCGGCAGCTTCTGGTGGTACAGCCAAGAGACCGACGACCTTGTCGAGGACGCCACGCGGCGCACGGCCCGAGGGCTGGCCGATACGATCCTGTACCGGCGGCACTGGGATATTTTCGAGACCCAACCGGAGCGCCACGACGATTTCGAGCAATTACAAAAATCGCTCGGTGACAAGCTGGCGGATCAGGAATACACGTTTCGGTTCATCAAGCCCAGCATCTACTCGCCCGACCAGGCCTTGGACGACAGCGAGTCGGAAATGCTGAACGAGTTCAGCCGCGATCCGCCGCCGGAAAGGGATTGGGACAAACGGCGCGAGCGGGGCAAGTATCGCTACTTTCAGGCGATTCGGACCAAAGACAGTTGCATCAGGTGCCACCATTCGTATGCCATGTACCGCCAGGGCGAGGCGCGCCCCGGCGACCTGGAAGCCGTGCTCGAGATCAGCATTCCCGACGCCGAAACCCAAAAGGCTCAGACCTACAACCGGGCGATGCTGCTGACGTTCGCGATCATTACGGTGTTCGGGGCCATGGTGGCCTCGTGGTTTATCGTCCGCTACGTGATCGTCAAGCCCCTCAAGCACTTGCGCGACGTGAGCGACGAGATCAGCCGCGGCAATATCTCGCTGCGGGCCGACATCCACACCGGCGACGAGTTCGAGGAACTCGCGGCGGCGTTCAACCGCATGCTGCGCCACCTGACGACCATCCAGGAAGAGCTGCGCAACGCCAACTCGAACCTGGACCTGAAAGTCGACGAGCTCGCCCAGCTCAACATGCAGCTCTACGAAGTGAACCGCCTGAAGAGCGAGTTCCTGGCCATGATGAGCCACGAGCTGCGCACGCCGCTCAATGCCATCATCGGTTTCAGCGACGTGCTGGAATCGATCGCTTCACTCGACGACAAGCAGAAACGCTACGTCAAGAACATCCAGACTTCCGGCAAGGTGCTCTTGGAAATGATCAACGACATCCTCGACCTGGCCAAGATCGAGAGCGGCAACATGGAAGTGCGGCTGACCGAGTTCCGCATCGAGGCGGTCGTCCACGGACTGTGCGACACCTATATGCAAACGACGGAGCGGAAGAACATCGACCTCAAGGCCGACGTCGAACCCCGTTTGCCCGAAATGCTCCAGGACCAGGTCAAAGTCCAGCAGATACTCAGCAATCTGCTGTCGAATGCGATCAAGTTCACGCCCGAGGGGGGCCGCATCACGATCACGGCCGGCCGCGACGACAAAGAACACTTGCTGCTGAGGGTGTCGGACACCGGCGTGGGCATTGCGCCTGAGGACCAGACGGTCATCTTCGAGAAATTCCGCCAGGGCAAGGCCGTGTTTTCCGGCGGCGACGCCATGACGCGCGAATACTCGGGCACGGGCCTGGGACTGTCGATCGTCAAAGAGTTGTGCAAGCTGCTGGGGGGAGAGATTTCGCTGGAAAGCGAGCTTGGCAAGGGGAGCACATTCACCGTGCGGCTCCCCTGGACGCGAGTCGAACAGCCCAAGCTCGACTCGTCGCTCGCCGCCAGCCTGGAGGGGCTCGCCAAAGCGCGCCGGCTCGATTATCCTCGGGCAGCCGATCAACCGGTCGGGGCGTCGGGGTAGTGCTCGGCAAACTGGAGCCTGGCTGCCGATCTGCGTTCAACCTTCGTTATCTACGTTTGCTCGTCGGCTTCGACCGCATCATTCGGGCAGCCGTCCAAGAGTTGGACCGCCGAACCAAGCATGAAGTCAGAATCCTATAGCAATCGCAGATGAACGCCGATGACGAGGACAAATGGGAGGAAAAAGAGA
>DASYAR010000130.1:0-14819 GCA_036501235.1 Planctomycetaceae bacterium
GGCAGAGCGTTGTCGGGAATTCGACATGTGTCAGGGAGCACCAGGATGCGGTTTTTGTCGGCGCGGATCATTGAAGCGATTGACCCAGCGAACGAATGCCGATATAGCAGCCACGCCGACAAAAAAGCATATTACATTCAGGAGCCATTTCGTGTACTCCTCGCCAAATGCTATCGCGAGCAAGAACAACCAGTGGATTCCCAAGAGGGATGTTCCAGTAATAATGTAAATACCATTATCAGTCATGCCAACGATCATACCCCGTTCGGCTCTCAGCGCAAACGACAATACGCCAGATTTCTTTGACGGAGTTTGTCGTTCCAGGGCTCGGCTAATTCCCCTTCCCGCCCGTGCCTCGCGCCGGATATGATCTGGGCATGGACGCACGACCGACAACGCGAGGTGGCCCGCTGTACTGGCTGTGGCGCAGATCGTGGCAGTTCTGGATCGCCGTAGGCGTGGTGATGCCGGTGCTGTACGTGCCCGGCTTCGGGCCGGCGTGCTGGTGGCTATCAGAGCCGCTGGAACAATCGAACACTTCCCTCCCGAAGATTCGGTGTGTTCCCTCGATTTACTGGCCAATTGGGAAGATCGCGACTCATGTCCCACGGTCGCTTGGTCTATGGCTCAACTGGTACGCCACTGTCGGGGTGCCGAAAGAAATAGCAGTTTATGTGCCGGGAGAATCTGGAGACGGGATCGTATTTTGGGGCAGCGCGCGGCGATTGAAACGGATGATTCGACGCCATGACTGATCACAATTTACCGCGACAAAGACTCGATAACATTGATGGCAACTAACGGCGCTGCTGATCGATCAGTGCCCTCGCGGCTCGCTTCATGGCATCGTATCGTTCGGCATAGTCACGACACTTCTGCTCGGCTTTCGAGCTGTCACATTTGATCCGTCCGGCCCGCTTGCCTGTAAACTCAAACCAGCGAGAATCGGGGTCGTCGATGATGCGCTGGCCGTCGTAGCAAATCCTGACTTCGGGGTGATTAGCTCGAATAATTGCTTCGGGGAGATTCTCGCGAATATCATTCGTTGGAAGGTTGATCGATGACATGGCGACCATCCGGTACGGTCCCCAATCCGCACCCGCGACACCCGGGAGCCCTTCCTCAAGCAACGCATATTCTTCGGCAGCCAGGTAACTTCCGTGAACCTGTAACTTCTTCAGTTTTCTGAGGGAGACTGCGGGCAATAAGGCCGGGTAGGGTTTCTGGCAGATGATCTGCCACATCACGAGCACTTCCACCCCAGGCAAACCGCGCAGGAACTCGAAGTTGTCGATGGGCTGCTTCCAGTCGAGTGTCCCGTGGATGCCCAGGTATCGGAGACTGCCGACGCCCGCCAGACCGGTGAAATCGGAGACGCGGCGCAGGTTCTCGATGTGGAGTGAACGCAAGCATTTCAATTCTCGCAGCGGGGACAAATCGCCGAAGCCTGACACGTACTCCAGGACGAGTTCCTCGACGCTGCGAAGAGATCGGAGGAACTCGATGGATCTCGGCTTGGCATGTGTGATCCTCAGCCGCTTCAGCGCATGGAGGCCGCCGATCGCGCCGAGTTGCTCTGGCGTGGGTTCATGCAGTGTCAGCTCCTCGAGGTTGGGCAGAGTCAGTGCGCGTGCCCAGTTCTCGTCCCCTTTTCCGATCGTGACAATCGTTACTTCCTTGCTGGAAGCGGGAACATCGCCGATCCGAAATGCATAGCGGTCGATATTTGGAATCGTCGTCCAATACCCGCCATCGCGGTCTAGAAAGTCACCAAAGTGATGGCGCATACAGATTTGGTTCCGTCGAAACGATGGCCGTCACCGCCGAAGACGGCGAGTCAGACCCGCCACGTTTCGGATCAGCAAAAAGGGCCGTCCAAAATTGACGATACCCGATGCGTGGATCGAAGTCAGCGGATCGACCCCCATTCGCAAAAAAATTGCCGCACCGGAAATCTGCCGCGGAACCTGTCCGTCGTCAGGCGTGAACCCGTCATTCGCGGACGAACTGGGATTTAACCCGACGACCTCGCGCTCGCACTTCCTGCCTGCAGCATTTCTTATGCCTCTTGGCGCGACGCTCGACTCGCAGGCGCTCTGCTATGATTGTGCGCGTTCCGTTTTGAAACGGAATATTTTCCGCCGCGCAGCGTATATAATGGTGGGTGACTGGGCTGCAGAAATCGTGGCAGGCGAATGCGTCGCGGGGGCGTGGGCCGAGACGTTCCGCGGAACGAGTCGTTCACTCGCCGCCGGCAAAAAGAGATGCGAATGGGAGCGAGCTCGCCTCAAAATGTGCTTGGCCCGTCTCAAAACCTGCCTGACGCGGCTCAAAACCTGCCTGACGACGCCCAAACCGGCCGGTTTGTGAAAGGAGATCTTGATAATGCCAATGCAACGCAAGGCGATTGCCGGAAATCTCTTGTGTCGGATTTCTCTGCGGGAAACGGCTTGGTTCGGATTGGGCCGACGAGGTCGGGCTGGAACGATGCGATCGACGTAAGTTGCCGTGCTGTGGGCGGATGCGGCGTGAATTTGTCGTCGCATTGAGCCAACTCGCACGCCCCGCATTATTCACAACGAAGGGTATGCAGAAACGGATTCCGATCCGTAGAAAGACTTTCAGAAATCAGCCTTCCGGCAATTCGAACGGTTCGGCGCCGGCGGCGGCGAAGATTCGTTCGGCCTGGGCCAGGCGAGTGGCTGCCTGCGGGCCATGGACCTCGACGGAGACGAGAATCTTGTCGTGCTGGACCGCCTGATCGTAAAAATTCGAGACTTCCTTTTCTTCTCCGCGAGTGAGCATCGTTCCCAGAAAGCCGCCCATAGCACTCCCCCCCGAGAGGCCGGCGGCCCCGGCAATCAGCAAGGGGACGCCTCCCGTGGCGCCGGCCACGACGATCGCCGTCAGGCCGCCCGCTAGAGCGCCGATCGACACGCCGGCGAGAGCCGCGTTGCCTGCGTCTTTCCCGGCTGGCTCCTGATGCTCGAATTGGCGAAAGTGTCGCTCCTTGGCTTTATCAGAGCAGATGACGGTGATCTGGTCGTTCAAAAAGCCGGCGGTCAGTAATTGGGCGACTGCCGCGTCGGCGCGGCGCAAGTCGGCGAAGACGGCTGCCCGCACGGCCTGCTCCAGATCATCGCCGGGGCTCAAATGTTTCTGGGTCGTGTTTGGTTTTTGATTTGAGATCATGATCGGTCACTCCGGTAACTAGCAGCCCGTTGAAAATGGGGACAGTCCCTCTCGGCAGTATTGGTCGCGACTCATTGGAAAGGGACAGTCCCCTTTTTCAACAGGCTGTTAAAGCGAGGATACGGCATCAACCAGAAACGACGTGCACAATCAGTGCCAAGACCAGAGATAGTCCTGCTATCCCAGACTGCTTTTTAAACGAGAAACTCCGCCGGATTGATTTTCAGACCCCTGTTCCATTCCGTCGGGATGGCCATGCCCGTTTGATTTCTCAACTGCCGGAGCCGGCGGCACATCGCTCAGCGCTGCACGGTCGCGAACCACTTTGCCCAGATTGGTGGCCAATCGCGCCGACTGTTCGGCCATCGCGGCGAATTTCCGAGCCTCATCTGCAGCGCCTGTCCGACTGGCCGCTTGCGCCGCAGCCAGGCAATTTTCCCGGCTCTGTTCCGCGTACGCCTTGCCTGCGGCGAAATAATGCCGGGCAATACCGAACGTCAACTCGGCGGTGCGTGGCGTACGGCGCTCGAAGACTGCGGCAATCCGCGCGTGCAGCTCACGGGCAATTTTCGACGGCCGGGCCGGCTTCGCCCCGACGCCCACGACTCCCAATTCCTGACGCATGATTTCCAGCAGAAAGGTCGAAGAAAATGCGTAGCGTTCCTGATCTGAAGGAATGTCGCGAACAAGCTGCCACTCGCGTTCGAGCTCACGCAGCACCGTCAGCAATTCCAGCCGGTCGAGCTCCAGACATTCGGCCAGATCGTCGATGCGAAATCGTTCTCCCAGGAGGGCCGCACATTCCAGAATCGCCCGATGGGCGCCCGACGCCGTCAAGGATTCGGCGAGCTTCTCGCGCATCGCCGAAGGGACCGGCAGGCGCCCCGATTTAATATATGTAGGCCGTAACTCGAATCCGTGGTTTGTCTCGGCGAAAGCGTCTTCTGCGACCAGCTCTTGAATGGCGCGAATCAGCCAGAACATGCCACCCGCTTCCTGGCCGATGCTTCCCAGCGCACCGATGAGCCGGCGGGCCGAATTCGATTCTATCCCCAGGCCGCGCTCCAGGATCTGCTGTTGCTCGGCCGCGGACGGCGGGGTGAGCGAAAAGACTCTCTCTTCCAGGTCCAATTTTTCGAGGGCCTGCGTATCTCTGGCGGCGACGATGATCAACAATCTCGGTTCGCCGCCAGGTGCAAAATGGTCGCGAAGGTGTTTCAAGACCGCCTTAGAACCCTCGTCGATCCATTGAATGTCGTCGAGGAACAAAACCACCGTGCGTTTCCGCGAGGCTGCCTCCAGGGCATTCGTGATGGCGGTGAGCAGATCACTGCCGGCCCCTTCGTCTTCGTCGTCGTCGCTGCTGCTCGAGAAGTAATCCCAGAACGGAACGAACTCGTCCGCCAGCCGATCGAAGAAGTTGTTGACCTCGCCACCGTCCGATCGTGACGCCATCAGGCGCGGTGAAACGCCTAGTTCAGCCAAGGCATCTTTGAATGGCTGATAGCGCGGGGCCTGTTCGGCGCATTGACCGACCAGAACCAGCAAGTCGCCCTCGGAAGCCTGCAGTTCACCGATGAGTTGGCGAGCTGCCGCCGTCTTGCCGGAGGCTGTCGGACCGACCAGGCCGATCCAGGTGGAACGGGTCACTGCCGATCCTTCGATCGCTTTTCGCAGGCGGTCGAACTCCCGCGGGGGATGATAAGGAGGCGATTCCAGCGCCTGTCGGAGTTGTGCCACCGTGCGTGGAGGGCCCGCGGCGTTCCGGCCGGTCTCCCACGTGCTCTCTCCCTCGCCCATCGTCCGGGCGCGCCATCGCAAATAAAGCGCGTGCGACACCGAGACCAACGCGGCCGCCAGGGCGACGCTCCAGAGGATGAGTGGCGAGCCCGAAAACGCGCCGCCCCCGAACGCCAATGCCAATCCGACGACGATCGGAATAATGGCCACTGGAAAATGATCCGCCAGATCGATAGCTCGGCCAAAACAATACGTCAGCAGCCCCGCTCCCAGGACCATCGCCATCATGAAATGCAGGCCATCCAGTCCGAGAGCGAAGCACGCCGGTCGCAACCAGCCGGCACAAACCCCCAGCGCAACCGGGACGAACGAAATGCCCCACCGGCCATGGCATGAAAGGTCGGGAAGATAGCGCCCCACGCTTCCCGCCACCATTCGAAAGACCCCCGCCGGAACGAATAACGCCAACGCTCCCGCCGTGCAGGGCCACCATGCTGCCGCGCTCGCATAGGTTTCCGGGTTCGGCAGCCAGCGGACGCAGGCCACGACGATCAGGGGAGCCAGCGCCAGGCCCAAAACGAAGCTCGCCGTGGGGATCGCCAGCAGACGCGCCCAGCCCCCGCCATAGCCGTGACCGACCGACAGCCCATAATGCACGAGCAAGGCGATGCCCCACAGGCCGATCGCGCCATTCACGATGCCAATATTGAAGCGGCTTTTGTCGTGCGTCATCGCCTCGGCAGACCGGACCTTGTCGGCTTCGAGTTTCTCCGGGCTCTCTTCCGCCTTTTCCAGGCTCGACAACTCGAATGTTCGATGCTGGGCCTGCACCCAGTGCTGGTCTCCTTTCTCGTCGGAGAATTCGCGAACCATCACGAGCATCAGCGAGCGCGGTCCGCGCTCGGGCTTGATGCGATTGAGAAACTCCTGGCAAAATGGTGCGAAAGCCGGATCGGGCGCGTCCCACGCCGGCATCGGATCGAATTCAGTCCGCAGGGCGCCGGAATACACGCGGGCATCCGCGACCCCGGCAAAAGCGCCCAGGACTTCGGCATCGACCATTTTTGCCAGCGGCGAATGGATTCGATCATCAGCCGATTCGCCGGGGACGAGAACCAACACATACAGCGGGCCGGTGGAGGCGGCTTTGGCAATACGATCAAGGGCCTTGCGCACGGCCCAACGGTGCGCGGCGCCGGCCAGAGAGTAGTAAACGACTTCGAACTCTTCGTCCTCCTCGATTTTTGGACCGAAACCGCGAATCAGCGCAAATTTGCCATACAGAGTCTTGGCTGCTACGCGGCGGACTCGATCGATTTCATGCTGCAGAGCATTCGAAGATTCTTCGGCGGCCTGCAACCGATCATCTGGAATCGCGGCGGAAGCCCGGGCTTCGGCGATTTGGCCGGCGGCCATCGCGAGAAGTCGCTGGGCATCGGCGAGAGCCTGAAGGTTTCCATGCTCCGCCGTGGCGAACTTCAGTCGAATTTGGGCAGCCTGCAGCGCGCGATAAATCTTTTCCAGCGGCGAATTTCGTGCGACATCGTCCCGCGGGCCGGGAATGACGTCGAATCCATCGGTTTCACGTTTGATCGGAGGAGCAGGCTTCTTGTCGTTCTCGTCCTTCTTGGCTGCGTCGTCCTTATCATGATCCTGATCGTCAACCTTTTTACCAGATTCTTTGGTCGGCGCGACTTTCTGATCGGTGTCTTTCTTGTCGGTGTCGGTGTCTTTTTTACCAGAGTCTTCTTTCCGGGTGCCTTTTTTGTCCGTGTCTGTGTAGTCAGACTCCGTCTGGCCAGAATCCGCCGCACCGGGCGTCTTGTCCCTTTTCTCCGCGTCCTGTGTCTCTGCGTCTACCTTGGCCGGTTCTGCCCTGTTCGCTGGACTTGATGTTTCGGACGCTTGAGACTGATTCGGTGCGATTTCGGAAGCGATGACCGCCGGCTCATCCACGAAAGTCGCTGCCCTCGCCGAACAAGGAAATACCGCCAGGAGGGCCAGCACCAATTGGCACTCCAGCGCGACTGCAGCCGGCAGACAACCCTTCCTGATCGGAGATCTCATGTCTTCCATCGACGCTCTGAAGGTAATTTGACCGGCCCTGTCGCCTACCGTCCGTGCCGATCTCGATCTTCGCCATTCCTCTGATCCGGATTTCAGGATGATCGGGCGGCACGGCAATCGTGCATGTTCCATGCCGCAATCTGCCACCTGGTCATCTGAACGACGGTCGTTCGCTCAGAATAAAGACTCCTGGTCGGATCGGGACCGTGTTGATCGGCTGACGACCATATCCAAAACGAGGAAGGGAGATTCCAATCCCATTCCTATCGGGCGCGATCCGCAAGCCCTCTGATCGTCGAGCCGGCGATCATTGGAACGGCCGGTGGGAGCCGCGCTTATGGCACGGTAAATGCCATCTTCGCCGGTTGACGGTAATCAGCTTTAGGAGCGATTGATCGTGCTACGAAGTCATCGAACGGGGCGCAAGTTATCCCGAGAGACTGCGCGCGACGGCACGATCGCGGCGCGGGATGCGGGGTTGCGCTACGTCGGCGACGCAGTTCCGGGGATCATCCGGCGCCGGCGGGGAAAATCATTCTCGTATTTCGGTCCCAGCGGTCGGACGTTGCGTGACGAAAACGTGCTGCGGAGGATTCGATCGCTCGTCATTCCGCCGGCCTGGACCGACGTCTGGATCTGCCCCTTCGCGAATGGGCATTTGCAGGCCACCGGGCGCGATGCGCGGCGCCGTAAACAATATCGTTATCATCACCGCTGGCGCGAGGAACGCGACGAAACAAAATACGAGCGGATGATCGATTTTGCCCGCGCTCTGCCGCGGATGCGAACGCGGATCAATCGCGACCTGCGTCGCCGCGGACTGCCTCGCGAAAAAGTGCTCGCCGCCGTGGCCCGGCTGCTCGAGACGACCCTGGTTCGCGTGGGGAACGATGAATACGCGCGAGACAATCGCTCGTTCGGTCTGACGACGCTGCGCGATGAACACGCGAAAGTGCGCGGGTCTAAAATCGAATTCGACTTTCTCGGCAAGAGCGGGATCGGCCATGAGGTCGAAACTCAGGATTCGCGGCTGGCGCGGATCGTGCGTGAGTGCCAGAACCTGCCCGGCCAGGAGCTGTTCCAATACGTCGATGCCGGCGGCCGGGTGCGCGACGTCGGTTCCGAAGACGTGAATCGGTATTTACGGGAAATCAGCGGTCAGGATTTTACCGCGAAGGATTTTCGCACGTGGGCCGGAACGTCGCTGGCGGCGCAGGCGCTGCGCGAGTTCGAAGAGTTCGACTCTCAGGCTGCCGCCAAGCGAAATATCACTCGAGCGATCGAGCGCGTCGCAGAGCGTTTGGGAAATACCACCGCCGTGTGCCGCAAGAGTTACGTTCACCCCGCCGTCATCGAAGCCTACCTCGACCGGTCGCTGATCAAGACACTGAAACGGCGCACCGAAGCCGAACTGCGAGATTCGCTGACGACTCTCTCCCCCGAAGAGGCCGCCGTCCTGGCGCTCTTGCAGCAGCGGATGGAGAGACAACTGGGGGGCGCTGTCCGCGAGACACGGCACAAGTCCGGCAAGCGCAGCAGCCAGCGCTCCGGCGGGAGCCGGAAGCGAACGCACCCTTGCGTGCCGGCCCACAAGACGTGACGATCGGAGACACGTTCCAATCCTCAGATATCGGGCAAACATGCTCTTGAATGATCCGCTGTGGTTTAAAGACGCGGTGATCTACGAGGTGCATGTTCGCGCCTTTTGCGACGCCATCGGCGACGGCTACGGCGACTTCCGCGGCCTGACGCAGAAACTCGACTACCTGCAGGACCTGGGCATTACGGCGATCTGGGTACTGCCCTTCTATCCGTCGCCGCTCAAGGACGACGGATACGACATTGCCGATTACACGAGCATCAACCCGCAATACGGAGACCTCGCCGATTTTCGCGAATTCCTGGAGCAGGCGCACAATCGCGGACTGCGGGTGATCACCGAACTGGTGTTGAATCATACGTCGGATCAACACGCCTGGTTCCAGCGGGCGCGGCGCGCCCCGCCGGGCAGCCCCGAGCGCGATTTTTACGTGTGGAGCGACACGCCCGAAAAATATCGCGACGCCCGCATCATCTTCAAAGACTTCGAAACGTCGAATTGGACCTACGATCACGTCGCGAAAGCATATTTCTGGCACCGGTTCTATTCCCATCAACCCGACCTCAATTTCGACAATCCGCAAGTCTGGCAATCGTTGATTCCCATCGTCGATTTCTGGTTCGAAATGGGGGTCGACGGCATGCGGCTGGACGCCATTCCCTACCTGTTCGAGCGCGAAGGGACCAACTGCGAAAACCTGGCCGACACTCACCAGTTTCTCCGAACATTGCGGCAGCACGTCGACACGAAGTTTCCCAGCCGCATGCTGCTCGCGGAAGCAAACCAATGGCCTGAAGACGCGGTGGCGTATTTCGGAAACGGCGACGAATGCCACATGGCGTTCCATTTTCCGGTGATGCCCCGGCTGTTCATGGCGATGCACATGGAAGATCGCTTTCCGATCGTGGACATCCTCGATCAAACGCCGGCCCTTCCCGAAATCTGCCAATGGGCCCTGTTTCTGCGGAATCATGACGAGCTGACGCTCGAAATGGTGACCGACGAAGAGCGCGATTACATGTATCGCGCTTACGCCTACGACCGGCGCTCGCGGGTCAACCTGGGAATCCGCCGGCGCCTGGCCCCGCTGTTGGGAAATAACCGCCGCCGCATCGAGCTGATGAACGGCCTGCTGTTCTCGCTGCCGGGAACGCCCGTGATGTACTACGGAGACGAAATCGGCATGGGGGACAACATCTATCTGGGGGACCGCAATGGCGTGCGGACCCCCATGCAATGGAGCGCCGACCGCAACGCGGGCTTCTCAAGGGCCAATCCGCAGAAGCTGTACCTGCCGATCATCATCGATCCCGAGTATCACTACGAGGCGATCAACGTCGAGGCCCAGCAGAACAATCCCAGCTCGCTCCTGTGGTGGACTAAGCGGCTCATTGCCCAGCGCCGCCAGCATCCGGCTTTCGGTCGCGGTTCGATCGAATTCCTGCATCCGGAGAACCGCCGCATATTGGCCTTCATTCGTGAGTTCGGCGACGAACGGTTGCTCGTGGTCGCCAACTTGGCGCGTTTCGTCCAGTACGTCGAGCTCGACCTCTCGAAGTATGCGGGGGTCGTGCCGCTGGAGCTGTTCGGCGGGACGGCCTTTCCCCGCGTCGGCTCCCTGCCCTATTTATTGACATTGTCCCCGCATTCAATCTATTGGTTTTCGATCTCACCCGAGAAATCGGAAGCGGCGGTCCCCACCGACCTGGCGGAAATCTGGACCACTCGCGATTGGGAAATGCTGTTCGAGAATTCGGGCCAGAGGCTCTTGGAATCGTCGTTACGGAAGCACTTCAATCGGGCCGACGTCACCGGTCCCTGGCGCGTGTTGCGCGCGCTCAGACTGCGCGAATCGTTTCGCATACCGTACGGGACGGCGGCTGCACGGCTGGCGATCGTCGACCTCGAATTCGACCGGGGCACGCCCGAAACGCGAGCCGTGGCGCTGGCGTTTGCCAGTCAGGAAGAAGCCGCCGCCTGGCCCCCGGGGGCCGAACCCGCCGCGATGATTCGCCTCAGCGGCCCGCAGCCGGGAGTGCTGTATGATGCCTGCAACGTGCCGGCGTTTTGCGAGACGCTGCTGACGACGATTGCCGGAGACGCGCCACACGTCGGCACTGCCGACAACGAACTTGTAGGCTGGCGCAGCGCCGCATTCGAAACGCTGCGCGGCCCTGCGGAAGAACCACTGCCGCCGGTGCTGAGCGTCAGCGAGCATTCCAACCGCACGATTCGCTACGGCAATCGCTTGAACCTGAAGCTGTATCGCCGAATCGAAGAGGGGCTGCACCCCGAGTTGGAGCTGGGGAGATTTCTGGCTGATGATCATGCGGTCCCCCAAGTCGCGCCCTTGGGGGGCGCCATCGAATATCGCCGCCGGGGCCGAGACCCAATGGCCCTGGCCGTCCTCCACGGTTACATCGTCAACGAGGGGGACGCCTGGCAGCACGCGCTCGACCACCTGAGCGTGCTGTTCGAAGCGGTGGCGACGCTCCCTCCCCCGGAGCCGCTGCCGCCGGCCCCTCTCGGCCGACCGCTGGGCGCGCCCGTCGACCAACCTCCCGAATCGGTGGCCAGCCTCACCGGGGGTTACCTGGCGCTCACGCGCCTGCTGGGAAACCGCCTGGGAGAAATTCATCTGACACTCGGCCGGGCCGCCGAACGGCCCGAGTTTGCTCCCGAACCGATCTCCATGCAATATCAGCGGTCGCTGTATCAGTCGATGCGCAATGTGCTGTTCGACGTCATGGACAAGCTGGGGCGGGAAAAAGGACGAATTCCCGGCGAATTCGCCGACCTCGCCGCGCGGGTCCGTTCGCTGCAACCGCTGCTGCAGAAAGAATTCCGGGCGATCGCCGACCGCCCGATCGCAGCCACTCGTATTCGCTGCCCCGGCGAGTGTCATTTGCACCAGATCCTGTTCACGGGCAAAGATTTCGTGTTTGTCGACTTCGGCGGACCGGATGACTTGTCGGTTGGTGAACGGCGGATCAAACGCTCGCCGTTTCGCGACGTGATCACGCTCATGCGGTCTTTCGACTACGCTGCTTATGCCACTCTGTTTGGCTTGGCGTCGCGCCGCGGCAAGGCCGCCGGGGCCGTCCGTAACGAAGACCGACCTGCGTTGCTTCCCTGGGCTCGCGCCTGGCGCGCCTGGGTGCACGACGCACTCCTGCAGGGGTATCTGGCGACGTGTGGCGAGGCCTCATTCATTCCGATCAGCTCCGAGTCCCGCAATACGCTGTTCCGGGCGTTGCTGCTCGACAGACTGCTGCTCGAAACGACGCACGTTTTGCAGTCGCGGCCCCTGTGGCTCGGAATTCCTCTGGAAGGGATGCTGGAAACGCTCGAGGGACCGGCCCAGTAGTGCCGGGTCGCGAAAAAAATCGGGACGCAAAAAAAGACACAGCCCCGTCGACGATTCTGTTTCGGGCCAGCAAAACAAATTCGCGAGGGGCTGTGCCAGTCTCATTCAGGATGGCGAACCAAATTCGCCGTGCGAGACTTTGATTCGCGGCCCATCCCGGCAAAGGGTCGGATCTTGACGTTTATGCCTTAGCCCGTCTGTTCGGTAGCGAACAGATGTCTTGATTTTTTCAGAATTCCAGCGCGCCCAATTGCGAAGAAAACGGTATGGAAATCGCACCATAAGATCATGGTTGAAAATAAATAGAAAATCCCGATTGCGAATTATGACGCGACATTCCTTGCAACCGAGAAATCAGCTCCTGGCTGCTCTGCCCGGCGGAGTGCTCCAGCGTCTTGAGTCCCATCTGCATCCCTTTGACCTGATCGTACGAGACGTGCTGTACGAGCCGGGCGATCGAGTTCGGTATGCCGTTTTTCCAGAACGGGGCGTGATCTCGCTGGTGAATGTCGGGCAGGACGGTCGATCGATCGAGGTGGGGACGATCGGCCACGAAGGAATGACGGGAGTCGCCGCGCTGTGGGGAATCGATTTCGTCCCATATCGGTGTGTCGTACAGATTCCGGGTTCCGCATGGCGCATCAAATGTGCCGACTTGCTGAAAGAAGCCGGCCCGATGCAGCGCTTGATGCTGCATTACCACGTTGCCTTCACGTCGCAGATCATGCAGAGTACCGCCTGTGCAGGCTTGCACTCCATCGAGCAGCGCTGCTGCCGCTGGCTGCTGACGACGCGCGATCGCGTCGATTCGGACCCATTCTCGTTGTCCCACGAATTCCTGGCGCTCATGCTGGGAACGCGGCGGGCGACCGTTTCCCAAGTCATGAAAAAGCTGCAGGATCGCGGTCTGATCAAATACCAGCGCGGACGGATCACGATCGCCGATCGCGCCGGGCTCGTCACGAGCTCGTGTGAATGCTATCAAGTCGTCGCCGACGCCTACCGGCGGGTCATGCGTGTCGCGCGACAATCATGATGCCGTGGCAGAGGGACCCAGTGCGATGATTTGGCCTTCCCCTGGTCGAAGCTCGATAGAGGGTCCGACCAGGCCTTCGCGTCGCAGTTCGTCGGTCGAAAGGCGTAATTGCCCGCGGGTGAATGGCAGCGGAAGCGAGATCTCGAGTCGGTGGTCGCTGAAATTCAGCGCCACGAAAAACTGCGAGTTCGCGAAGGTGCGGCAATAAGCGACGATGTCGTCGTGTGCGCTCGCGGGGTCGTACTCGCCGACTTCCAGCGCCGGTTCTTTCGCTCGCAGTTCGAGCAATCGTTGGTAAAGTCGCAACAGTGAACCAGCCTCATCTCGCTGGCTGGCGACATTGCGCCGCTGATAATCGGGCGCCACGGGCAACCAGGGTTCGCCGACGGTGAAGCCGGCGGCGCGATCGGCGTTCCACTGCATCGGGGACCGTTCGGGATCGCGGCCGAAGCCCGGCAAGGCCCGGCCCCGCGGATCGCGGGCCTCATCGGGAGCTATTTCCGCAGAAAGCATTCCCACTTCATCGCCGTAATACATCGTCGGCGTTCCGCGGAGAGTCAGAAGCAGCAGGGCGGCGAGACGGAGATGATTCTCCGGGATTCGGGCGGAGATACGAGGGCGATCGTGGTTTCCCAAGACCCAGTTCGGCCAGTCGTCGGGTGCGAGCACCGCCTCGTACGAAGCGATGGCCGCCCGGATTCGTGCCGCCGACCATTTGATTTCCGTGAGCTCGAAGTTAAAGGGAAAACTGAGCCCGTCGGGGCCGTAATACGAGACGAGGCGCCCCGGGGACAGGTACATCTCCCCAATGAGAATCCGATCGCCATATAAATCGATCAACCGGCGGAACCAGCCGATGACCTCATGCACCTCGGGCTGATCGCGTAGAAAAAAGGGCTTTTGACGCTTGCTGGGCGGGTCGTCGGATCGGAGATCGGGGTTGGGCGGATTATCGCGCCAGCGGCGATCCTTAATCAGATGTGCGATGGCATCGATGCGAAATCCGTCTACCCCTCGATCGAGCCAGAAGCGAAGCACGTCGAGCATGGCCAGCCGTACCTGCGGATTTCGCCAGTTCAGATCCGGCTGCTCCTTCAAATAAATGTGGAGATAGTATTGCCCGGTCGTCTCATCGAATGTCCAGGCGCTCTCGTTCTGCTGGCTCAGCCAGTTGTTGGGAGGCCCGCCGCCGGGCGCTGGATCGCGCCACAGATACCAGTCGCGATGCGCACTGTCGCGGGCGCGGCGGGAATCGATGAACCAGGGATGTCGGGACGAAGTATGGTTCGGCACAAAATCCATCAGCAATTTCATGTTCCGCCGATGCAGCTCGGCCAGGAGCCGATCGAAATCGGCCAGCGAACCGGCGCAGGGATCGACGTCGCAGTAATCGGCCACGTCATATCCAAAATCGGCCTGCGGCGAAGGATAAATCGGCGAAAGCCAGACGGTGTTCACGCCCAGCCACGAGAGATAATCGAGCCTGGCGAGGACTCCCGCGAGGTCGCCGATGCCGTCTCCATTGGAGTCGAAGAATGAACGCACATAAACCTGGTACAACGTCGCCCGTTGCCACCAGTGAAAATCACGCAGATCGGCCGCGTCACTTCTACTGCTGATGGGAGTCGTCGGTCGGTTATGCATCAATCAATTCCGGGGCTGGCGACCGAACAGCGCCGCGCCGAGCAAGACGGCGCTTGCCAGTCCCGCGACGGCCAGCCAGGGGCGGTGCATGGTGGCCCACAATTGCCAGGAATCCTTCTGGGCGCGCTCGCCAAAGGTGCCGTGGGCGCCGTGATCGCCGGGCAAGGGCCGCC
>DASYAR010000131.1:0-12605 GCA_036501235.1 Planctomycetaceae bacterium
GTCTGGGGGATCTTGTGACGGCCCATTTGACCGATCCGGCGGCCCGGGCGGCGACGTGCCCGGCTCCCCAGGGGCCTGAGGCGTCTGCCGCGGCTTCGCTTGAAGCAAGATGCAAGCCGATGGGAGCGCTGTGGATCCGAAACACTCGCCGGAGCCCCTCACGAATGGAAGAAACACCGAGAATTTGCATTCGTGGGGGGTGCGCGGCACCCCCTCACGAATGAGGGGCAAGCCCCTCACGAATGGGCGGGAGCCACTCACGAACGGCGGGGCGCTGCGCGAGAGAGGAGAGGGTTGAGAGGAGAGAGGAGAACAAACGGGAAAGGGGACGGACGGATGAAAGACGGTTGGAACCGAAATCTGACTCGTTTCGGCTCTTCTTTCTCTGTGCGCCTCTGCGAACTCTGTGGCTATCTTCGTCCGTCACAGGTATCCAAAAAACCAGGAATCATTGGCAAAAGGGCCGGAAAGTGATCGGTTCTCGTTCTCTGCGGCATTCGTTTCAATCGACGCATTCGCGGTTGCTTACGCGTCGCGCCGACGACCCGCAAAAAAATTTCGAAGTTGAATTCTTAGCGGAACAGGCCGCGCTGCGCGAGAGAGGAGAGGGGTGGAGAGCAGAGAGGAGAAAACCAGACGCAAAAAATCGGGAATCATTGGCAAAAGGGCCGGAAATAGAACAGATCGAACCGCCGAGGACTTGGAGGGAACGGGAGACGGAAGAACGGACGGAAAACGATTCGGAACGCTTATAAACACTGATCGACGCTAATTGCCGTTTTCAGAAGGTGGCCAAGCAGACAATAGATTTATTAGTGTTTATGAGTCTCTATGGCATTGGGAAAGGGCATTGGGAAAGTGTCGTCCAAAAATCACCGGCAGACTGGGCGAGTTGGCGACATTCATGAAGGGACAACTGCTGCCAAAGTCGCAAGTTCCTGCGCACCGATCCTTCCGTCGTGGAGTGCGCTGGCAATCAGGACACAGTTCACTCCCGCGTCGGCCAGTTGTTGAACGTCGGCAATAGTTCGGATACCGCCGCCGGTAATGACCAACAGCTCCGGAAACCTCTCTTTGAGCCGTCGGCACAACGGCGTCGTCGAGACTCCCTCCCCGATACCGACTTGTGCGACATCCAAGACGATCATTTGGGTCACTCCGCACTGCGCCGCCCGGCAGCCGATCTCGAATGAATCTGACGAGCCCCACGCATCCAGCTTGCCAATCGGGAAACCCCGCATCAAATCGAGACTGAAGATCACTCGGGCAGCGCCGATCTGAACACAGAGAGCCGCCAGCGCACTCGGTCCGGACGACGTCTCCAGCCCGGCGATCACCTGCGCCGCTCCGGCCGCCACGACCGACTCCGCATCGGCAGCTTCCCGCAACCCGGCGTCGACCAACAACTCGAATCCCTCACCAGCCAGCGTGCGATAAACCGGCAAATTCGGCCGTCCATGCAAGATTCCATCGAGATCGGCGACATACAAGCGGGCCAGGCCCAAGTGCTCACGAAAGGCCCGCGCGACCGAAAGTGCATCGGATGCAGCCGTCAGCCGGCTCACAATTGGCCGATATTCGCTACGTTTTCCCGCCACACCGCGAACGACGATTCCGTTATGGAGATCAATCACGGGAAGGGTTTGCATCAATTTCGCCGATTCCGAGAAGCGATGATCCATGAATCGACGAAAAAGTACACCGCGGAGTCCGCCGAGGAAAGGGGAGACGGGACGAATTCATACCCGGGAGCTCGACCGATCATGGGATGAATGGGCTAATTGGCTGGAACGACAAAAATGCACACAGAGATTGATTGTTGTTCCGGCCGGCGGATCCTTGACAGGTTGACTTTCGGTCAGTATCGTTCATACACTTATTGCAAGTAACTGCCGGGGCCGCCTGTAGGTTACGTCGATGGGTCAGTCCTTCGATCTGAGGATGACGAATATGTAGTGTGCCGTGGAAGTTTCAGCCCGAAAGGCTGCTCGTTCATCGGTGCTTCTCGTCGCGGGACTGCGAGGTGTGTCGCACTCCGTCGATGGAAGCCGTCAAGGGCGGAGAGCCGGCGTCACGTTGTGTGGGACGCGCTCCCGCTTTTTTCGTAGGTGCAGGTTGGGGTGGTTGTCGGGAAGGATCTACCATGAACGGTAACGAGGTTCTGAGAATCGTCGACGCGATTCATCGCGACAAGAATATCGACAAAGAGATCGTGTTCGAAGGGATCGAACAGGCGATTTTGTCGGCGGCCAAAAAGCACTACGGGGAAGAAGTTCCGCTCGAAATTCAAATCGATCGCGACAGCGGCCATCCGACATTGCTCAAAGAGGGCCAGGTTCTCGACTCCGATCAGTTGGGAGAGATCCTGGGGCGCATTTCCGCCCAGACCGCCAAGCAGGTGATGATCCAGAAGATCCGCGAAGCCGAGCGCGACGCCCAGTTTGACGATTATGTCGCCATGCGCGGCCAGATCGTAACCGGTACCGTGTCTCGCTTCGAGGGGGGTACGGCGACCGTCAATCTTCAGAAGGTCGAAGGAATCCTGCCGCGGAGCGAGCAGATTCCAGGTGAAGCGTACCGTGTCAACGAGCGGGTGCGAGCGGTGGTGCTCGAAGTTCGCAAAGCGGGAACTCGCGTCAAAATCATCCTGTCGCGAACGCACCCTGACCTCGTGCGACGCTTGTTCGAGCTGGAAATCCCCGAAATCGCCGAGCGCATCATAGAGATCCGCTCGCTGGCGCGCGAGGCGGGCTACCGTTCGAAGGTCGCCGTTTCGTGCATCGACCAGAAAATCGACGCCGTCGGCGCGTGTGTCGGCGTGCGCGGTTCGCGCATCAAGAACATCGTCGACGAGTTGGCCGGCGAACGGATCGACATCGTCCGCTGGAACGATTCGCTGCAGGTGCTCGTTCCCAACGCGCTGCAACCGGCCGAGGTCGAAGACGTCATCCTTTGCCCCATGCTCGGTCGTGTGATCGTGCTGGTGAAGGATGACCAACTTTCACTGGCGATCGGTAAGCGGGGCCAGAACGTGCGGCTCGCGTCGAAGCTCGTAGGCTGGGACATCGAGATTATGACTCGGGAAGAGCTGAACGATCAGCTCGACAAATCCATCGAGGCGTTCAGTGCGGTTCCCGGCGCGCCCGATCAACTCGCCGAGAACCTCGTCGAGCAGGGCTTTTTCAGCTTCGACGACCTGTCGGTGATCGAGCCCGACCAGTTGGCCGAATTGTCGGGGTTGAGCCTCGAAGAATGTGCGCCGCTCGTCGAATTCGCCGAGCGCGAAGCCGAGCGGCTCGAAAAGGAAACTGCCGCCCAAAAAGCCGAGAGTCGCCGGGCCGCACGCGTGGCCGAGGCTGAACCCGCCGACGAACCGGTGGCCTCGGTCGATGGCACGGTGGAAGCCCAGTCGGAGTCCCCGGCCAGCGCCGAGTCGGCAGCCGCGGACGGCAATGCCGGGGAGCCCATTGCCGAAGATGCCGACACTGAATCATCCGAGTCCGCTGCCGAAGCGCCGGCGGCGGATGACGTGGCGGCGCAGCAACCCGAAACAGAGACGCATGCCGGCAATGGGCATGATGCCGGCGCACGCTTATCTGAGGGGCAATCCCCCCAGCACGTAGAAGAAGTACCGCCGGCGTAAATTCCGGCATCGATTGAATCGAAGTGAAGCACACATCAGGGAGAACGCCTGTTGAAGATCCGGATATTCACGCTCGCTAAAGAGCTGAACATGGACAGCAAGGTCCTGATCGGGTATTGCCAGAAGCTGGGCATTAACCTGAAGGACTCTCCTCTGGCCAGCGTGTCGGAGGAAGAGCGGGATCGCGTGCTGGCGTTCATCAAGCAGGGATCTGCTGCGCAGGACGGAGGAGCCAAGTCCGAAACCCTGACTCCCACTCGCGAGCCGGTCAAGCCGACGGGGGGCAAGGTTCCCACGATCCGCGCGCTGGCGCCGCGGGCCCAACCCGGGCGCGAGCGGCGCGAAGACGAGGCCGTCGCCCCGATCGAAGAAGAGTCGTCCACAACGACACCCTCGGCAACACCGGCCGCCGCCGAACCGGCCGAGTCGGAGAGTCAGCCGATTGCCGCCGAAAGCGCACCGCCGGCAGCCGCCCCGGCCGCCGAATCCAAAACAGCCGCACAAGCCGAAGACGACGGGATTGCGGAAGCCCCCCCCGCGGTCCGTGAGCCGGGATCTCCGCTGTCGCCATTCCGCCGCGAGGACTACCTTCCCGCGTCGGGCTCGATGCGGACGATGGCGCCGCGCGGCAACATGACGCAAATCGCCCCACCGTCGGCACGCCGGCCGAAGAGCCGCCCGACGCCGCAATTGCCGAAGCTGGCCGAGCCGCCTCCCGCGCCCAAAGCGCCGGCCAGCGCGTCGGCCGCCGCGGCCGAGGCGCCGGCCCAGAAGCCCGAGATGCGCCTGTCGCGAGAATTGCTCGAAGGCAAGCCGCTTCACGAGCACATTCGGCAGCATACCGAAGAGAAGAAGCGCAAGGCGACGGGGGACGATTTCGGCGAGGAATACACGGAAGAGGTCAAGCGTCCCGGCGTCAAAGGGGGAGGCGGCAGCAGCAAGGTCGGTGTCGGCGGCGCAGGTTTGTTGTCGGAGCGCAAGCAACGGCAGGCCAAGCGCTCGCGCGGCGGGGTCCTCACCGAAGACGACGAGCTCCAATCGTCGGCCAGCGAGCGGCTCAGGCAGCATCGCGTTCGCGGTCGTCGTCACGCCGGCCCCGCGCCTGCCAAGACGTCGGCCGAGATTTCCGCGCCGATCACGTTCCGCAGTCTGTCGCTGGCGATGGGGCGTCCCGTGAAGGAACTGATGGGGATCATGGCCCGCAAAGGGGGGCCGATGCCGATGATCAACATGACGCTCGACGAAGAAACGGCCCTCGACCTGGCCGTGGAATGCGGGATCGATCTGTACATCCAGCACGAGCGCGACATTGAGCAGGAATTGGCCGACGCCACAGTCGCCGCCGCCGCGGCAGAGGGTCGCCTGACGCGCCCGCCGATCGTGACGATCCTGGGCCACGTGGACCACGGCAAGACGACGCTGCTCGACAAACTTCGGTCGACGAACGTCGCGGCCGGCGAAGTCGGGGGAATTACGCAGCATATTGCCGCTTATCAAGTCGAGCACAACGGGAATAAACTGACGTTTCTGGATACGCCCGGACACGCGGCGTTCGGCGAAATGCGGGCGCGCGGGGCCAACGTCACCGACATTGCCGTGCTGGTCGTGGCGGCGAACGACAGCGTCATGCCGCAAACGGTCGAAGCGCTCAATCATGCCCGCGCGGCCGGCGTGCCGATCGTCGTGGCGCTCAATAAGTCCGACTTGCCCGATCGCAACGAGCAGCGCGTGCTGACCGATCTGGCATCGCACGAATTGCTGGCCGCCGAGTATGGCGGCGATACGGAAGTGGTGCGGACCAGCGGTTTGACCGGCCAGGGGCTCGACGACCTGCTCGAAACGCTGCTGACGGTCGCCGAGCTGCGCGAGTTGACGGCCGATCCAATGCGCGTCGCCAACGGCGTGTGCCTCGAGGCGTTTCGCGACGAAGGTCGGGGCGCTCTGGCGTGGCTGATCGTGCAGGACGGAACTCTCCGTAAGGGAGACGTCATCCTGTGTGGGCAAGGGTACGGTCGCATCCGCAGCATGTATGACGATCAGGACCACGAAATCGACGAAGCCGGACCGTCGATGCCGGTGGTCGTGGCGGGGCTCGACATGGTGCCTGGCGCCGGCGATCGGTTCTTCGTTCTGGAAGATCTCGAAGAAGCGCGTCTGGCCGCGACGGTGCGTCGCGATCGCGGGCGCGAAAAACAGTTGGCCCAGCGCGGGAAGGTGCGTTCGCTGCAAGAGATTCTGACGGCGGCGGAAGCAGGCGGAGTGCAGGAGCTGCCGATTATCGTCAAGGCCGATACGCCCGGTTCGCTCGAAGCGCTGAAAGGCGAGATCACGAAATTCCAGCATCCCGAAGTGCATGTGAACGTCTTGCACGAGGGGGTCGGCGGGGTCAACGAGAGCGACGTCTATCTGGCGAGCGCTTCGGGCGCCATCATCGTGGCCTTTCATGTCGTGGCCGAAGATCGGGCCGAGCAACTGGCAGAACGCGAGGGGGTCGAGATCCGTCCGTACGGCATCATTTACGAGATCACGGACGACATCAAGAAGGTCATGGAAGGGCTCTTGCCGCCGGAACGCGTGGAAACCCTGACGGGGCGGGCGCTGGTGCTCAAGGTGTTCGAGATCAGCCGGTTCGGGAAGATCGCCGGCTGCCGCGTGCTGAATGGCGTGATCGAACGGTCGAATCGAATCCGCGTCGAGCGCGACCAGAGGATTCTGAACGAGTACGGGATTGCGTCGCTCAAGCGCGGAAAGGACGACGCGCGCGAGGTCCGCGACGGGCTGGAATGCGGTATCCGGCTGGACGGCTTCGATGACGTCAAGGAGGGAGACATCTTCAGGGCCTTCAAGGTCGAGGAGGTCAAGCGGACCTTGTAACGCCGCGCCATCGCACCGACGTGCCGCGCATCTCGTTATTCATCAGCCGATCGACGATACCGAATCCATCAGGGGGCCAGCTCGGAAACAGCCGCCGTGGCTTGTTTCGTGAGTTCCGTTTAAGCCAGAGAATGATTTCGACATGAGTTCGCGACGCATCGCCAAAGTCGCCGAAGCCTTGCGCGAGACGATCAGCATGACCGTGCTGTTCGGCCTCAAGGATCCGCGGGTGAAAAACGTCACCGTGCTGCGGACGGAGGTCAGCCCCGATTTGAAGGCCGCGCGGGTCTACGTGTCGGTGATGGGGGACGAAAAAACGCAGTCGCTGGCAATGCACGGTTTGCGGTCGGCGCGAGGTTTCATTCAATCCCAGATCGCCGATCGGCTGGAATTGCGGTATACGCCGATTCTGAGCTTCGTGCTCGATCACGGCGTCAAGCTCAGCATCGAAGCCTCATCGATCATCCGTCAGGCCCTGACGACCGCCGGCGAGAGCACGGTCGAGGGTGACACGGGCGCCGACGAAACGAGTGAAGACCACGCGGAATCGACTGGGGAAGAAACAGACGGGGAAGAAACAGACGGCGGGGCAGGGGACGCTCCGGGCTCAGGCCTGGAACAGACAACTGAATCAACAGGAATCTGACGGACAATACGCCATGGTTGCAGCCAATCGCTCGAAATCTGCGGACAAGCACGAAGTCTGCCGCAAGGTGACGTTGCTGCTGAAGAAAGCTTATGGGGGCACGCCGCCGAAGCAGGAGCTGCCTGTGCTCGAGACGCTGCTGTACGCCATCTGCCTCGAGAACGCCACCCCGGAACAGGCGGGAACTGTTTATGCCCGCATGCTCAATGCGTTTCACGACCTGAATGAAGTGCGTGTCAGCTCGATTTCGGAGCTCTTGCCGGTGTTCGTCGACCAGAGCGATCCCGAATGGCGTGCGGCCCGCGCGAAAGCCGCGCTGCAGTACGTCTTCGAAACGAATTATGCCTTCGATTTCGAATCGCTGCGCCGCAAAACTTCGGAGCTGGCCGCGAAGCAGCTCGCAAAAATTCCTGCCCTGTCGGCCTTCGTGCGGTCGTACGTCATGCAGCATTGCCTGGGGAGCCACGTGCTGCCGATCGACGACCGGATGCATGGGGCCCTGGTCTGGCTGGGGCTGGCCGAACGCGAAGAGCATCCCGAACAAACCGGTGAGCACCTGCGGACGCTCGTCCGCAAGGCTGACGCGCCGCTCTTCTGCCATTTGCTGGGCTGCCTGGCCAATGATCCCAAGAAATCGCGGGCCTTCACCGCTGGCGCGGCCAAATCTGACGGTCAGCGCGACGGCGATGCGGTGCAGCGGCTCGAACAGTTGCTGAAGCGCGGCGACGTCGGAGCCAAGCCCAAGAGTCAGAAATCGGGCGGGCAGTCGGCGAAACGCGATACGAACCACAAATCGCGACCGTCGACGACTTCAGCCAGCTCCAAAAAGCGTCATTGAACCTGTTGTGGATCAAATTACGGATGACCAGTCTACGGATGAGAGGTGCCGTCATGAAGGGCTTCATGATCACGTCAATGTCACGGTGGGTGTGGATCACTGCGGTCACGTCCGTCGCCTGGGCCATCCCAGCGAATATCGGATGGGCAGCGCCTGCCAGCCATCGCGCCGGCGCTGCGTCGGATCTGTTGGCCGCCGGCGACGCCCCTCCCTCTTCATCCGCCCCGAAGGGCCTGCAGTTCCAGGAACTGGAAGACCCGATCGAACCGCTCGATCCGAAAGAAAAGCGTACGAAAGCCGACGAAGCCCGCGTGAGTGCCATGGCGGCGTTTGCACGTGGCCGGATTCTTGAAGAACGCGAAGATTTCCGGGGAGCGATGGCAGCCTACGAACAGGCGGTCGAATTCGATCCCACGGCGCTCCCGGTCTACAAAGCGCTGATCGGGTTGGCCACCAACATGCGGCGCCCCAATCTGGTCATTAAATGGATCACTCGCGCGGCCGAGGCCAATCCCGCGGAAACGCAATTCGTGTTGCAGGCGGCGCGCGTGCTGGTCGAAACGCATGATGCGAAAGGGGCGGTGCGCATCCTCGAAAAGGCCTTGCAGGTTCCGGGTGTCGATAAGCACTCAGCCCGTTACGTGGACATTTCGCGGACGCTGGCCTTGCAGTATCTCGATCTCGATCGCCCCCTCGAGGCGGCGGTCGGTCTCGAGGTCCTGCTGGACGCTTTGAACGATCCGGCGAAGTACCATCTCGACGCCAGACAGCGAAACATTCTGCAGAAAGACCTCGACCAGAAGGACCTTGATTTCGACAAGATCGGTCAGGTCTTTCTGAAGGCGAACAGGACGGAACAGGCTCTCTCTGCGTTTCAGATGGCCGCGAAGTCGAAGAATGGCAAGACGAGCGGCAATTTGAGCTACAATCTGGCTCAAGTTTATTTGCAGTCCGGCAAACCTGGACAGGCGCTTGAGGAGTTGCAGAAATACATCAACGCCCAGAAGCAATCGAAGGGTCGGCAGGCCTACGAACTGCTCGTCGAGATCCTCGTCAAGCTCGATCAGACGTCTGAGCTGATCCCCCGCCTGGAAGCGGCGGCCGAAAACGACGCGCGCAACAGCGACCTGCAGTACTTTCTGGCCGACCAGTACGCCGCGGCCAATCGGCTCGACGACGCCGAATCGCTCTACAAAAAGACGCTGGAATCGTCGGTCGACGTCCAAGGGTATGCGGGACTGGCCTCAGTCTATCGCCGGCAGCAGCGCGCGGCCGAATTGCTCGAAACCCTGGCGAAGGGTTATGCCGAGGCCGGCGAACTCACTGCGTTCAATGCCGAGATTAAGGCTGTCGTGGCCGATGCGAAGCTGTTGGAAAGCCTGCTGAAGACTGCCGACGGCCTGGTTGCGGCGCTGCCCGGCAAGCTCGAATTCGCGACAGGTTACATCCTCGCCAACGTGGCGGGCGAAGCCAAGAAAACCGAACTGGCGGAAAAACTCTATCGCCTGCTCTTGTCGCTGAAAAAGGACCGGGCTGAAATGCTGTACCGCGAGATGGGGGCGCATTTCTTCGAGAACCGCCAGTTCGACGACGCCAGCCGAATTTACCTGGAAGCGGCCGAAGACGACGACTTGTCCGACATCCGTCCTCAAAATCTGCTGATGGCCACTCGCGCCTTGGCGCTGGCCGGCAAAACGAAAGAGGCCCTGGCCGCGATCGCGGCCGCCCAGGCGATCGTCCCCAACAATCCTCTGCTCATGTTCAACGAGGCCTGGGTCTACTATTACAGCCGCGATTTTGACGAAGCGATCGAAAAACTCGAAAAGGTCATCGCCGACTTTCCGCAGCCTATTCCTCAGGTACGTGAAACCGTCCGCATGGCGCAGCATACGCTTTCGAACATCCATGTGTTGCGCGGCGACAACCGCAAGGGAGAAGAAATCCTGGAAGCAATTTACCAGGAAGACCCCGATGACGAACAAGTCAATAACGACCTGGGGTATCTGTATGCTGATCAGGGCAAGAACCTCGAACAAGCCGAAAACATGATTCGTAAGGCGCTGGCCGCCAAGCCCGAAAACGGCGCCTATCTCGACAGTCTGGGCTGGGTGCTGTTCAAGCGCGAAAAGTACGAAGAAGCTCTTCCCTTTCTCGAAAAGGCGGTCAAAAACCTGCAAGGTTCAGGCGATGAAACCCTGTGGGAGCACCTGGCCGAGGCCTACGACCGGCTGAAGCAGCCCGAAAAAGCCGTCGATTCATGGAAGAAATCGCTGGAACTGGCCGAGAAAGCTCAGCATCCCGATAAGAAATTGATCGACCGCGTCAAAGAACAACTCGAAAAACACAAACAGTAAGTCTTTTTTTTCGAGGGGTGCCGAGCGGTGGTTGAACGACGGATGACGGTGTCATGACGCGATTTCCTCGACATGACACCTATTGATGAGGCGCTTCGGATCTCGCCGTTTGAATTTTGGATCTCTGTTTTAGTTAGTCGTTTGATTTTCGTCCTTCCGGATTTTCATACGTCATGGCAGGCCACTCCCATTCCTCCAACATTGCAGTTCGCAAAGGGGCCAACGATAAGAAGCGCGGGGCGCTATTCGGCAAACTCAGCAAGGCGATCATGGTGGCGGCGCGGCACGGCGGAAGCGACCCAGACGCAAACCTCAAGTTGCGGTACGCCATCGATAAGGCTCGCCAGAACAGCATGCCCAAGGACAACATCGAGCGGGCCGTCAAAAAGGGCTGCGGTGAGCTCGAAGGCGAAGATCTGGCCGAAGTCGTCTACGAAGGCTATGCACCGGCCGGCGTCGCCGTGATTTGCGACATTCTGACGGAAAACCGCAACCGCACGGCAGGCGAAATCCGCAAGATCTTCGAAGTGCACGGCGGCAACCTGGGGGCGACTAACTGCGTCGCCTGGATGTTTGAGCGTAAAGGCCTATTTGTCGTGCCCGCGCAACATGTGACGGAAGACCGCTTGATCGACGTGGCGCTCGAGGCCGGCGCCGACGACGTCAAATCGGCGGGCAAGTCGTTCGACGTCACTTGCGATCCGTCGCGCTTCGACGCCGTTGATGCCGCGCTGAAGGCCGCCAAAGTCCCTGCTGACGTCGCGGAGGTGACGCGCCTGGCAGCCAACACCGTCGAACTCGGTGAAGAAGACGCGCGGCGCGTCCTGGCGCTGATCGGGGCCCTCGAAGAGCATGAAGACGTCCAGGGGGTCATGGCGAACTACAGCATTTCAGACGAACTCTTAGAGTCAGTCATGGCCAGCCTGCAATAGCGACCGATTTTGAAGCGAACACCGCGAAACTCAATTCAAGACGATTGAGAGCAACATCATGACGATCGAGTTTCATTGCCCGCATTGCGACAAACTGCTCAAGACGCCCGATGATAAAGCGGGAGTCCGGGCCAATTGTCCCGGCTGCGGGCAGACCGTCACGGTGCCGGACCTCGCAGCGGAAGCAACTCACACCGACGAATCGTTCGCGGAAGTCGAACACCAGCCGGATAGTCCTGATTCCGAAATCACGTCGACCGATGACACCAAGCCGTGTCCGATGTGCGGCGCCATGATCAAAAGGGCGGCGGTGCGGTGTCGGTTCTGCGGCGAAACGCTGGTCCATCGGCCTGCCGCAGGAGCGTGGGCACCCACGCCCATCGATGCGGGCGACATTCTCAATCGATCCTGGGAGATTTACAAGCGCGAGCTGGGCCTGATGATTGCTGCCATCTTAATTGCGTTCGGCATTCCATTCGGAATCAATATCGCGTTGAGCTTTGTGCAGCAGATCGCCGTTTTGGCGGTCGGTGGCGGCGGGCCGCCGGGCGGCAATCCGAATCAGGCGGTCGGACTGGTATTGGGATTGAGCCTCGTCTCGATGGTCATCAATTTTTCGATTCAGACGTTCATGCAGGCCGGGCTCACGGTCTTTATGCTTCGTGTCGCCCGCGGTGGATCCCCCGAAATCTCCGATCTTTTTTCGGGAAAGCAGTACTTCTGGCGGTTCTTCTGGGGCAGTATTCTCCTCAACCTGATGATCTTCTTCGGGCTGATTTTTCTGATTGTCCCCGGCGTCATTCTGGCATTGATGTTTTGGCCGATGACTTACGTGATCGCCGATCGCAATGTCGGAGTGCTCGATGCGCTGCAGCAGGCGAAGGAAGCGACCTCGGGAAATTACATGGCCGTGTTCGTGCTGGCGCTGGCGTCATTCGGCATCACCCTGCTGGGACTGCTCGCCTGCGGTATCGGACTGTTGTTTTCGGCGCCTTTGACCACCCTGTTGCTTGCCGTCGCGTACTGCGGCATGACCGGCCAACTGGCAGAGCGCCGGTCGTAGTTGATTCAGGAGCGTCCGTTCAGGATGGTGCGAGAACCGGTCATTCACGGCGGGGACCACGGTGGCGATGATCCGCCGGTGGGACCGGTCAAATTCAGCGGCCCCTCCGACGACGAAAGGCGCCTCGACGAAGAGTTGCGTCCTCAGCGTCTGGCCGACGTCGTCGGCCAGCGCGAAGTCGTCGACCGGCTCAGGATCATGTTGAACGCCGCCCGCAAGCGCAACGAGCCGCTGGGCCATCTCCTGCTTGACGGG
>DASYAR010000132.1:0-3573 GCA_036501235.1 Planctomycetaceae bacterium
CCGTCCGCTGACCCCGACGTTCTATCAGTGGATTCAGGACCTGCATCCCGCTATTCCGGCGGTGAACGCCAAGTTCCCCGGCATCAACTATCAGATCGCTCCGGTCGAAGGCTTCGGCATCGAACGCTTCGTCGCCGAGGCCAAGGATAAGCAGAGCTCGTGGGACGTCTATGTCGGCCAGACGCCGTTCGTGGAGATGTCGGCCTTCATCAAGGCGGGCGTCATCGAGCCGTGGGACAATTACATCCCGAAGGATGTGATCGACGACATCATTCCGTCGATCCGCGAGGAATGCACAGTCGACGGCAAATTGTACAGCTGGCCATTCCTCCTGGACGTGATCGGCTCAGCCTGGCATTCGGGCATCACCACCAAGGCTGGCCTGCCCAACGCCGCGCCCGCGACTTGGGACGAGTTCCTCGCAAGCTCGAAAAAGATCGTCGATTCGAAGGCGGCGCCCTGGGGCGCGACGTTCGACTCCCATGGCTGGCGTTCGCTCGTCCCGATCACCCACAGCATGAGCACGAAAGTATACACGGACGGTTTGTTCGACTTCACCAGCGAGCCGGCGATCGAGGCCCTGAAGCTGATGAAACAGATCATGGCCTATTCGAATCCCGATATCCTGCTGGAGGGGTCGTCCGACGCCGGCGTGAATTCGACCCCGGACGAAGTCGCCTGGGGCGCCCAGCGCGTAGGACTCTATTTCAAATACTTCAACTCTCCGTTCCGCTTCGCAGCGAGCTGGGACGATCCCAAGCTGCTGGGCGTCGGCCCCTTGCCGAAGTTCGCCAACGGCGAGGGATCGACCGTGTTCTGGACGACCGGCTGCGCTTTGTTCAAGTATGGCCAGAACAAAGAGAAAGCCGCCGAGTACATCAAGGCGCTGACCTACGATCAGCAGATCTGGAAGGATTCGATCGTCGGCACCCCGGGCGTCCATCCCTTCCAGCTGCCGCCATACAAGTCGTTCTACGCGGATTGGGCCGCCAACAAGCCAGATTGGCTGCCTCCGGCCGTCGGCTTGATTCGGGGCCAGCTCGACCGCGCCAAGGCGATCGACAACAACCTCTTTGGGCTGCAGCAGTTCGTCATCGGCAAGCCGATCTGGGAAACCTACCTCAAGGGTCAGGAACCCGATCCAAAGGTCGCGATGACGAAAGTGAAGGAGGCGGTGCAGGCCGAAATCAAGAAGGGCTGATCGCCCGGGGCGCGACGGCTTTTGGCCGCCGCCGCGCCCCACCTTGCGCAGCGGTAGACGTGTTGGATTTGTGAATGGCGCAGGCGATCGTAAACAGCGAAACTGACCTCGGAGCGCGTGCGGCGAGCGACCCTCTCGAGCCCATGCGCAAAGGCCTGACGGAGTGGCTGTTCCTCGTCCCAGCCCTTATCTTCTTCATCGGCTATCAGCTCTGGCCGATCGTCCGCGTCCTGTGGCTGAGCTTCACCAACTTTCAGTTCCTGTCGGACAAGCCGGCGCAATGGGTCTGGTTCGGCAATTACGCGCAGGCGCTTCAAGACCCGCTGATGTGGACGAGCCTGGGGCGGGCGGCTCTGTTCACCATCATGTTCCTGCCCGGAACGATCATCCTTCCCCTGCTGCTTGCGATCCTCGTCGACCGGGTCGGGAACCAGCGCCTCGCCACTCTTTACCGTGTGATCCTGCTCATACCGGCAGTCATTCCGAGCACGCTCATCTTCGTGCTGTGGAAGTGGATGTACAATTATCAGAGCGGCCCGATCAACCATCTCCTGGTCAATACGTTCGGCCTCTTCACCCTGCAAAATGCGCCGCAATGGCTCGGCGGCACGGCGCTCACGCTTCCCGCGATTGCGATCATGGAAGTCTGGTGGGGCCTCGGCTATCACACGATCTTCTTCATCGCCGGCCTCGCCGCCATCCCTAAGGAACTGTCGGACGCCGCGCGCATCGACGGCGGCAACGAGTGGCAGGTGTTCTGGCACGTGATCAGGCCGGGGCTCGCCCCGATCATGATGATTCTCGTCGTCTTGCGCTTCGGCTCGGCGATGGCGGTGATCGACGAATATCTTATCTTCGGCGGCTTCAACCGCGCTTCGCCGACCTACACCTGGACGATTTTCATGTACGACCAGGCGTTCCACACCGGGCTCTGGCGCCAAGGTTATGCCGCCGCCATTGGCATGATCGGCGCCATCGCAATGATGTTCGTCATGGCGGGACTCATCTGGATCTTCCGTCCGAAAGGCTGACGATGACTCTGGAAGCCGATCACGCCGATCTCAACGGATTGAGAGACGAGGCCGCCTCGTCAGTCGGAACCGCGGCGCTCCGCCACGTGGTGATCAACCTGTTCAATCTCATCATCCTGCTGCCGCTCGTCTGGGTGCTGATCATGTCGGTGAAGTCGCTTCCCGACGCGATGCAAGGCAATTTCTGGCCGAAGCGTTTCGATTTCACCCACTATAGCTTCGTCTTTCAGCACATCGCGACGCTGCCGGTGAATCTGTTCAACAGCATCTATGTCACGGCGGCGACGGTCGTGCTCACGACGACCTGCGCCGTGCTTGCGGGTTACGCGCTCGTGCATATCAAGCCGATTGGCGCGGGGCTCGTTGTGACGGCTTTGCTCGTTTCGCTCTATTTCCCCGTGCGGGTCGTCTCGATCATCAGCATTTACGAAACGCAGCACTGGCTCGGTCTCATCAACCACACGAGCGGCCTCATATTGCCTTATGTCACGCTGCAGCTCGCGATCAGCATCCTGATCATGCGCAGCATGTTCCAGCTCGTACCCCATGAAATGTTCGAATCAGCGAGGATCGACGGCGCCGGCCATTGGCGGGCGCTCTGGGAGGTCGGCTTGCCGATGGTGCGCAATGGCCTGGTGGTCATCTTCATCGTCAATTTTGTCGCGGCCTGGGGCGAATATCTGTTCTGTTTGACGACGATCGATGACGAGGCCAAACGCACCATGCCGGTGGTTCTCGCCGCCGCCCAAGGCGGACAGGGGCAGTGGGCCTGGCCGAACCTCGCGGCCGTCTATGTGATCGTGGTGACGCCCGGCATCATCGCGTTTACGCTGGCGCAGAGGCTGTTCTTCAAGGGTCTCATGGAAGGGGCGTTGAAAGGGTGACGATCGCGGGCGATGGCGCAACATTCAAAGACAAGCTGGTCGCGATCACCGGCGCCGCAGGCGGCGTCGGGCGGAGCCTCTGCCGCTATTTCATCGACGAGGGCGCCAAAGTCGCGGCAATCGATAAAAAAACGAGTGTAGAGAGCCTTCTATCGGAGCTTGAAGCGAGCCCGGATAGGTTCGCCTCGGCTGTCGCGGATGTCAGCGAACCTCAGGAGGTCGAGCGCGCATTCGCGTTCCTGACCGGCGCGTTGGGGCCAGTCGACATTCTCGTCAACAACGCCGGCGGCTCGAGCCACGGAACCTTGGCCCGCACCGATGCGGCCGGATGGCGCCACGAGATCAAGCTCAATCTGGACAGCGCCTATTTCTGCGCTCAGGCCGTAATCCCCGGCATGGTGGCCCGGCATTCGGGCGTCATCATCAATATCGGTTCGGTCAACGGCTTAAGCGCGCT
>DASYAR010000133.1:0-9652 GCA_036501235.1 Planctomycetaceae bacterium
AGAATCATTATCGTGCCAACCCGGCGAATCGTGGGATTCCGGGTCTGCCACCGCAGGCGTATCTCGAGCTCGACTTGGGTGGCGTTGCACGTGCCACCGACGAATTCGAGGATCTGTGCCACGAGCGCTGTATGGACTGGATTGAGCGTGCCACGCGGGTCGATCCCGAAAATGTCAACCTATGGCGAACACGCGCACTGCTGCTGTTCCGCAGTAACTTTGCGGGTCTCGATTTAAGGCCGCGGCGGGTCGATTGGCAAGCAGTTCTCGACGAGTGCAGCGGGCACGACGCTGATAATGCTCTGTACGACTATCTGGCCGCGGTCGCCGAATGGAATAAAGCGACCGTCCACCGCTGGGAGAAAGCGGGATACGTCTTAGAAGTTCGCGATGAGGATGGCTACGAGCGGGGAAACCGGCGGTTTGCGGCGGGGCTCGAAGAGCCGGGCCTGATGTTCGGCAGCAGTGGGTATGTGGACGCATGGGCCTTCCTGAAATACTCCGCTCTCTCCCCTCTCGACCGTTTGGCGGCAGGCGAAAGCTGCCAACTTGGCGCGCGGGCGAACAAGCTGCCGTACGCTCTCGTGCGCTGGCAGATTCATCAACAGAGCGCACAGCGCCGGGAAGGCGAATTTGCGGTCGCCGCTGCGACCCTGCGCGACACCTTACGCATTGCGCAACAAATCTCGGCGAAAGGAAATCCATCGCGCTTTGCGGCGGAGCCATTGATGATCCGGCGATTTGCGCTGGCCAATCTTGTGGAACTGGCGGCCGCCGCGCCGGGGCTCTTCGATAAGGACGAGCTGCTGACGATCGAGGCCAATCGTCGCGACGTCCGACTGCAACTTGCGATCCTGGAAAAAGTTGACGAACGAATGGAGGCGGCCGAGCGCTCCGGGCGATCATTGTCGGGTGCTGCAAGCGTGGTCTTGGCAGAAATCGGCCAACCGCTTTCCGAAGCTGTTCTGCTGCTGGCTGTCTGTTTCGCGATCGTCGCCCGCATTTGCGCCAATCGACCGGCAGCGGATGTGGAAGGGGCCCGTATTCCGGCTCACATTGTGGCTTGGGTCGTGGGCATTGGATTGAGCTATGTCGTGTTCGGCTTGTGCCCCGTAGAGATCATTTCTGCGCGCGTTCAAACCTGGGTCGTCCGGGGCGTGGTCGCTATGCCGCTTGGATTTGCCCTGATTGGCGCGTTCTTCGTCCTGTACCGGAAGTTTCGCGCTGGGGCTTTACAACTGCTCGCGTTATCCGTGACCTTCGTGCTGCTGTGGGTCGCGTTTTCTTATCAGGCGGCTGTTCCAGACCTAGTGCTGGCGATTTTCGGCAGCCTCGCGCCGTGGGCCACCCTGCTCACGACATTCGCCGTACTGGGTGCAGGCTGGTGGGTGTTCAAGACCGACCTGACATTTCTGCGACGAGGCGACTTGTCAAGCCGTGACAAGATCCGGCTGGCGTTCTTCGTGCAGGCGCTGGCAGCGTTTACGGTTCCGTGGGGGCCGACGGTTTCGCAACTCGCAGAAACATATCTCAAATCGAAGTGCTGGGTTCCCCAGCTCGCCGGGAACGAGGCGCGGGCTCTGGGGATTGTTCCAGCTGATCTGGCCAGCGTAACGACCGACCACCCGTGGCTGTCGTCACTTTTGCAGTGGCAGGCGTACCACGGTCTGTGGTTCGGCCTCTTGCTGTCGCTGCTTTTTTCGACAGTTATTGTGATGCTGAACCTGAGCCGCTCGTCGGCCGGCGGATTACTGTGGGTTATGCGGCATCAAAAGGTTGCCTGCTTGCGGCGGGTCATAACGGCCTCTGCCCGGTTTCTGGTGGTCGCCGGATTGTTCGCAATGGTCGTCTACCTTGCGGCTGTCCCGGCGGTAATCGAAGAACGCGAAGCCTACTACCGGCGCCACCTATCCCGACTCCTGGACGCCGAAGCGGCTCGCCAGGAAATCGAAGCTGAGATCGCCGCGATTCGCAACAACGCGGCGATCATGGCTGAGCTGCATCAGAATTCCGACGCCCATCCCTGAAGGCCACCGCCGCAATGCGTCACGTTAAATGCCAAACACTCGGCTGCCACTCAGCGGCTCAATTGGCATTTGACTCGTCATCTGGTTTCGGGTTCTGACCTGGTTTTGTTTTCGCGTCCCGCCGCAGCAGGATCACCTTTGTCGGTTGCTTGCGATCGTTGGAAAGCGTCTCGAACGGCACCTTAACCTCCGCGATTTTCCGGTGCTTTTCATCATAGGCATATACATCAACGAATCCTGCAAAATTCTCTGTGAGCTGGCGTAGCTCTTCCCGCGACAACGCGACGCGGAATGAACCGTCCTGTCGGGTATTGTCGCTGAACAACGCGCCACCCGAGGGAGATTCTGGATCGCGAGTGAACCTTGCAGTATATGCCGCCGGATGGACCGGCCGGCCATCGTCGAATACAGCCCGCGCGTATCGCAATTCTTTCGCCTCGACCTCCATGTCGATTTCTACTTCAGCGTTGCGTTCGTCGTGGACAGTCACCTGCGGGCCGTCAAATGTCGAAACATGCGTTGGATAATCGAAGTGCCGTACCATGAGCGTGTACGTTCCTGGAAAGAGATCTTTGACTTCAAAGCGCCCTTCGGAATCTGTGACGGGAAGCTTTAGGCCGTATCCTTGGGCATCGTCGTTCGTTTGCAAGTCAGCGCCCTCACGCCGGGTCATATTCAGAAAATATCCGGTTAGCGGTCGGCCGCGCTGATCGTGGACGCGACCGCGCACCTTCCCCGTCCCGACGGGAAACTCATCCCACGTTCGTTCCACGAAAAATGGGCCGCGGCGAGAATCATATCCCTTGGCTTCCCGTATCCATTGGTACCTGGAGGTCATCGTCTCCGGCACGAAATCGAAACGCTGGTAGCTCAGCGAAAACCGGCTGCTGAGTTCGAAGTACGCACGTCCTTTGTCATCCGTGCCGAGCTCGTGATAGAAGTGGATTTTTGTCGGATCGTTGGGCTGGCGCTCGACCAGCGTAATTCGGCAAAACGGAACGGGCTCGGCTTCTTGATCTGAAGTCTGAATCGCAATCGTTTTTGCCAGATCCATTTCATGCCACTTGCCGGCAAATCCTTCTTGCAGCCCTGGTGCTCCAAACACGTGGTCCCTGAATTTGTTGGAAACCCGCAGTTCAGCGTGACTTGTTTCCCCCGTCGCGACCGTGATCGGTGTCGGCCACGTTCGGTGGACTCCCAGCGACACGGGCCGCGGCAGTTCGCCGATCATTGCACCAATCTGAAATTCGCCGGGGGGAAGCCGATCGACCGTATAGCGTCCCGGCCCGGCATATCGCCGCACCTGGACCGGTTCGGCCAGCCACCAGCGTGGGCTCGCAAAGAAGCCCAGGACGATGTCCCCTTTCGCGTTTCCCTCGACTTCGATGTCCAATTCCAGCCTTCCGCCGCCGTCGACTCCGCGCCAGGACGATTCGTCGCGTCGGGCCGGGTCACTGGCCCGACCCAGGCGTTGCGGCAGACCGAATAACAAACTGTCGGCATCGGCCTGTGACAGGATGTGCCAGGCACGAGATTCACGCACGGCGGCCGCCTGAGCGGGCTCCTCATCGGCGGCCGACGAAACATCCCGCCTCGTCGCAGGCTCCTTTGATTCCGGATCGTCAAATTGTCCAACTGCCAGCACACGGCCGCCTGTGACCAGCAAGATTACCAGAGTCAGGAACCTCGCTGGACTAATGTTAGTCGACAGCCACATTTCGTTGCCTCCGCGGACGCCGTTTCGGATTGTTCGATACCGTTCCGCAAATTCTAACCCATAGAGCGTCCGGCGCGAACAAGGATACGCGGCGGAGGACAGTGACTGTGGGTTACATCCAGCAATGACGAGTCCGTTCATGATGGCCGCGTCGTGATGCGCGTGTCGGGCAGAGGCGTGTCACGACGGCAAAGTCGCCTTTCCGTCACGCGTCATTCCGAAACGAACATCCATCACCAGTGAAGCTCTAACATTGGTAATGCCCGCTTCAAGTCGGCCGCTGCCGCGTCACTCAGACGTTCGTTTAATCCTCTGAGTTTGAGGTGTTTCAGTGTCGTCACCTTTTTGAGATCGTCGAGCCCCGTATCGGAAATCTGAGTGTGACTCAGGTCAAGCTCGGTGACGTGCGACAGTTTCTTCAGATGCCGAATACCAGCGTCCGTCACTTTTGTGCCCGTGAGGTTGAGCGAGTACAAGTTTGGCGACGCGGGCCATGCGCTCAATTGCGCCAAATCGTCATCTGCGAACCCGGTTCCGGTCAGGTTAAGCTCCACCAGGTCGTCCGACCCACGTCGCCACGTCTTTACCACCCCGCGTGCGCGAAAGACCGACCGGAGCGGAGCATACTTGATGGCCTGCTCGGTCGTCAGGAGTCGTTCTAAGGATGCAACCAATATCGAGCCGCGTTCAGTTAACCCCGGAGCGATCAACCCGCGCTTGGCCAGCTCAGCCTCCACCAACAGTCCCTTGACCTTGTCAGGGTCGTTTTTGACGAGTTGAAGCTGCGCTTCGATTTCCTCAATGCGATCAATCAGCCGCTTTTTGTCGCCGCGGCCCGCGAGTAGGAGTTTGGCCTTCTGGGTGTCGGTCAATCCACAAACTTGATCGACGATTGCGACTTTTTCCCGTAGGACCATGTCGAAATGCCTGCCTGCCGCGACGGTGTTGCTCGCGTATTTGATCCGCAATAGTTGCGCCGGTGGGATGTTGTTATCGGAGTCGTCGTCTGCCAGTGGGATGTTGTTATCGAAGTCGTCGTCTGCAGGATCGTCAGCTACTGCGGCTGCTACAGCCACCAGCAGCACGCCGAGGCACATCGGCCGCGGCAGGCGGATCACGAATTGGCGGGGCTCGGAGGTGATGGGACTGCGGGTGGACATACCAGCAGTTTACCCCTGGCCGATGCGCAAGTGAATCCCAGTCACTGCGGTTGAACCCCTTCACAAGACTTTGCGCCTACGAACTGCCAATCCGCTTTCTCAGACTCTGCTCTGCCTGGAGTTCTTTTAGCGTTTTCCTGAGCTGCGGCAGCGATTGCCGGAGCGATTTATGGCTGTCGTTGGTTCCGATTTTTGCGATGGTCCAATCGACTGCTTCGATCTGGAGCTGCAGAAGCTCCTTCTCGTTGTTTTCACGCCACCATTGTTTGAGATTCTTCCCATCCAAGTATTGCGGGAAAGCTTTCCCCAGATTCGTGTAATTTTCGACCTGACTCTGCAAAATATTTCGACAGGCTTCTCCAACCGTCGTAACGTCGCTGGTATCTCGCTGGAAGCACCCACATGCAGGGCGCTGGTCGTCCATGTTTTCGATCAACACGGCGAACGCCTTGGTGCCAGATTTAGCCAGGAGGCGGGAAGCAGCAACGGCTTCTGGCGTATCGAGCCCTTTTCCGGAGTCTGCGAGCAGATTAACGAGCATTTGCAGTGCTTTTGCATCTGGATCGCCGGCGCGAGTCGCAGTCGATAGGGCTCCGCCAACAAATGCCGCAACAACGACGATGTGGACGATCGAAGGCTTGCGCGACATGATCGTTTCCAGTTTTCGGATTGACGGCGCGATCTGCGCAGTGTTGGTGGGTCTGCCGCCCTTACCGATCGGAATGAATCTCATCGCAGCAGGTCCTTTCGAATTCATGATCTGCGTAACGAAACTGATCCGGCGGGACAATCATGAGTGGTGAATTGTGAACAGGCGGTCACATGTGCCACCCGTCAGGTTTTGCGCCGCCACTTTCGACTGGCCAATTCTCCACCGATCATGAAGACGGCCATGACGGCTAGTTTTTCAAATGCTTCGCTGCTCGTATCACTGGTCCAGACGTGGTAAAGGCCGCCCACGAAAAGAACCGCCAAGAAAATCCCAGCACCGGTTCTCATCAAACATTGTGAGACCCGAGAATTGTTTGCAAAGATGCTCCAGACGATGCCGACGATTAGCAAAAGCAACACCGCCAGGATGCTCAGCGCTAAACCAAACTCGACGATTTTCATGGCACCACCGCGGTCTATGCGCGCCTGCGTCGTGTCTCGAATTCCTCTGACGCCGGCTGTCCGGTTAAGGAGCACTTACGCATTCGCTGGAGGGTAGTCAACGCTTGCCAGTGCTGCTGCCGCCCTCGCATCGTAATTTGTCGTTCGCTGCAACTCGGTGAGAAGGTCCTGCGAAATGGGAAGGTACGCGTCAAACTCGAAGCCAAACCGTCGCCCTTCGGCATCGCCAAAAATGTTGTTGCATGACCAACAGATCGACGCCTGGCAAACGATCGCACCCGCAGCCCAAAACCGAAGGCCAAATGGCGGGACATGGCAACGAGCCCCTTGTCCTTTCTGCAATTTCCGCCAAAGTGAGGCGATATGAAGAGCCTGGTCGCCGATAGCTTTGAATGCAGGTGCATCGATGGCCGCCTTCATATAATCGTCAACGCGATTCGCATCCAGTCCGGCCAGGATGACGACTTCGACCGACTCGATAGAGGGCAGCGATGAAGGCGCGTAGTCGGCCATGAATTGTTCTTAATGGCGATTTGTCGGAGTAAATAGGACCTACATGGGGACATTCTGGCCACGGTGCCGGCCGTCAGTCAACCAGGTCCTGCGCATCCGCCAGTTCCGCCTCGTCCAAGTGCATGTAGCGCTGCGTCGTCGTGATGTTGATGTGCCCCAGCAGACGGCGAGCGTACTCAATCGCCTTCTCCCTGCAAATCTTCGTCCCGCACTCGTGGCGGACCATGTGCAGCCCCAGATCGCGCGCCAGCCCGGCGTTATCAAGTTCCAAGCCAAGCCCCGCCGCCCGTGCCCCCGTCCCGGAAGAATCCCTTCAGAACCCGCTGCTTTTCATCCGAATGTCGCTGGATTCGTCCCCCGTTTCGAGGTAACTGTGTGATCGTGGGATGCGTAAACCAGACCGCGAAACGGAGGGACGAGATGACCAGCGAAACCGACCTGGAAATTGGCGACGACCTCGAAATCACCAAGATCACCCGGCAGGCGGCCGGGGCCGGGACTTGGGTTTGCGGGCGGCTGAATGGCCACCGGTTCGACGCCCTGGTTTTCCGCGAACATGCCGAGAGCCAGGATTTCGAATTGGCCGACAGCCGGATCAGCAAGATCTGGGTCCAGCGCGTGGCCGATAAGACGACAGTCGCCAACTTCGACCGCGGCTGGGATGTTCGGCCGACGACCGACGAAGCCAGCGCGATCGTCGACTTCCTCACCGCCGGGCTGGCCGACCACGCCGCCAACATCCTCGACGCCTAACGAACCACGGAGACGACCATGACCACCTTCTATGTCGCCACCCGAGCCAGTTAATTCCTTGTCGAGGCGACCGACGAAACCGAGGCCCGTTGCTTGGGCCTACCCGCCCTCCAAGAATTGCAGTCCGAGGTCAGCGCCCACAATACCCGCGATCTGCCGGTCGAGATTCGTGTGGTTCGCCCGGCCACGCCCGATGAGATCGAGTTGTCGAATTGGCACCAGGAACTGCTCGGGAAATGATCCGCGTCCCGTGACGAGACTCTGATGAACGCCCCACGTTTTGCAATGCGGGGCTTTTTTTCGTTGGCGTACCGATCTTCGCCGATGCGAAACCGGTCGCGACGTGGGCCAAACAGGCGCGTTCCGTGGCAAGCGGACGCCTCCGCCAGCGAGTCCGCGAATGTGGCCCGGCCATGCAAATCACAGTCCAGTCTCTGCCCATTCTCGGCGTTCTCAGCCCCAAAAGAATCCCTTCAAAACCCCTGTTTTCCAGCCGAATGTCGCTGGATGTTCCCCCGCACCCGAGGTAACTGACTGCTGTCCAAAACGGATGGAAGCCAGACGCCACCACGAGAGCACGAGAACTTGCCGACGCCGCAACGCCTCAGGCCCGGAACGAGATTCCGGCTGGCCGGGATGCCCGAGATCGCCGGGGTCTTGCTCAAGGCGAACGAGTGCCGAGCGGTCGTCAGGTTGGACCGCCCCGAACGGGACGTCGAGTTCACCGACCAGGAAGGACAACCGCGGCGGTTCTTGTGCCGCGGCACGCACGTGACGAGTTGGGCGCCGACCACGGTGGTCGAGCCCGTAGGTTTTGAAACCCATTTCGAAGATGAGGAGAACGAGATGTCGAAGAGTGCTGCAAAGACGAAGAAGGCGACTGAACCGAAAGCCCCGAAGGCCGGCAAGCCCGCGAAGGCCAAGGTCGACGGGAAGCTGAGCTGCATCGACGCGGCGGCGAAGGTTCTGGCCGACGCCAAGGAGCCGATGACGACCAAAGCGATGATCGAGGCGATGGCGTCGAAAGGGCTATGGTCGAGCCCGAACGGTCAGACTCCGGCCGCGACTCTGTACAGCGCCATCCTCAGGGAGATCAACACGAAGGGGAAGGAGTCGCGGTTTAAGAAGGCGGATCGGGGGTTGTTCGGGGTGAACGGGTAACGGCGCACGGTGCCGGACAGACGCCCCACGTGCGAGACGTGCGGGCGTTTTGTCGTTGGGGGGGAGTGGGGGCGGAACGGGGTGACAGGTCGCGGCGTGGGCCAACGTGGGCGGCGGAGAGGCGGGGGGCACTGGCTCAAATGCAATTCCAGTTTACTGTCCGGCCCTCCCCGAGAACATCTCTCTTCGTAACCATACTCTTGGGGGTCGTTTTCGCACCAAGAGTCTGGTAGTCGTCGCGACGCTACGCAGCCCGGCCGGTTACGCGGCTGGCGTTGCGAAACAGCTTTTCAGCAACACCGACGGACTCGCGCAAAACTTCAAGTCGATGCTTCCCTGGAGCGGTGATGTTTTCTGAGTTCGGATCGCGAACTACGGCGGCCGGTTCGGCGACGGACGTATTCCGTTTTGTCGATCCGCACGTCACGATCCTTTAGGTTTCCCGTGCTTAATATTGTCGGCCTTCGGATTCTAACCTCTTACAGGAGTGATCGTAATGGAAATGTGTCTGTTCCTGGCGGTCTTTGGTCTTGTCGCCATTGCGCTGTCGTTAGTGAAGAGGAATGTCTCCATGGGAACGTCCGACCTCAAAATCGAGGCGACGGACTCCACGGGCCGTCGTGAAATCTGCGACGGCGGCGAGTAATTATTGTGTGCAAGAATTCTTGCGAGAGAGACGAATCCCTTACGACCTACGGGATACCTGTGGGCTGTGAGGGATTTCGTATTCCCGCGGCAGCGCCCTCGCTTCAGTCAGATGATTCATTACCCATGGCTGCCTCAACGTCACCCCAAGGCCTACGCGACAGATTCCTCGGAAATTCGAGGGCGGAAAAAACGCGGCGATGTGTGCGATCACAGAACGAAAAGGCCGGAAAAACTGGGCTCTTCAGGTATGCGGCCCTGGCCATCGTCTCTCAACGATCCGTCAGACTTCACAGGATTCAATTTTTCCTGTCACGACTGCTTCTGCCAGATGTGTATATCCATAGAACCAAAAAAATAGGAGGTTAGTCAGATGACCCAGAAGAACCGAGAAATCGAGGATCTGCTGACGCACGGCTCAGAGAGTCGGAATCCGTCGAATGCCAATTTTGCCTCGTTCGAGGTGGCGAGCCTGAAGTGCGACGATGGACCACAGCGGAGGTCGATCAACGCCCTGATCAACAAACTCCACGAGGCGGTCGACCTCGGTGATAACGCGACGA
>DASYAR010000134.1:0-13756 GCA_036501235.1 Planctomycetaceae bacterium
CGAAGAAGGCATCGCCCAAAAGGGGAATCGCGCGCTTCACCGCCCCGGCCGTCCCCAGCAGCCTGTCGCCATCCTGGGAATATCGCACCGCCAGACCAAAGCGCCGTCCGGACCCGACGAAATCCTCGATCATCTGCCCCAGGTAAGCTGTACAGATCACGACCTCTGACACGCTCTGTTGAGCCAGCAGACGCAATTGATGGGCAATGAAGGGTTCGCCATTGACGTCCAGGAGCGCCTTGGGAATGCACTCGGTGTGTGGGCGCATGCGCGTCGCCAGTCCTCCGGCGAGGATGGCGACAGGCAACAGGCGTGAAGTGGAACGAGAAGTCACTGGGACAGTTTCTCCGGGATGTTTCAAATCAGACGGCATTCACCACGCGAGTGCCTTCGAAGTCGAATCGAAAGCGAACTTCTTCCAGGCCGGCCGTGTGCATGGCCTGGCGCAAGCGGACGCGGTCTTCCGTGTAAAACATCAAGAACCCGCCACCCCCGGCGCCGATGAGTTTGCCCCCCAACGCACCGTTCCGCAGTGCGAGGTGATACCACTCGTCGATCTGATCGTTGCTCATTTTTTGAGAGCGTTTCTTCTTATGCTCCCAATGGACGTTCATCAGTTCTGCAAAATGCCCCAGACTGCCCGATTCCAGCGCCTGCTGGCTCTCGCGCCCCAACTGTTTGACGAAGTGCAAGTTCGCGACCATTTCTCGGTCGTTGGTCTTCGTCTTGGAATCCTGCTCCTGGAGCGTGGTCGCCGCCGAGCGGGAATATCCCGTGAAGAACAGCAGCAGATTGTCTTCCAGCGTGTACAGCGAGTCCTGCGAGATCTTAAGCGGCGTGGCATCTACGTAACCGTTCGGATTGAAGCGGAAGCAGGTGATGCCGCCGAAAGCGGCGATATACTGGTCCTGCTTGCCGATCGGCTCCTGGAGACGATCGAGCTCGACGTGGCAGGCCTGCTCCGCCAGCTCGCGGGCCTGAATGGGCGTCTTCTTGAGGGCGTGCAGCGCCCGCAGGAGCGCCGTCGTGAAACTGCCCGACGAGCCCAGCCCCGTCCCCGAAGGGATGTCGGCCATGCTGGTGATTTCCAGCCGTCGAAAATCGGTCTCGAGCAGCTTCAGTGATTCGCGAATGATCGGGTGTTCGATTTCGTCGATGCTGTTGACGCGTTCGAGCTTGGAATACTTGATGATCAATTCCTGCACGAATGTTCGGTGCAGGGTGATGTAGACGTACTTGTCGATCGCCGCCGCGATCAGGAATCCGCTGTGTTCCTGATAGTACGAAGGCAGGTCCGTGCCGCCTCCCCCCAGCGAAATTCGCAACGGACTGCGAGTGATGATCATGTCTGCCTCTTCAACGACCTTGGTCGGCGTGTAACACGTCAGCCTGCCCGCCGGCAGGGGACGTCCGCCCGCGCCCCGTCCTGCAGGATGTTGGATTGCCGATAGACTTCTTCCACGATCTCCAGCGCCCGCTGCGCATCCCGCAAGCCGGGGGACGGTGTTCGGCGCAGGCGGATGTCTTCCTGAAATTCCTGCAACTCGATTTCCCAGGATCGGTCGCCGCGGGGGTATTCCCAGCTCGCCGTCTCCGGGGGGCCCATCTCCGGCAGCATGCGATAGTGCGTCAAGCGTTCGACGCCGTAGCTGCCTCCCAATCCGCTGATCTCCAGCTTTCCCGCGCGGCCATAAATCTCGAACGAAAACGTGTTTTTCCATTCCGAGCAACTGGCGTGCAAAAAGGCGGTCTGCTCCCCAGCCGTCTTGAGCAGCAGAAATCCGTTGTCTTCCACCGGCATGTCCCAGAAATACGTGTGCGCAAATCCCTGGATTGAGACGAACTCCCCCAGAAACGTGCGCGCCAGGTCGATCAGATGCACGCCCTGGTCGATCAGCTCGCCGCCGCCGGACAGTTCCGGCCGGGCGCGCCATTCTTTTTCGTAACCCAGGCGTCCGCCGTGACCATACCGGCCGCGGACGAACATCAGCGGGCCGAGCGCGCCGCTCTCGACAATTTCACGAGCCTTCACAAGTGCGGGATGGTAGCGGTGATTAAATCCCACGCGGACGAGCGCGCCGGTCGATTCGCACGCTGCGAGAATGGGAGTGATTTCATGGGCGCGGCACGCGCCCGGCTTTTCGACGAGCACATGCTGGCCGGCTCGGGCTGCCGCCAGGGTGATCTCCGCCAGCGCGTTGTGCGTCGCGGAAACCAGCAGCGTCTCGATGTCTTTTCGCCCGATTGCATCCCGCCAGTTGCTGCTGTGCGCGGCGCCGGATTCGACCGCCAGCCCGGCGGCTCGTTCGGCCACGACGTCGACGCACAACACGACCTGGCCGGGAGCCAGAGACTTGGCCCGCTTCCGCCCGATCAGCCCGCACCCAATGACGGCGACGTTCATCGTGTCCCTCCGCGGGGAGGATCACCCCACGCCAAGCCGCGGTCGGCCGGCACGATTCGTCGCAACGTGTACATGTCAGAGCTTCGTAAATCGGCGGCACGGGCCCCCAATTCTCGCCACGGGTCCCACTTGGCACTGAGCAGCTTCCCTGTGAGCCCCCGGCTGGCGGGCGACGCCAGCCAGACGCACAAATCCGCGCCCCGATCGAGCGAATCTCCGCCGGTTTCTTGTTGTCTCACCGAGGCCTGGTAGAACGCCGCCCCGACTTTTTCAGGCCCCGCGGCCAGGACCTCGTCGAGGAGTCGCGTGTTCAACGCGCCCGGCGCGACGGAGTTGACGTCGATTCCAAACTCGGCCAGTTCTTCCGCGAGAGTCTCGGCAAACCTCACCACCCCGGCTTTGCTAGCGGCATACGCACTCAAATGGGGCATCGGTTTGGTGGCGCCGCCACCGGAAATCACGATGATCTTGCCCGCTCCGCGTGCTTTCATTCCCGGAATGACGGCGCGACACGTGAGCACGGTCCCCAGCAGGTTGATCGTGATCGCTTCGGCCCATTGTTCCCAGTCAACCTCTTCGATTCGCCCCTTGGGGCCGTAGATGCCCGCATTGCAGACGGCGACGTCGACGCCACCCCATTCGTCAGCCATCCGGCGAACGATTTTGTCGAGCTGCGCTGCGTCGGCAATGTCGGCGGTCTGTGCCAGGACACGTCCGCGAGCGACGGACCGTACCGCCGCACTGGCCGTGTCGAGCTTTCCAGCGTCGCGTGCGCACAAGCAGACGTCGGCTCCTACTGCGGCATACGCCTTGGCGACCGCCAGTCCGAAGCCCTGGTTGGCGCCGGTAATCAGGCACCTTTGGCCTGTCAGACTCATGCGGCCCTCCCGACGCAGAGATACCGCACGGGTCCGTCACAACCGAGCGTTTTGTCGAGAAAGCCCGATGCATCGAGCACGAGCGGAATTCGGCCGGCCTCGCGAACCAGGTCGGTGGAAGTCACGTCGCGAAATTCGGGCCATTCGGTGGCCACGACCACGGCTTCCGCCCTGTGGACGGCCTCGCGCCACGAACGAGTGAGCGTGATCTTCTGGGCCAATTCAGACGGTAGCGTCTTGATCGCCGGGTCGAACGCGCGAACCTGTGCTCCCTGCGCCGAAAGCCACTCGCAGAGCTCGACGGCAGAGGACCTGCGCAAAGTATTCGTGCCCGGTTTGTAAGTCAGCCCCAGCACGGCGACCGTTTTCCCGCGCAGCTCGCCCAGCAGCGCCTGCAAGCGACGTCGCGCCCAACCCTTGTGCTGTTGGTTGCTGGGAGCGACTGCGGACAAGAGCGGTGCGTTGAGTCCCGCAACGCGGCACTGTGCGAGAAGGTATGCGATGTCGCGCGCGAGGGTGCCGCCGGCAAACGCAGCGCCCGGCTTGACGTAAGCCTTCGGACCGATTCGCTGGTCAGTTTTGAGCCCCACTTCGACCTCGCCGGCCGACGCGCCAACCTGTTCGCAGAGCGCCGCCAGTTCGTTCGTGAACGTCACCGAGACCGCGAGAAAGGCGTTGATGGCATGCTTGGTCATCTCCGCCGATTCGACCGACATCCATTCGATACGCGATGTAAACGTGTGCAGCAGCTCGCCGAGCCGGTCCTGATCAGCGGGAGCCCGCGTTCCTACCACGAATCGATCGGCATGGAGAAACACGTCGATGGCTTTGCCGAGGCGCAGGTTTTCGGGGCTGGAGGCAAACGTCGCCGTTCCTCGCGGACAGGCGGCACGATACAGGCGCTCGAGCCGCGCGACAGATCCCACCGGCAATTGTGACGAAACCAGAACGATGCTGCCGGGGGCCAGGTGGACAAACAAATCGCTCACCTGGTGGATGACGAATTCGACGTCCGCGTGGTCCTCGTCGTCGACCGGCGTGTCGAATGTGATCCAGACGATGTCGGAGCTGCGGATGCCGGCGGGGTCCGCCGTGAATGTCAGATGTCCCGAAGCCAGGCCGGCGGAGGTCAGTTCAGCCAGATCCGGTTCGGCCACAGGCAATCCGCCGGCCGAGAGTTGTTCTGTGAGCGCCGCGTCGGGATCAAAACCGACGACATGGTGCCCGGCCGAGGCCACGCAGGCAGCCGTCACCGTTCCCAGATGCCATAATCCGACTACCGAGACGTTCATTGTTCACTCGTCGATGTGTGGGGACGACGTCGTCCGACTCAGATCCCCGGAACGGGGTCATGCTATGCGGCGCGGGCCTCGAGCACCCACGCATTGGCTTTCAGATACTTGACTGTGGAGATGACCCCTTCGCGAATCGACAACCGAGGCTCCCACCCCAGCGACCGGATCTTTTGCGTATCGAGGAAGATGAATGGGCTGTCGCCGATCCACCCGCGCCGGCCTCCCGCAAAATCCAAGCGCGGCGCAAGGCCGAGCGTCTCGCAGATCCAGCCAATCGAGTCGCGGACCTCGCAGTACTCGTTTGTTCCGAGGTTGAAAATGTTGACCTTTTCCGTCGCTTTGTCGACGGCCGTCAAGATCGCGTCGATGCAATCCTGGACATAGAGATACGACTTGCGCTGCAGGCCGTCACCCAGAACTTTGAGATGGTCCGGATGCTGCTGCAATTGCTGGAAGAAATCGAAGACGTGGCCGTGCGTGTAACGGTCTCCCAGGATCGACACGAAACGGAAAATGAAGCTTTGGTATCCGAATCCTTCGCTGTAAGCGGCGATCATCCCCTCGGCCGCCAGCTTCGACGCGCCATACAGAGAGGTCTGAATGGGAAATGGGGCGATCTCGGGAGTGGGGAACACTTGCGGCTCGCCGTAAATCGACCCCGTCGAGGCGAAGGCGATCCGCCGAATGGAATTCGCACGCATCGCTTCCAGAACATTCGCCGTGGCGATCGTGTTCTGTTCCAGGTCGCGCCGGGGATGGTTGGTCCCGAAACGAACATCGGCATTGGCGGCCAGATGAAAGACGAAGTCGCAACGGGCCATCGCCTGGCTCAGGGCCGGCAAATCGAGAGTGTCGCCTTCGACGAGCCGGAAATTCGGATGCCGCAGCGCCTGGCTGAGGAACCGGCGCTGCCCCGTCGAAAAGTTGTCCCAACCGACGACGGGGATACCCGCGGCCAATAACCTATCGACCAGATTGCTGCCGATGAAGCCCGCTGCACCGGTGACGAATGCCATCCTCGCCATGCCCCCGTCCCCTTCCGACCAAACTAGGCTGCCTCACGTTGAACGAAATCGCCGACAGGCCGGATCGGGACAACGTCGGCTTCCATGCCCTGAGGCTGCGACGCCTGTGGATACGATCCGAACCGGATTCTGATCACGTCGAACAAGTTGCGAATGTTGCCGCGAAATAATTCCAAGCGACTGTCTGCGTCATCCCGCCAGCGGACGGGAATTGTTTTGATCGTGTATCCGGCGCGCGAGGCGAGCATCAGAATCTCGACGTCGAACATGTAGCCGTCGATTCGTTGCCGGGCAAACAGGTCGCGTGCGATATTCGCCTGGAAGAACTTGAAGCCGCATTGCGTGTCGCGAACATGTCGCAATCCGATGAGTGCGCTCAGCAGCACGCGAAATCCTCGCGAGCCCCAGCGACGATACCATTTTTGCGGGCGTTCGATGCGGGATTCCGCAAGTCCACGCGATCCGATGACCGCGTCGCAACCGTCCTCGAGCAGCGGCCAGAACTTATCGAATTCCGTAATCGGCGTCTTATTGTCGGCGTCGGCGAATCCAATCACCCGCCCCGTCGCCTGTCGCACCGCTTGACGGATCCCGTAGCCCTTTCCACGCCGCTCGGAGCTTCCCAGGACTTTCAGCAGAGGAACCTCCCGGCAGAGCCCGGCCGCAACTTCACGCGTTCCGTCCGTTCCATCGGCGGCCACGATGATCTCCACTGTCAGGCGCCGCGACTGGAAATAGCCATACGCTTCCCGGACTGTGGCCGCAATTCGAGCTTGCTCGTTGTAGGCCGGAAGAATCAGAGACAGATCGGGCAACGGAGACATTTCAATCGTCGGGATCCTCGAATCGGGGCCTAGATGGGACTGCCTTATAAATGTCTCTCCGAAATTGGTCAATATGTCTCCAGGGCCTGCTCCCGCGGCCAGGCAGAGAACGGCCCGCAGTCGGACCTTATTTGCTCTGTGCCGGAACTGGCGGTCGAAACAGCCGTTTGATTCGCCTCAATGCGCCGATTTTTCCTTGAAGCTCCTGAACCGAGTGCTGGAGCTTGTCGATCGTCCAGTGGTCGACCTGCCGTTGGACGTCCTCCACCGATTTTCCGACACAGGCCTTCCTCGCTGCCGTGTTTTGCGCCAGCCACGCCGCGTCAACCCGGGCGACGTCGATCGAGCCCAGCATCTGGTCCAATGCAAAGACTCGTTTCTGAAAACGCACGATATTGAAGCCGCGGTAATTATGCTCCACCAGGACGGGCAATTGTTCCGACGTTTCTTCGGCCGATTCCAAGTCCCAGGGGGTGGCCGTCGGCGTCTCTGCGGAAACCAGCGCGTCGGCAGGGACCTTGCGACGTGTGCGTCCATTCGTGTACACCGTCGCGGGGGACGAGGTCCGCAGCGCGACAAACCCCAATTGCGACTTGAACCAGTTATGGAATTCGGAGCTGACGGCGGGAGGCTCGATTTCGATCAGTTTGCCGAATCCGCACCGCTCCAACGTGAGACGGATCAACGCCGGCGAAAGCCGAATGTCGTTGTCGAGGTCAACGGGAAAGGACAAGGAATTCGGATATTTGCCCGGCGCTCCGAAGCTGATCGACAGGCCGTCGCTGTCGTTGTAATTCACCGGGCACCAGAAGAAGACGGCCCGGCGCGCCTGGGAGCACATAAACGCCAGATGATGCAGCGGGTCGGCCAGATGACAGGTGACGGCGATGCTCAGACAGACGTCGGCTTCGTCGAACGTCGCATGTCGCACCCGGTGTTGCAATGAGTCCCACTCGGCAAATCGAAATTCGTTTCGGCCTTCGGGAATCCCCAGTACTTCGTTGAACCAGCGAAACAGGGCGCTGTTTTCGGTAAAGTCATAACCGGTCGTTTTTCCGGCCCCCCGAGCGGCCAGGCTGTGCAGGAAGTATCCGGAATTGCAGCCGAATTCCGCGAAACTCAGGTGCTTCACGTCGTCGTCCGCGTTCGCGACGATGAAGTCGACGATGCCGTCGTAGATGCGACGCAATTCGCGATTCGCCTCGCGGAACGCGGCGGGGTCTTTGGTGACGAGGTCGGCGACTTCGGCGGGGTGACCTTCCCAAAGCACCGTCCCGCAGCGATCGGCAAATTCGCCGTCCCGGAATCGTTGTCCTTCGCCAACTTGGAGAGCGTCGGAGAATTCGAACGGCTGATACGCGAGCTTTCGCTGCCGGATGAACATCTCGACATCCTGAAGTTGAGCCGCAGTAAGCCGGCGCTGGCGGAGGTCCATAATATCCACATCCTTATGCTGGCGAATTGACGTCGACGCCTCACGGAGCCTGCCGATCCGAGTCAAAGTCTCTGAATCATTTATTGCCAAAATCTGCGTTTCAGGCGGCGCGCAGGACAAATGAGCAGAATTGATGCACCGAGAACCGAAAGGAGCTCTCCCGGGCAATTCGAAAATCGGTAAACAATTCCTGATATCCCTGCGGTGTGCGGATATGTTCGCCGCGATCATTGCGAAGCAATACGCTACTGAGCCAGGACTTGGAAAACATCGGCTCGGCGCAGAGCACGACTCCGTCGGGACGCAGCACGCGATGGATCTCGTGGAAGCAGTCGCCCACGACGACGTCAGGCATGTGGTGCAGGGCCCCCACGAACAGCACGACGTCAAAAGTCTGATCCGGAAATGCGAGTTGCCTCGCGTCCATGACCTGAAAATCTCCATCCGGCAACCGGCTGCGCGCCCGTTCGATATAGCGAGACTCGATGTCGATACCCCGATAGCGGTGCTCCTTCATCGGGATGCATGCAGCAGCGCAGGTGCCCGTCGAACAGCCGATATCCAGAATGTCTTTGCCGGGAGGGCTCAAGTATTCCAGAAAGTGCGCACGGACTCCGCTGTAGTTATTGCAAACCCGTTGCTGGAATTCGAAAACGAGCGGGTGATCCAGCATCGAATGAATGAGATTCTTGATCATGGTTCTCAGTCTCCTCCATCAATGCAGCGTTCAGTCGACACGCGAGTCTTTCGTCGTCAAGCTGCCTGTCGCAGGGACGGAAGTGAAACCCCTGCGGCGATTCTTTTTGTTCTCGAAAACAGCGCTCCGATTGCAACTCCCGCCAGAACGGTGCTCGTCCCGACGCTCAACCAGAACAATCTTAAGACAGGGACCGGTCGAAATTCCCAAACGACGTGGCAGAGCCCCGCCGGCAGCGCCGCAGCCATAAAATTGCCATTGGCGGTCATCACGGGGACCGGTTGTCCATTACAAGTGCATTCCCAGTATTTCGAATAGCTGTCGTTGAAGAGCAGCACTCCGGGATGGTTCAGATTCAGTTGCGCCGTAACGCGACTGGTGTCTGGCGATTCGAAACCGACGGCCTGAAACCTCCTGGCATTCCCCGGGGCCTGACCCGGCTCGGCGTTCAGCACGACCGATTGCGAAGGGTCGAAATCGGGTTGAGTCAGACGAGCCAGCATGGCTTTGTGGTCCGTCTGCACTTCGAAGTGCTGGAACAAAGATAATCGCGCGAGGGCGTTCGGCCGCACCACGAGATCGTATCCGTCCCAGTCGTACTTGGCGCCCAGGATGTCGAGCAGCCGCGGATTGGTCAGCTTTCCCAGAATCCCGCCCCGATGCAACCAGCCCGGTGGATGGCCGTCGAAGGCCTTGATCAGTTCGACAATGCCTTTCTTGACATCCGAGTCGACCCCGGTGTAAGAGGCAACGTCGTATGGCATATTGATGTTGCTCATCAGCTCCGAATCCTGCCAGCGCAAGACTTGTGTCGGCTTGTTGGCCCGGTAGCTTTTGACGTCGAAGGCCGGATGACCTTCTTCGGCACGGACCAGTTGCTCGGTAACGTGCACATCGCCGACAGGCCTGGGGGCGGCGCGGGACGCGACACCCTTCACGAGCGACAGTCCACAGACCTCGAACTCGCCGCGCCCCGAAATTGCGACATGGGGGCGTGCGTGATGGATTTGTCCATGTGCCACGGTCGCCGTCAGCCACTGCCAGGCGCCTTGTCCGGAGTAAGGCCGGGACTCGGCGCCCCAATGACGGCGGCGCCGCTGATCACAGGTATTCAACATCAGTTTGAGCGGCCCTGCGGAGCTCGAACGGACCCAGGCGCCCATCGTCAGTGCCTCTTCAGAACAGGGTAACGTCACATCCTGAAATAATGTGCCGCCGTCCTGTTCGCCGGCGGCAATCCGGGCCCCGGAAGACGTCGCGTGCATCATGACCTGACTGCCTCCGGCCGTCCAACCGGGAACTGCCGCTCCCGCGAATCGCAACGGGGAATTCGTCAACAGGTCGGGACAATTCGCGGACGCCAACCAATCGGGTTGAGCCTCGTCCCAATGGTGCCTGCGTGGATAGAGATCTGCGACGTCGACGAATGGATGGGTGCCGACGTGCTCGTACAGTTTCGTTTGCCCCAGCAACTCCCCGAATGTGAGTAGTCCCAACAGCGGCAGCAATTGCCGTCGTCCGCCCGGCATGATTCCGCAGAGAACGACGATCTCCAGCGCCACACACGCGAGCAGCACGAATTTCGCAATGCTGAGGGCCCCGGAGATGAGCAGCACCTCGGCTTCGCGTGGTCCAAAGTACTCGTGGATCGGGACCAGGCACAGCAGGAGCGCGGCGATCCCGGAACCGATGAACAGCCAGTGCCGCCATCGGACCAGTGGCCATTCGAGAAGCTCGCGCCGCACCGACCAGATCGAGAACACGGCCCACAAACCGCAGGCCACGGTGTAGGCAAATCCGCGGAATGTGATCCAGGTATGCCAGAAATAGCCCCGGCGCAAAGCCACCGCCGCCACGACGAGCACAGTCAGCCCGAACAGAACGGCCGCGACATGGGTCAACCGCGCTGTCGTCGTGGCCGTCAGCTTCAACCGACCGACTGCGATGAAACAAGCCGGCAGGCCCGCCAGAATCAACACCTTGGCCGCGACGAGTGTCAATCGCACAGCCCCGGCGACCACCTCCGGCTTGCCTTCCGCCACTCGCACGATCATCGCGAGGCAGGTCACCAGGACGATTCCGACGAGGGCCAGAAACCAGCGCAGGCGCCAATCTTCAGGTTCGATCCCCGTCTCTTGGAGCGATCGCAGAATGGGGACGAGCGCCGCGCACAGCAGGAACATGCCTCCCGTTCGGCCAATAATGGGATGATGCATCGGGAACAAAACGATATTCACGATGTCGGTGAGGGGCTGCAACACGTTCATCGGCGTCAGCGCGACGACCAGAAACATGGCAGCCAGGCCGAACGACCGCGGCCCCAGGCCGCGCAGCACGGCAAACCAGATCAGCAGGATCGGCACGATTCCATAATATAAAAAATTATGGAACTGCGTATGCCGGTCGGTGATCGTGAGAGCGGAAGTGTAAATGCCGGCATCACCTAAATTCAGTCCGAACAACTCCGGAATGAACCCCGTCAAGGCCAGATAGCCGACATCCTTGTGGCCGGTATTCACCACCAACTCGCCGAGTGCCGACTGTTCGTACATCAATCCCTGCATGACGGGCCAGAGGCGGACGGCCGACATGCAGAACGCGGTCACGAATGCGAGGGCCGCGGCAGGCATCAATCCCTGCCAGGGACGGAGCACGCTCTGGGGCCAGGTCCACCAGAAAAAGACGGCCACGACCGGCAGGCCGAAGGCGCTGATGTAGGCCACGTGCCCCATCATCAGAATGTCGAAAAAGCACAGCGCCAAATACAAATAGTTGAGGACTGGGCGGCGATCGGCATGAGACACGATCACGTAAATCGACGCCGCGGCCGCAAACAAGAGATGCGTGCCGATCAGCGTCGTGGTCGTAAACCAGGTGAACCCACCCAACTGGGCGACGATGGCGATGAACAGCGCCACCAAGTCGTCATCCTGGACCCGGCGGATGATGCGAAAGGCCAACAGACCCAGGAGCGAGATCTCCAGGTAACACTGCACGGTGACTCCATGCAGCACAAATCGTTCCGGCAACAGCAGCAACGGCCAGTTCAGCGGATGCAGCATGTGGTGGTGGAAACTGCTGGAAAAATCGACCCCCGCAAAAATCAGCGGGTTCCACAGTCCGAAGTCCCCCTGCCGCAGCATCCGATGTCCGAACAGCAGATTCGGATAATGATTGAACGTATGGTCGGTCGAGGACAGCATGATTTTCCCCTCCAGAAAGAAACTGGAGAAGACAATGAATGCCGAGAAAAAAAAGAAGGTCCAGGCGTAGGGTGCGCGCACCCCGTGACGAATCCGCGTGGCCAGGTCCATTCCCATCCCCCTCGCGTTGCCTTGACCCTCTGGTACACAGGCGAGGACCAAACGCCGGCTCGCCACCCCTCCCTGCGAGCCGGCCTTGTATTAGTTAACTAAAACTCTGTCAATGTGAGAAGCTGGGGCGTGCCGCGCAGTTCGGGCGTTTTCCGCCCCTGCGCCGGATGCTTCCGCCCCTGATCACGCTGCCATGCTCAAGGCCGGAATCGCTGTTACCGAGACAGCCACTGGCTTTCGGGAGAACATCGCCCAAACCGCAACTCCTGCCAGAAAGAGACTCGTCCCGGCACTCAGCCAGAACAGCCGCAACACGGGAACGGGACGAAATTCCCAGGCCAACTGGCACGGTCCCGGGGGGAGCGCCACTGCCATAAAATTGCCATTGGCATGGAGCACGGGCATTGGTCGACCGTTGCAGGTGCACTCCCAGTATTTCGAATAGCTGTCGTTGAACAACAGGACTCCGGAATTCTTCAGGTTCAGTTGCGCCGTGATGCGACTGGTCCCCTGCGATTCGAAGTCGACAACCTTGAACCTGGTCACGTCCCCAGGATTCCGGCCCGGCGGCGCGCTCAGCACGATCGTTTGCGCAGGATCGAAATCGGGTTGATTCAAACGGGCCAGCATGTCTTTTTCGTCAGGAAGAACTTCGAAATTCTCGAACAGCGACATTCTGGCCAGGGCATTGGGCCGGATTACCAAATCGCGACCGTCCCAGTCGTATTTGACCCCCAGGATGTCGAGCAGCCGTGGATTGGTCAGCGTTCCATAAATGCCCATCCTGAGATTCCAGTCGGGTGAATGCCCGTCGAAGGCTTTGATCAGCGACAGGAGATTTTTCTTCACGTCCGAATCGACACCGGCATAAGTGGGTGCTTCGTACACCATGTTGATGTTGCTGAGCAATTCAGAATCCTTCCAGCGCAACACTTGCGTGGGTTTGTTGACGCGGTAGTGCTGGACGTCTATTTCAGGATCACCCTCTTCGGCACGGCGCTGGCCCCAGTCGTGCCGACGAGGATAGAGCTCTGCGGCGTCGATGAATGGATGGGTGCCGACGTGCTCGTATAATTTCGTATGTCCCATCAGATCGCCCAGGGTGAGTAGCCCCAACAGCGGCAGCAATTGCCGCCGTCCGCCGGGAGCGATTCCACAGAGGACGACGATTTCCAGCGCCACGCACGCAAGCAGCACGAATTTCGCCATGCTGAGGGCCCCGGAGATGAGCAGTACGTCGGCTCCGCGTGGTCCTGAATACTCGCTGATCGGGGCCAGGCACAGCAGGAGCGTGGCGGTTCCGGAACCGATAAACAGCCAGTGCCGCCATCGGACCTGCGGCCGCTCGAGAAGCTCGCGCCGCACGTACCAGATCGAAAACATGGCCCACAAACCGCTGGCCACAGTGTAGGCAAATCCGCGGAATGTGATCCAGGTATGCCAGAAGTCGCCTCGGCGCAAAGCCACCGCCGCCACGACGAGCGCAGTCAGTCCGAACAGAACAGCCGCGGTACGGGTTAAGCGCGCCATTGTGGCGGCATCCAGCTTCATCCGGCCGACTGCGATAAAACACGCCGGCAAGCCTGCCAAAATCAGCACCTTGGTCGCCACCAGCGCGAATCGCACATAACCGGCCGGCAGGTGCGGCTTGGCTTGCGAAGCGCGGACGATCAGCGCCAGGCAGCACAGGAGAATCAACCCTACAAATCCCAGGAACCAGCGCAGTCGCCAATCTTCAGGTTCGATTCCCGTTTCTTGAAGCGATCGCAGAATGGGGACGAGCGCCGCACAGAGCAGAAACAAACCGCCTGTCCGGCAAATGATGTCGTGATGGATGGGATAGATGGCGATGTTGACCAAGTCACTTAATGGTTGCAGCAGATA
>DASYAR010000135.1:0-5168 GCA_036501235.1 Planctomycetaceae bacterium
TTGCGGTGTACCGAATTCCGGTGGTCCGTGAGTGGCCGCTCCGGCATTCGCCCTGGCGCGCAGGTGATTTTCCGGGAGTCATCTCGCACGGCGGAATCAGGATCGAGCCACCAATTCGGGTGCCCCGATCGTGGCCCGCCGGCGGGCGCTACTTGTTGTTCGGCACCCGCCACTCGAAATGCAGCGGATGGGAATCGGCGTCACTCAGGCTGATTGATCGAACCGTTTGCCGTTCTGTCAGCGCGAGCTTCAGGTGCAGCGGGTTGTAACTCAATTCGTGGTCCGATTGTTCGTCGGGCTTGCCGTAAGCCTTCAGAACATCCTGAACCGACGAGCCGACACGAATTCCCTCCGCCGTCGCGCCGCGAAATGTGCGGCCCTGGGGGCCGAGGCTGTCTTGCCCGAAGCATTGGATCCCGGTCAATCCGTCCCTGGCCTCGACCGTCAGCCGGAAGCCCAGCCCGTCGTAGTGCAGGAAGTGAAATTCGGTGAGGACGACGAGTGCCGCACCTTTCGGTCGCACCTTGTCATCAACCTGGTCGGTGTCGTCGCTGACCGTGAAGTTCGGAACGTGAAAGGTTTCTTCGTCGGGCTGGCCCAGCAGTCGGATGATCTCCGCTCTGGGCATGCCGAATTTCAGCGGACCGACGCCAATATTCGGCGTCACAATGAGCGGCTCGGCGAACAGATCTTTCCGATCGGCCGGCGGCGTGCCGATCGTCGTCACGGCATAGCCCGCCGGCGGCACCACGCTGAACATCTCGTCCGCGATGGGCTCGTCAAATTTCATGTCCTCGTACATCTCGTCGAATTGCAGCACATCAGGGTCGTCTGCGCCGAGTGCTTTGAAAAATGATCGCTCGGCGTACACCGGCAGGCGGGACTGGCGATCGACCCACACCGACAAGGTCGATTGGCGTTCCTCGATCCGGAACCCCGGGCACTCGACTCCCCGAATCTCCTTCGTTGGAATCGCCACCGCCGCGACCGATTTGTGCAGCGAGCGCAGCGTTGCCAGGAGGTCCTGCTGTGCCTTGAGGTCATACAGATAGGCACGGGAGAGTTGCTTGGTCACGGTTCCCAACGGGATGCCCGTCGCGTCCGCGATCTCTTGCGTCCTGTGACCATCGAAATAGCGCATCGTGACCACCAATCGTTCCTGTTCCGGGAGGCGCTCGATCGCCGAGAGCAGGAATTCGGCCTGAGCATTCGCGGCCTGCGGATTTCGCGCCGCCGGTTCGCTGATGTCGCCCGGAATTGGTATTCGCGAGTGCTGGCCTTGCAGTTTTCCCGAAACGCGCCGGGCGATCTGCATGAGCCAGGCGCCAAATCGATCGCGTTCGCGCAGCGTCTGGATCGCCCGAAAGGCTGCCACAAAGATCTCCTGTGTGGCGTCCTCGCAGGCGTGTGCATCTGCAAGAAACGCGCGCGCCACGCTACGAACCGACCGCTCGTAGCGAGTGATCAGCGTCTCAAAAGCCGCGAGGTCGCCATCCACGCTGCGCCGTACCAATTCGGCATCAGATTCCGTCATTCCTCACTCCCGCAGACGAAAAGAAGCCTGTCCTATAGAACAAGTGCCGGCCCCAAACCAGATTGCGACAAGAAAATCGCGAATTTCTCAGTTCCCACCGCTTGGGCGTTGGCGCCGGCGTTCACGACCTTCCACGCGGCGGACTCTCGGCCGCGTTGATGTCGCCGCCATTTGAGGTGACGGTGACCGCCATGTTCTCCGGGGTCGATGGCCTTTGCTCGATGTAATCCGGGGGTATCGTCCGCTTGAGGCGGACTCAACCCCCGGCTAATTTCTTTGACTCCTCACGGGGTCTCCGGGGTTTGAACAGCGACTCCGGAAAGCCGGACGATCTCTTTAACGGGTGCACCCGGTATTCGAACCCGTACTCGCGGACCCTTCCTGAGGCAGTCGCACCGCGGCTACAATGTCTGCCATGGCCGCTGCTCTGCCACTTCTTCTGCCGCTCCAGGATTCTCTCTATGACGGATATCGCTGGCGAAAGTAATCCGCAACCTGTCGAACAATGGTGGATTCGCGAAGAATCCCAGACCGGCGAGCAGAAATGGCATGGAGGCTACGACGATCCCGAGGTCGTACAGCACAAAGCCGAATCTCTGAGCCGGTTCGACGGTGAGCGAATCTTTCGGATCGTCTACGGACTACGCGGGGGAATCGGGCTGTGCACGGAGGAGCATTATTGCGGCAACTGGTATCCGCTGAATGGAAGCGGCTGGGATGACACCCCGATTAATCGCGAGATACAGATCCCGAATTGAAGTCCCGCCCGCGCTGCGCGGTCGCTGGGTTTAGCGTGCAGAAGATCAGCGAATCCCTTTGCGAGGACCTGTCGACTGGCGTGTCGTCAAGCGGCGCAGTAAGTTGATGGGCAGCCAGAGCTCTCGATCTTGACGATGCGAACGGTTCGATGCCGACGTTTTGGCCCGATCAACTCGATTATTTCGAAGCGGTGCAGGCTCCCGAGCACTGCTTTGCCGACCCCGACCTGCGCTGCGCGCGGGTCACCATGGACGATCTGGGCATGCCGCGACCGTGGTCCGGCAATTTTGCCAGCGTGTACCAGTTTCAGGCGGCCGACGGCCAGCGAACGTGGGCCGTCAAGTGCTTCAAGCATCATGTTCCCGACCTGAACGTGCGGTATCAGGAAATCAGCCGCTGCCTGCGCCGCGCCGACATGCCCCTGACGGTCGTGTTCGATTATCTCGAGCAGGGGATTCAGGTCCGCGGCGAGTGGTTCCCGATCGTGAAAATGGACTGGGTCGAAGGACGGACGCTACGACAGTTCGTCACCGATCATTTGGCAGAGCCGCACATTCTGCGACGCCTGTTCGACCTGTGGTTGAAGGTCGAGACGTGGCTGGAATCGGCGGAGCTGGCGCACGGAGACTTGCAGCACGGGAACGTGCTGCTGGTTTCAGCGGCCCAGAAGAACTTCGCCGAGTTGAAACTGGTCGATTACGACGGACTGTGGATTCCCGGATTGGCCGGTTATCCCTCGCATGAATGCGGTCACTCGGCGTATCAGCACCCGCGGCGCGAACCGGACCAAGCGTACAATCCGCAGATCGACCGTTTCCCTCTGCTCGTCATCGCCTGCGCCCTGCGCTGCTTGAGCCGGCCGGAAGCTCAAGCCTTGTGGCAACGCTACGACAACGGCGACAATCTGCTGTTTTCGAAAGCGGATTTTCAGGAACCCGGGAATTCGCCGCTGCTGCGCGAATTGTGGGCAACGCGAAATTCCGAGCTGAGGAATTGGGTCGTCTGGCTCGTGTCGGCGGCGTGGGCGCCGCTTTGCGAGACCCCCGCTTTGCGCGAGTTGCTCATCGACGGACGTCTGCGCCAGCCGGCGCAGCAGGCCTTTGACGCCGTGGCCAGGCTGTTTGAGAATACGAAGGCGACCGGTCCTGCGGTCGCGGCCCCAGTCGTGGAATTTGCCGCCATTGATGACGAGGTTGATGCGAAGGACGACAGCGACGCGAAGGATTGGTCGTCGATTGACGACCACGTCGCGTTTGGAAGCCAGGATTTCGCGCGGCGCAGGTCCGATCGACGCAAATCCGGAGGGACGCGGGCAGTCTGGACCGTGCTCGTTCTCGTGCTTGTAACAGCAACCACGCTCATCGGCCGGCATTATCAGGGCCGCAGGACAGCAGCGCCGGTGGCTGCCGCAAAGCCTGCGCCAGGCCGCGACGGTCCTGCCGGGATCGACGGCGACGAGGATAATAGTCGGCCTCAGGAGAAACCTGTGCCGGTCGAAGCCGCCTCAGCCCCGGCGTTCGTCACACCGACAGATTCATTCGTGGGAAGCGCGCCGGGACAATTGCGTCACGACAATGAATTGAAATTACCGCTGGCCTGGTGCCCACCGGGCGATTTTCAGATGGGCGATTCGGCCGCGGAAGGATCTGTCGGGCCGCACCACGCCCAGCCGGTGCCTGTGACGCTGACACAGGGATTCTGGCTTGGGGAGTTCGAAGTGACACAACTCCAATGGATGCGGCTCATGGATTCACAACCCTGGCAAGGGGCCGAGGAAGTGAAGCAGGGGGACGGCTTTCCCGCGGTGCTCATCAGCCGGGCGCAGGCGGAAGAATTTTGTCAGGAGCTGACAGCTGTCGAACAAGCTGCCGGGCGCCTGCCTGCCCAATGCGAATATGCGCTGCCCACCGAGGCCCAGTGGGAATATGCCTGCCGGGCCGGATCGAAAACGCATTTTGGTTTTGGGAACGACGCGGCCCTGCTCGAAGACTTCGGCTGGTACGCCGACAACACCGTGCACATCAACGAACCGTATGCGCACGAAACGGGATTGAAGCGCCCCAATGCCTGGGGAATCCATGATCTGCACGGTAACGTCCTCGAGTTATGCTACGACAGCTTCGTCGACCTGCTTCCCGGAGGCCAGGACCCATCCGTCACGTTTGCGGGCGGATCAGCCGTCGCGCGAGGCGGAAGCTGCGACGACCGTGAGGAGGAATGCCGTTCGGCCCACCGAGAGTCTGTTTCGAAACCGGGAACCTTGCTGGGCTTCCGCGTGGCGCTCGTGCGCCGCGCAGCCGGCTCGTCGGCGACAGATCCCCGGGATGAAGTTGCGCACGCGACGGACGAGTCCGACCCGTCCGGTCCGTTAGCACCGCAGAACAAGACGAAGCTCGAATCCGGCGAAGGTTCCCGCGCCGAAAAAACCGCAGAAAAACGGCGTCTGGATCGCAACATGGCGCAATAGAAACGGGAACGATCCCGCGTCGTGTGCGCTTCAGTCCACGCGAGTCGCCGCGCGTGGACCACAGCCTACGCGGCCGGAAAATGAGACGACCTCTCAACCGGCAGGGTCGTTTTGCAAATCTCGGTAAGGGCAGAATTCTACCGAGCTTGGGGATCCTCGACATTCATCATGCCCATGCCACCCATCATGCCTCCCATGCCACCCATCATGCCTCCCATCATTCCACCACCCATACCTCCACGCATGCCACCCATGCCTCCCATCATCCCCATGCCTCCCATGCCTCCGCGCGGAGTGATGATCGGAATGACGAGGTCGCCCACGGGATAAACGCGCGTGCTGAGCTTGTCGGCAGCTGAAGCCGAGGTCGTGATTTTCATGACTTCGTTTTCGACCATGTACGTCAGT
>DASYAR010000136.1:0-5355 GCA_036501235.1 Planctomycetaceae bacterium
CGCCGATGGCAGCGTCAACACGAACTTCGGCGTGGCGGGTCACGCGATCCTGAATATCGCGGGCGTTCAGAACGATCAGATCAATTCGGTGGCCGTCGATGCCAGCGGCAAGATTGTCGTTGCCGGTACGACCAGTAATGCGGCCGGCGTGACCGACGCCGTCGTGGCCCGATTCAATCCCAACGGCACCCTCGACACGTCGTTCGGGACCAACGGCATCGACGTGTTTGATTTCACGGGTGATTCGCAGCACGACTCGGCTGCCAATGCAGTCACGGTCGACGGCAGTGGAAACATCGTCGTCGCCGGTTCGGCCCTCATCGGCAGCGGCCCAGCGGCCCATACCGAATTTGCGGTGGCGCGATTGAATGCCGATGGATCATTTGACTCCACGTTCGGAACGAATGGCGAAGAGACGATTGATTTCGCGGGGGCCAACGAGAGCGCCAATGCCGTGGCGATCGACGCCCAGGGGAGGGTCGTCGTGGCAGGAACGGCGACCGTTGCCGGGCCGGACGGAACTTTCGACCAATTTGCCGTCGCCCGCCTGCACGCCGACGGGGCGCTCGACAATACCTTTGGCGCCAATACCGGTGGCGAGACGCTGGTCGATTTCGGACACACGGCCGATGCAACGCAGTTAGCGATCGGTTCCAATGGGAAGATCGACGTCGGCGGAAACTCGACGGTCAGCGGTACGAGCTCCATCGCGCTCGCCCAATTGAACACCGACGGGATGCTCGATGCGACCTTTGGCGCCAATGGTACGACGACGGCGTCGTTCAATTCCGGTGCGTCCGAAACATTGCAGGGGCTCACGATCGATGCCAGCGGCAAGCTCGTGGCTGCCGCCACCCTGCATACGGGGACGACGAACGGTCTCGACGTGGGGGTGGCGCGCTTCAATGCGAACGGCACACTCGATACAACATTCGGCACTGGGGGCCAGGTGAAAGAGCAATTCTCGAATGGAATCGATTCGGTCGCCGGCGTGGCGGTTGATTCCAACGGCAACTTGATCGTCGCCGGAAGCAGCACGCAAGACAGTGCGTCGCTGTCGGCGATGAATTTTGCGGCGCTGCAACTGAACGGCTCGGCTGCCGTCACCACCTCGACGTACCGCTCGCTGAATCTCACATACACAGGCACAGTTTCAGGGTCAGCGGACGGCAATTCTTTCAGCGGCACCGTCGGTGGAGCGGGCACGGTCGATTTCACCTCGGCAACGCAAGGCAGCGCTGCCAGTTTGACGGGGACGGGCACCAATGGCGTGGTGACCTTCACCGGCCTGACGAATGTCACGATCAATAACGGCAAGATCCAGGCGACTGTCAATGGGACCATTACAGGCATAGGTTCGTTCGCGGCGGCCGGGACCGGCACGTTTGATGTCTCGACCAATCCCTATGAAGTGACATTGACGTTTAATGATCCCAATACTGGCGTGACCGGAACCTTTATCGGCACCGTCAGTGACACCAACGTGGCGACGACGACCGTTACACCCTCGGTCGTCGCGTACGACAGCACGAATGGCCTGACCGCGACGATCAATGTGACCGGACAATTCCCGACGGCGGCCAGCATGGGCACGCCGGCGGCCACGGTTGCGGTATATTGGGCCACCGGCACGACGCTCGCAGATAAGATCGGCAACGTCTCGATCGTCGACTCGGCCAGTCTCCCTGTTTATTTCGATTCAGGCAGTTTGAACTTTAATGTGAGCCCCGACGATCTGAAAGGAATTCCAGCCGGTGCGACGGACATTCTCGTCGCCACGACTTTGAACGGGGTGACCTCGGTGCAGAGCGCGCCGCTGCCGTCTCTCGTCATCCCGAACATTGCAGGGGCGTGGATGATTAACGGAAAAGCGACCTCGATCGCCCAGACGGGCTCCAGCTTGACCTTCACGAATGAGGACGGTTCTACCTCGACCGGCATGGTCGTCTCGTCCAATGAAGTTGAGGCGACGCAATGGGGTAATCTCACCGCGACACTCAGCAGCGACGGCAACACCCTGACCTGGTCGAACGGGACGGTCTGGACGAAGGGCGCCGCGCAGGTCAATATCGCCGGGACCTGGATGATCGACGGCAAGCAGACATCCATCCAGCAAACGGGCACTTCGCTCGTCTTCACCAATGAAAACGGCCAGACCTCTCAGGGAATGTTCATTGGCAGCGAGGAAATCGAAGCGACCGATTGGGGCGACCTGACGGGAACTCTGGTCAATAACAATACGCAGATCAACTGGAGCAACGGAACGACCTGGACATTAAGCGGAGTCGTCGTGACGCCGCCCAATATTGCCGGAGCATGGATGTATAACGGGAAGGCGACCTCAATTGCCCAGTCGGGTAACAACTTGACCTTCACGAATGAAGTGGGCGGGACTTCGGCGGGCACCTTTGACAGCTCGACGGAGGTTACCGCCACGACTTGGAATAATCTGACCGGTACGCTGTCGAACAATGACCAAACGATTACGTGGTCGAACGGCACCGTTTGGACGAAGGGCACGATCTCGGTTCCCACGATTGGCGGGACTTGGTCTTATCTGAATAAGCCCACGCAGATCGCCCAGTCGGGTTCCAGTTTGACCTTCACGAACGAAGTCGGCGGCACGTCAGCCGGGTTCTTCGTGTCGAGCACTGAAGTCGAAGCCACCGGATGGGGCGACCTCACCGGGACTCTGGCGAACAACAATACCGAAATCGACTGGTCGAATGGAACGACTTGGACATTGACGGCGCTGGGTTAAGCCGACGCTGTGAGTCGGTCGATTATCAAGTGAATCGAAGTTGCCGCGAGTCGCCGGCGCCCCACCAAGGGCGCCGGCGACTTTTTTTCTATGATACACCGCGGTCCGGGTTCCATATTTTGTTTTTCAGATGTCGATCGGATTTGAGTCGGCGGGATCGGGTGAGACGAATTCAGGCCGCGCGGCGAGTCTGGCGGCGCGTGTCCAGGGAAAAGCCGGCCTTCACCGAGTCGTCGCGGAACATCTGCACCGTTTCCAGAGAAAATTCGCCCAGGTCCTTGCCGATGCCGGAGAGTTTCTTCAGGACGTCGTTGGTGACCGTAATAATATCGCAGCCGACTTCGCTGGCCTGGAAGATGTTCAGGACTTCGCGCGGGCTGGCCCACAAGAGCTCGGTGTTCGGGCACATGTCGACCAGAAATCGGGCGGTGCGCATCAGGGGGACCGGGTCGACGCCCGTGTCGGCCACTCGCCCGGCGAAGATCGAGACGACGGCCGGCGCGCGGCCCGCCAGGGCATCGCAGACTTCCCGCACCTGCCGCAGCGTGAAAATGGCGGTGACGTTCAGCTTGACCCCGGCGAACGACAGGATCTTCAGCAACGAAGCCGTCGATTCGCCTCGCGTATTCGTGACGGGAATCTTGACATAGACGTTCTCGCCCCACGAGGCGATGAGCTTCGCCTGTTCTTCCATTTCGTCCAGCTCGTCGGAGAACACTTCGAACGAAATCGGCCGGTCGGGAATGGCCTGAAGAATGTCGTGCGCGAAGCTCTCGTAATCCGAGATCCCGGCCTTCCGCATCAGCGTGGGATTCGTGGTGAAGCCTTGAATCGCCGGATTGCGGTACATCTCCAGCATTCCGGCCTTGTCGGCGCCGTCGGCGAAGATCTTGACTTTAAGGTCGGCTAGGGAAGGCATGTGTGTGGTTCCTGGCAAGTCGATGAATGAAATTTCCGGGCACTGCGAGAACCGCATTGCCCACCTGTCGCGATCACGCGGCGCAGCAATCCTGCGTGCATGAAATAGAACGCGAAGCAGCCACTGGCGTTCTTTGCAGAATCCAGCCGGCGGCTTCGATGAGCGAATTTGTGGAAAAGTCTGCGGCCGGTTCGGGCGCCGGCTCGTCATATCGATAATCGATGAATACCGTACAGCATCCAGCACGCCGGCCGGCTTCGACGTCTTTCCAGCGGTCCCCAACCATGACGCTTTGCGGCAGATCGATCGGATAGTCCTGGGCGGCTTCCAGCAACAGACCGGGGTTGGGCTTGCGCCGCGGTGAATCGCCGTCTTCGTAACTGGTATAAATGCGTTCCAGCGGTAATTCCGCCATCAAGCGGGCGTTGATGGCTTCTACGATTTCGCGGCGTTGCTTGCCGCGGGCGACGTCGGGTTGGTTGGTGACGGCAATCAGCAGATACCCGCAGGCCCGCAGTGCAGCAAGTGCCGCGGGGACGCCGGGGATGATATCGACTTCGTCGATCGTCTGGGGCGGATACGGCTTGCCGTCGCGGACCAGGGCGCGATTGAGCACACCGTCGCGATCGAGGAAAATGCAGGGAATGAGCGGGCTCTTCATGCGGCGGCGGCCTCCCATTTCGTTTGCACCGCCTTGAGCGCCGGGTGGGTCACGCACAAATGCCAGACGACGGCCTGGAAGGCCTCTGCATGCGGCGTGACATGCTGCGAATTGACGGTCGGGACGATGACGCAAACATCGGCCACTTGGGCGGTGTACCCGCCGTCACGACCGACGATCCCCAGGATCGTCGAACCGATTTTTTTGGCATACTGGAGCGCGGCGACCAGATTGGCGCTGACGTTTTTCTCGGCGTTGCCTCCCCCCACTGAGAGGATCAGCAGGCAATCATCGGCCTTGAGCCGGCTGCCCTGCAGCCATGCGGCAAACACGGTTTCCCAGCCTTCGTCATTGGTTCGGGCCGTCAGTTCCGAGACATTGTCGGTCGGGGCGTAGGTTTCGAGGCCGACGATCTTGCGAAAATCGTTCACGGCATGGGAAGCGTTCGCGGCGCTGCCGCCGACACCCAGGATGAACAGCCGGCCGCCGCGCGCGCGGGCCTGAGCCAGATGCGCGACCATGTCTTCGATGGCGGCCCGATCGAGCTTCTGAATGACTTGCATAGCTTCATCAAGGAATTGATCGGTAAACGACTTCATGCGGACTTCCTTTCCTGGGCCACGCGGGCCTGTAGATACGCAGCCGTCTCGCGCCATCCCTGGAGCGAGCCGATTTCATAAAAACGCTCGCGCACTTCATAACTTGCCAGTTGCCCCTGCGCCAGGAGCGACTGCATCAGCGAGGCGAGATCCTGCGGCTGCTCGCTTGATACCACATCAAAGGCGTGGGCCTGAAACACTTCCAGTCCGTAGTCGATGTGCTGCAGCGCGACAGACTTGAGCTTCTTGTCGTAGGTGCGAATTTCGCCCTCCACGTATTCCACATTGCTGGCGTCGAACTGCCCCTCGTTCCGATACACGGTCATCAGGGCCAACCGTTGCGAACGCATGAACTTTTGCTGAATCGCCAAAAAATGTTCAGGCAGATAAGAATCGCCGTACATCACGAAGAAGG
>DASYAR010000137.1:0-6458 GCA_036501235.1 Planctomycetaceae bacterium
AACGTGGCCAATTCCCGGCCCAAACCGAGTATCTGCTGCTCTGTCATCCTTGACCCTCCCCGAGAAAACGTCGTCCAACGACGAATACGGCGGAGTCATATCCCAAAACGACTTGTGCGCAAAGTGCGCTGTAGTGCTAATACGGCCGCTAATTCGCCTCGGCGCTGGTCGAGAGGGTGCGCAGCGACACCGATGAACCTCGCTTCATGCTCCAGGCGATAGTTCTCCCATATCGCCATGTCGTGACGATTAAGAGCCGCGATCCCGACGCAGACTCCCGCGGCCATCACGCCAACCAAAACCGTAGCAAACCCGATCCAGACCGGAATCGGTAGCCGGGGTAAGAATCGGCGCGGCTTGGAAGAGTTGGGTTCGATGATAGGCACGACCTGAGTTCTCGGTGGAGGCGGATCGCCTGCTACGCTTTGCTTTGCAGCGCGAATTCGAACGGCCGTAAGACCGGCAGACGTCAGAATTGACACTGTTAGAACTGTGAGCAGCCCGGCGAATTCAGCGTGGGCGTAATCATCCTTTGATTGACGCGGGGACAGCCCGATCCATTCCGCGGCGTACCAGACCAAAAACCAAAGCGGCAGGCTGACGAGAAGAATAATTGCGAGAGTCTTCGCGAGCCGGAATGAACCTCTCGGAGCATACGTCGCCCACCCGGCAGCCCCAAAGACCGCTGCAAAACCGGAAATCATTGAGGGCATCGCATTTGTTACAAAGCTCATTTCGTAACGCCAGTCAACATCGTTCGCTCCCCAGGCGTACCACCGACAAACTGCAATCGCACTCAAAACTGCCACCGATACCGTGACGCCAGCGAGAGCGCAGATCACTGCCATCATCAGGCCCCGGAAGACGTTCAGCCTGGCGCTATTCTGATTCATGGCCAGATGTCCGTATTCGAGCAGCGATGTTAAAGGCAAAATCAGGCCGGAGAGGGTGGAATCGTGACCGTGTGTTACGCAACCGTCATCTACCCTTGGGGAGGCAGACCGTAGGGGTCAAAGGGCCATAGCATTTCGCGTGGACGTTTCTTCGGCCAGTTCCGGGCTTTCCAACGATAGGCGATCCATTTCTCAAGGCATGTGTCGAGATCGTTGGCATAGGTCTCAATGGGGGTGTCCGAACCTGCCGGCCACCAGCCGCAGCCACTGGCCCGATTGACCAGTAGACTGTCACCGCCACGCGACGTGAAGAATTTCACACACGGATTCCACTCCTCGCCGAGCGAGAAGTCGCCGAAATCCCCGTCGATGTAATCTTCTGTGAGCCAGGAATATGCGTCGTCGGGCGCGTTGAAACACCCGCCCGATGGCGGATAGTCTTCGCGAAAACCGCTCAGGAGTTCGAACAGACGGACGAGTTCGTGACTTTGACGAAAACCAGCCGCGCACAGTTTGCGCTCGACGTTCGTGAAGTTCGCCCGGGCCCCCAGATAGAAGCGGTCCGGCCCCGCGGCTCGTCTTTATGCCCAACGGTCCATAATGCCGTTCCGTCGCAGACTGTGAGGGCAACCGGTATATACTTGCGGAACTCACTGGCTACACTCCGTTCCGCATTGCTTGCTTCCGGATCAATCGTGATGCCCTGCGCCCACCCGACCTCCGGATCGGCACGAACTGTCCGACACCATTCGGGGTAGCCCAGCGCATCCGCGACGTCGTCAGACAATTCCGCAAACGGCACTTCGTAGACCGGTGGATAGCCGGCCTCCAGAATCTCTTCCGGAATCCAGACGGCATATGATTCTTTGGCGGATTCTCGTTTCATTGCAATCTCGTCGCGCATGCACATGTGGCATCGCAGCACCGCAAGCCTATCTTGCCATAATGGAACGGTGAATCCCAGTCGATGCTCAAGGCTCGGACGTCGTGATCGTGGACGATGTCGAGAGGCGTCCAGAGACGGTGCAGTGCTCAATCCGTTCGCGTATGCGCCTGGTCACAGTTGAGTCATAGAGAACGGCGTCGAGCCGCGGATTCTCCGAGAGAAGTTTCGCAATCCGATCCACCACGTCTTCATCGATTTGTGGCCCGTGACGAACAGACGACGCAGACTGGCGATGCGGCCGATATTTCGGCAGCCTTCGTCGGTGAGCGTCGCGGCATCAGCTTCCAGTACAATCAGACCGCCAAGGCCGGCAAAGGGCGCCAGCCCCGCGCCAGTAATCCGCGTGCCAGCTACGTTCAGTCTGAGGAGGGACTGCAATTCAGCCAATTTCACGGCTCCCGCATCGGAAACGGCCGAACGATGAAGATCAAGAAAGACTGAGGACAGATCCTGTAAGCGATCGATGGCCCTTTCCGGATCAGCGTCTGTGATGGTTGAGTTTGCGCAATCAACAACCACGCCGCGCTTCGCCCGAGGAGTTGATTCAAACCACCAATCGTGGCGGGACGCGCGGCAATCGCAGTCGGCTCGAATTCCCACCGAGGGAAAGACGGCAATTCGCGTGCTCGCGGCAACAGCCAATGCCGCCACAACGCCGATCGCAAGTTGTCGCTGCCATCGCACGAAAAGGTCTCCGATAGAGCGGCCGAACGGGGGAGGCTTGCACGCATCAGTTTACAGTGCGCGGCTTTTCGAATGAATCGTGAATACGTGGCCGTCTTCGCCTCGTAATCGCGCGATGCGACTCGCCCTTCCCGCGCGATTGCACGGGCGGCAATTGCCATCGCGAAAAACGGCGAGCCAAGGCCAGAAACATCACCGCGACTCGTCCAGGTGCATGTATCTCTGGGTCGTCGTGATGTTCGTGTCGTCCAGGTGTCGCGGGGCGAATCGCCTGGGAACCGTTTCCGGCGCTCTCGATGGCCGAGCAGGACGAACCCGTTGCCTGGCTGTGGTCGGTGCTGCAGGAAGGGGAGCGGCGCACCTCTTGCATCCAGCGGCAGGCGAAAGAATACGGCATCAGCGCCAAGATGCTGCGTCGGGCGCGGCGCGTCTTGAAGGTCGAGATCCGCTGGGAAGGTCGTCGCGAAGAGAGCGCTTCAACCTGGTGCCTTCCCAGCACCACTCCCCCGGTTTGCCGTGACCAGGTCGTTCTGGCCACGACATCTGCCGAGCCGGCCGGTCACCTGTCCGGGCCGATTTCCGCAGAGGCGCCCCTGCCGACGCTCGAAACAGGGCAAATCTAAGAAAAAGGGCAAATCAAGAAGGAAAGGGCACTTATGAGCGCGGGGCCCGAGGCTGGCGGAATCGCGTTAAAAAAATGGACGCAGAGCGTCGCCACGTGCGTTCCCACGCAGAGCGTGGGAACGAGGGCAAAAAGGGCACAAGTAAAAATTTCTTGGGAAAAGTGAGGTTTTTCGAGGGCACGAGTAGGGGCACGAGTAGGGCACATGTAGGCTGGGAAGGGCACTTATGAGCGGCATCTTGTCATCTCAAGATGCCGGACGCCGTCCGTGTCCATCCGTGTGCCTCTTTGGCTATATTACATTCGTTCATTATCTTCCGTTTCCAGTTCATCAACCCGATCGGACTTACGGACCATGGAGCTCACGCGTCGCTCACGTCTTCTGCTCGCCTGTTGCATCGCGGTCGTTGGCCGCACCGCGCTCGCCGAGGAATCTGCGAAATCGCCCAGTTATCGCGTGCTGGCGGCGGACAAGGGGCATGTCGCCCTCGTCGGGGCCAAAGGGGACGTCGAGTGGGAAACGCCGACCAAAGCCGACGTTCATGATCTGTGGCTGCTCCCCGACGGCAATGTTCTGTTCCTCTATAGCCCGGCCAAGGTCGTCGAGATGAACCGCGATAAACAGGTCGTCTGGGAATACGAAGCCAAGCCGAAGAACGCCCAGGTGTCGCGGGTGGAAGTGCACGCCTTCCAGCGTCTGGCTGACGGCGCGACGATGATCGCCGAGAGCGGCAATGGACGGATCGTTGAAGTCGACCGCGCCGGCAAGATCGTCCACGAAGTGCCCCTGACGCTCGAACATCCCGATCCCCACCGCGATACGCGCATGGCTCGCAAGCTCGACAGCGGCAATTATCTCGTGTGCCACGAAGGGGACGGCAAAGTCCGCGAATACGACGGCCAGGGAAAAGTCGTCTGGGCCTATGCGCTTGACCTGGGGGGCCGGCCGCGGTCGAACGGCCATGGGCCGGAAGGGCACGGCACCGAAGTCTACGGGGCCGTCCGCCTGAAAAACGGCAATACGCTGATCGCCGGGGGAAACAACAATCGCGTGCTCGAAGTTTCGCCGGAAGGAAAGATCGTCTGGTCTCTCGACCAGCGGGAGTTGCCCGGTATCACGCTGGCGTGGGTCACAACGCTGCACGTGCTCCCCAACGGTAACATCATCGTCGGCAACTGCCACGCCGGGCCGGAGAACCCGCAGCTCTTCGAAGTGACCCGCGACAAACAGGTGGTCTGGAAGTTTCTCGACTTCAAGACATTCGGCAACGGCTTGGCGTCAGCCTACGTTCTCGGCCTGCCCGAAGGCACACGCCGCTAAGCTCGTAACGTCGCCAAGCTCGTCGTACCGCCTTCAGGCGGCCGGCAGACGTTTGAGCCGCGAATGAAGGCCGATGAACGCAAATGCTTTAGCGCCACGACACTGCACGTTGACGGACAAATTCTCCCGGGCAATTTTGATCCACCTGGTCTGCATTTCGTTAGTAGTATCGTAGCTGGCAATCTGGCTACTGACGAAACATCTTCCGTGCCTGGACGAGGTTGATTGTGATTGCCGAAAGCTCGGATCACCTGCAGCGTTCGTCGCGGCGCTTTGCGGTGCGGGACAGTGTCGCGATCTGGCTGCTGCGTTACCGGTTTCCCCGCCTCGCCATGTTCATGGCCATCGTTGCCTGTGGTGCCATCGGGCTGGCTTGTTCGACGGTGATGCACCATTGCGGGTTGACCGCGATGTGGCTTCGATACCCTCTGGCTGTCGTGATTTCGGGGAGCGTGTTCACGTTTTTCTTGGGAATATTCGTCCGCCGTACTGCTCGCCTGGTCGACACGGCACGCGACGAAATCCGCAAACATGCGCTCCGCCTACAGTTTCATCGCAACGAGGCGGAATTGCCCGATCCGTCTGGGTTCATGGACGGCATCTCGGAAATGTCTCGACAAGCAGGGCGCCAGCAGGTAGATCCTCGGGCACTTCCGGCCTACCTAATATGCATCCTGTCGATTACCGTTGTTCTCGTGTGCGTGTACTTCGTGTGGATGGCGCCCGTACTGCTCGCAGATATCGTTGTTGAAGGATCTCTGGTTGCTTGGTTGTACCGGCCGCTCTTTCGTACGGATAATTCCAGCGGCCTTTCCGCGACTATCGAAAAAACTGCAATTCCATCGCTGCTCCTGGCGCTGGCCTTTGTGGGGATCGGCCTGAGTTTTCAGCTCTGCGCTCCGCAGGCGACTACCGTCGCGGAGGTCTGGCGACACCTCGAGCGACAACGGAACCTTGTCGTCGGCCGTCCTGGCGGCGCTCGCCAGTAAGTTCCTCGCAGTGCTTTTACGCAGTGCAACCCGCGACGATTTCCGAATGACCAGCGTTTACCGCTTCGGACGCGAGCGTTTGACTCGCTCGGCGATTGCCGTCAGCTTCGCTTTGCCGATTTTCCTGGCGCGGGCTTTCCCGCCTTTCGACTCGCCGGGCTGATCATTGGCGACGTTGCCTGGAATCGATCCGTCGCTGACCAGCGGCTGTTCGAAGAGCGCATCGCCCGTAGCTTCGTCGACGATCATCGCGGCCGGGGGTTTGGGCTTGATCTTATACTTCTCGCGGTTTTTTTTCTTGTAGGACATGGCTCAAGATTCGCGGACACAAGGTTGACTGTCAAGAATCGGCCGGCGGCGGTCGCGCCAGACCCAGGCTTGGACGAGCAGCGTGGCGGTCAACATGCTGCCGACCGTGAACAGGGCCGGTGGGACCTGTGCGTCGGGCAAATCGGCGAACAATTTCTGCGCCAGGACAACTCCGAGGCCCGCATTCTGCATGCCGATCTCGATCGTCAGGGCCCGCCGTACGCCTTCCGGAAAGCGCAGCGCGGCTCCGCCCCAATAACCCACGAGATAACCGACCAGATTGATTCCGGCCAACGCCGCCACGACCGGCGCAACCCCTTTGCTCAAGTTCTCGCGATTCGTCCCGACGACGCCGGCGATGATCCACAAAATGGTGATTGGGGCCAGAATCGGCGCCACGATCTCCATCCATTTTTCGATGCGGGGCACCAGCGAACAGAGAATTCGCCCGGCAACGACAGGGCCCACGACAACGAGAAACAGCTGCACGGCGACATCCTTCAGATCAACCGGCAACGAATCGTGCAGGCAGACGTACATAGCGATCGGAACGACCACCGGCGAAACGATCGTCGACACGGTCGTCAGGCTCACCGAATAGCTGACGTTGCCGCCGGCGATCATCGTCAGGACGTTCGATGCCATCGCTCCGGGGACGCAACCGACGATGATCACACCGACGAGGTGTCCCCCC
>DASYAR010000138.1:0-2610 GCA_036501235.1 Planctomycetaceae bacterium
TTCCAGCCGGCGAACTCAGGGGGATAGTCGATCACTCGCCGCGGCATGCCCTCGGCGCCCAGCATGTGCATGGGGAAAAACGTCAGGTTGACGCTGACGAAGGTCGCCCAGAAGTGCAGCTTGCCCGCCCATTCCGGGTACTGGCGGCCGCTCATCTTGCCGATCCAATAGTACAGCCCGGCGAACAGGCCGAAGGCGGCGCCGAGCGACATGACATAGTGGAAATGCGCCACGACGTAATAAGTGTTGTGGGCGATGACGTCGAAACCCGGGCTGGCCAGATTGACTCCCGTGACCCCGCCGACGGTGAAGACGAAGACGAATCCGAGCGCCCACAGCATCGGCGTCGTCAGTTCGACCGCGCCGCCCCAGATCGTCGCGAGCCAGGAAAACACCTTGACGCCGGTAGGGACCGCGATGATCAGCGTCGCGATCGAAAAGTATGCCTGCATGTTCGCGCTGATGCCCGCTACGAACATATGATGGGCCCAGACGATGAAGCTGATGAACGTGATCGCCAGCAAAGCGTAGACCATGCCGAGGTAGCCGAAAATCGGCTTGTTGCTGAAGGTGGCGACGACCTGACTGATGACCCCGAAGGCGGGCAGGATCATCATGTAGACCTCGGGATGGCCGAAGAACCAGAACAGGTTCTGGAACAGCAGCGGATCGCCTCCGTGGTTCGGATCGAAGAAGGTCGTGCCAAAATTACGATCGACCAGCAGCATCGTGATCGCGCCCGCCAGCACCGGCAGCGACAGCACCATCAGAAACGCCGTGCACATGATCGACCAGGGAAAGAGCGGCATCTTGAACAGCTTCAACCCCGGCGCCCGCATGTTGAGAATCGTCGTGATGAAATTTATCGAGGCCAGAATCGAGGAGGCCCCGGAGAAGTGGATCGAAAGGATCGTCATGTCGACGGCCGGACTCGGCTGTCCGATCTCCGAGAGCGGCGGATAGAGCGTCCATCCGACCCCCGGACCGCCGCCGACGAACAGCGACGACAGCAGCATCGTCAAGCCCGCGACATAGAGCCAGAAGCTCAGATTGTTCATGCGCGGAAACGCCATGTCGGGGGCGCCGATCATCAGCGGCACGAAATAATTGCCGAACCCTCCGAACATCGCGGGAATGATGACGAAGAACATCATCAAGAGACCGTGCGCAGTGACGATCACGTTGTAGAGCTGGCCGTCGGGGCTGCCTGCGGCGTCATGCAGGTACTGGACGCCTGGCGATTGCAATTCCAGGCGCATGACGATCGAAAAGCCTACCGCGATGATTCCGGCGAGCGTCGCGGTGCACAGATAGAGCGTGCCGATGTCTTTGTGGTTGGTCGCGCACAACCAGCGCCGGACGAAGGAGCGCGAATGGCCGTGATCTACGGCGTATGGGACGTCCGTCATGCAGGTCTCCCGTTCTGGCGCCGCGAGCCGCTACGAGCCGGCCTTGGCGCGCTGCGCTTTCGCCCAAGCCTCGAATTGATCGGGCGGCACGGCGCGAATGACGATGGGCATGAAGGCGTGATCGGCCCCGCAGATTTGCGAGCATTGGCCGTAATAGACGCCGGCCCTGTCGATCTTGGTCCAGATCTCGTTCAGGCGCCCGGGGACCGCATATTTCTGCAGGCCGAGCGAGGGAACCATGAAGGAGTGGATAACGTCGGCGCCCGTGACCTGCATCCGGATGACGGTTCCGATCGGCAGCACCGCTTCGTTGTCGACCGTGAGCAGCTCCGGTTGACCCGGCTTCAAGTTGGCCTTCGGGACTATCAGGCTCGTAATGTCGAAGTGGCCCTGGTCGGGGTATTGATATTCCCAATACCACTGGTGCCCGATCACCTTCACCGTCATCTGGCTCTTCGGCATCACGTTGTATGCATAGACGAGCCGGGTCGAAGGGAAGGCGAGAAAGACGATGACGAGGGTCGGAATGACCGTCCAGACGATCTCGAGCGGCGTATTGTGGGTCCTGGCCGAGGGGACGGGATTGCGGGAGCGGCGAAACCGCCAGACTGAATAGAGCAGCAGCGTGGCGACGAGCGAACAGATCGCCAGATCGATCCCTAGCAGCAGATTGTGATACCAATCGACGGCGTACTGGAACGGAGTCGACGGCACATGAAAATTCAGTTGCCAATCGATCGGCAACCCGATCGTGGTTACGGACTTTTGAACGATGTCGTCCATCGCCGCAGCGCCGAAGACTATCGCCACCGCGGAAACCGCCGCTGCGATGGCAATGAAAACCGCCACGTTTCGTGACATGCGCATACCGTTGGCCCTCGCGAACGCCGAGGAAAGGTCTCCCCCTGATTTTCCGGAAAACTTCCGAGAGCCAGCAATCATACAATTGCGGCGCCTATTGGGCGAGCAGCAATGATCGAAGAGCCTAGGATCGAAGAGCGGCGGCGGTTGGGCGACGGTGTGGCGAAGCCGTTGAAACCTCGAAATCCGTGATTATCTGAACGACAAACCGGCGTCGTTCACCGTCGCACTGGCGCTATCCGACGCCGCATCAATCAAAGGAGGATATGATGGCAATGCAAACTTCGCAGCGCACGAGCGGGTGGAACGTCCAGGACGTACTCAATCTGATCGCCGCTGT
>DASYAR010000139.1:0-8064 GCA_036501235.1 Planctomycetaceae bacterium
CCCCTTCACGCGAAGAGCGGAACGAATGCGTCACCGTACACGTTCAGGAACGGGGTGACATGGAGCCCGCCCAACGGCACGTTCCGCCGATTTAACGACGAGTCGATGGCGCGGATGGATGCCAACGACGAAATCTGGTTCGGGAAGAAGAAAGAGGCCGTTCCGCAGCGCAAAACATTTCTCGGCTCCCTTTCCGAGGGAACGGTCCCGGTCACTGTGTGGCTCCACGAAGTTGCCGGTGACAACCACATGGCCCGCGACGAGGTGAAGTCGCTTCTGTCGGGCACCACTGCGTTGTTCGACACTCCCAAGCCCACCTCGCTCGTTGAAATTATCCTGCAATTGGCAAATGACAAGAATGCGATCGTTCTCGACTCGTTTGCCGGAAGTGGGACGACGGGCCATGCCGTCCTGGCGATGAACAGGAGGGACGGGGGCCAGCGGCGGTTCGTCCTCATCGAAATGGATCCGGGGATCTGCCAATCGGTAACGGCCCGGCGACTCGAGCGTGCCGTCACAGGGCACCAGCGCCATGAACCGCTCGGCTCCGGCTTTCGGTACTGCCGGCTGGGGCGCACGCTGCTGGATGAACAGGGGAATATCAAGAGGTGACGTTTCTTTTCTTTCACCGATAATCGTCGTCCGCTACGATTGACACAACCGTTAAATTGGGTACAATGGGTCGAATGAGTTGATTTTGTCTCTCGGCGTCTCACGCACCCTCTCTCTCGTCGACGTGGCCATTTTCTGCCGTGCAGGCAGAGCGGGTTGTCACGTTTTCATGTCTTACGACATCCTGCGAGAGCGAGGTCGACAATGGATCATTCGGTCGCCGTCAATGAGTTGGGGCAGTTTCATTGGCAATGCGGAGACTTGCCTGCAGCGCAAGAGCAGTTCGAGCGCTTGCTCTCCATCGGGCAGTCGGAAAAATCTGCTCAGCTGTGCGAGACAGCCTGGAATAACCTGGCGGTGGTTCATCGGGAACTGGGGGATTTCGTTCAGGCCGCGATCTGCCAGCAGCAGGCCTGGAAGGCGGCGCTGGACTTGGCTGACGCCGCGGAATTGTCACCCGGTTCGCTGGCATGTCAACTGACCAACCGGGCGAATGATGCGATTCTCGCCCGCGATTTCCGGTTGGCCGAGCGCTTGCTCTGGTCCGCCTTGAGGTGTGATCGACTGGCGGGCAATCTCGCGGACGAAGCCGCCGATTGGGGCAGCCTGGGAATCGTCTCCTCTCTCACCGGAAATCTGGCAGCAGCCCGCTCGCGGTTCGAGCAAGCCCACCAGATTCATGCGCAGCTCGGCGACGATCGGGGAATGGGATGCGATCTGGTTCACCTGGCGGAGTTGGCCTTAGTTGACGGCGACCTGGCAGCGGCCCGCGGTCTCGTGAATCGATCGCTTGTGCATTTCGAGCGAGACGGATGCGCGGGACTTGTCGATCGGGCGCACGCGTCACGCCGTGAAATTGCCGCGCGCCAGCGGCTGGCGAGCTTCGATCCGGCCAGAAATTAGCGCCGCCGCGAGCTGCTATGCTGCGCGCCGCTGGAAAGGGAGGATCGTCGGCGATTCGCCTTCGAGAGCGGCCTCTGCTGGGCGGTCCTTAGGCAACACGCGGTTGGCGTACACGAGCTTCAGGAATTCGGGAAACAATTGCCAGTCACCCGGCCTGGCGTTCCAACTGCGGGCCAGCTTGAAGAAGAAATCCATCTCGTATTTTGCGACGACCAGGTGTTGCACCTGTTGAATCGGATCAAGGTCACGCGGCTCCCACGGTCGCGAACACAAACGATACACCGGGTCGGAGCCTGCCTGGCCCTGGGCCGGCACGTCGCACAGCACGGCGAGCTCACCGGCACGATCGAATTTGGTGGGAAATACGCGACACGCGCCCGGACGAGAGCCGTAGATTCCACACTGGGAAATCCCGAGCGGATGCTCGGCCGTAGGGGCTCCTTCCGTCAGGAATTTGCAGCGGGTGGTTTGCGGAAAATTACTGCTCGGTTCCTTGATCAGCGAGATGACGTAGGGGATTTCCGGAGTGTCGCGAAAGCAGAAATGCGGGGCGTATTTGAGGGCGATCGTGCCCTGGGGATCGGCCCAGCGGCAGACGAAGTCCCAGAACGAGACTTGTTGTTGCGTCATGATCCGCACGACGTCGGCCCCCGTGAGAGGGACGACATACGACCGGCAGCATCCGGCGTGGCACGTGGCGCATTGGCTCATCGTCACTCCTTTAAGTCCGCAAAAACTCTGCAGACTTTTTTATCGGCAAAGTTCTGATCGGAGTGCGCATGGGCTTAACTGAAACCAACCCCGGATTCGTTAAATTCGGAACAATCGGCGTTTTTGATTTGACAGGCCCTGATTGCGGATACTCTAATGAATTGGAATTTATTCCTCTGGACCTCCCAGATTTTGCAGAGCCTCCAAACTTCCTCGGAGCGTTGTCAATGTTACATTCCCGTGCAGGTCTCTGGCGTTGGTTGGGGTTGACGGCCGTCTTGACGAGAAAAACGAGGGGGCAGCGGAACCGCCAGCGACCTGCCACCCTGTTTGGCGTGATTGCCGCTGAGGTCGAGCGGCTCGAAGCGCGAACCCTGCTGACGTTCACGTTCCATGGCGGCTCTGTGATCGCCAATATTGAAGCGCAAAATGTGTTTCTCGGCAGCGATTGGGGCGCCAGTCTTCCGCTTCAGAACTTAGAAACCCAGCTGAATGCCTATACCGCGACGGCGGTCGGCGGATCGCAACTCGATGGCCTGACGCTGGCGGGCTACAACGTGTATCGCGGCAGCTCCACTCCGGGCGTCGTGGGCAACTTTACGCTGGATAAATCGTATCCGGCGAGCGGTTTTATCAATGGCTTTTTTCTTAACGATTCATCGGGCTTTACGGGCGGAATTGCCGACAGCGCAGACATGCCGGGCTTTACGAACTCGATTCAGGGCCTGTTGCAAAACATGATCGATACGGGAACCGTCCAGCAGCCGGATGCCAATGGGCTGTACATCGTGTGGGTCGAACCGGGCGTGATCGTGTCGTTGAACGGCTTCAGCCCCAGTTCGGGCTCGGCCAATTCCAACAGCGTCATCGATTTTGGCGGGTATCACGGTGCGTTCACAGGCGCGACAGCGACCGGGGTGTCGGAGGACATTCGATACGCCGTAATCCCGTTTCCGGGTTTTCCCAATGCGCTCTTCGCCAACTCGACTGTCACGATGGCAAACGCTCTCAATCAAATGACGACTGTCGCTTCGCACGAGATTTCCGAGGCGGCCACCGATCCGGACGTGACGTTCGCCAATGCAACGTTCGACGAGACCTTCCTGGGCTGGGTCGACGACAGCACAGGCGAGGAAATCGCCGACGAGTCGCAGGGTTTTAAGACGATTGCTCAGGACTTTGTCGTGCAACTCGTGGAAGACCCGAATGGTCTGCTGATCAATCCCAACGCGGTGACGCACACACTGGGGGCACCGACGAATCTGGCCCTCACGCCGCTGACTCCCACGACCGCCACTCTGTCGTGGACCGGATCATCCCTGGCGCAAGGGTACAAAATCTTTTCGCTTGACGGCACGACACAGACGTTGCTGGGTACCGTCGGTTCGGCCGTCGACTCATTCACGGTGGGGGCCGCCACATCGTACATGGTGCAGGCGTTTGACGGCCCGACGACGGCCAATTCCAGCGTGCTTCCGGTCGGCACGGCCTTCGGCGGGTTCGTTGCCGCGCCTGTGGTGCAGCCCGCCAGCCCGCCGGCTGCGGCGCCTGCCGCGCAGCCCGCCGCAGCGCCATTGACCGCCCCCCCCGTGCAGCCTGAATTGGGAGGCCAATGGGCCGTCACGAGCGGCGGCACGTCGACCCTGGCTTCGGTCACGCAGAGCACCGATTATGCAATTCTCATCGACGGGGGAACGACGACCGTCACGACCATTGGATATGACGCGACTCTGGGCCAGATCCAGTTGCAGTTGCCCGACAGCACGACGATCGCCTTGGTCAACGATTCGTTTACCCTGAAGGGTCAGGTGTGGACCAAGCTTGATCTACCTGCCTCCTACACGAGCTCGTTCGGCGGAAGTTCCAGCGTCACCCAGAACGGGACGACCAGCCTGACATTCGTCAATAGCCAGGGGCAAACTTCTCCCGGATACTGGTTGAGTCCCACGCAGGTCGTGGCCACGGCCTTCGGCAATGAAGTGGGGATCGTCGGCAGCGGCAAGATCAGCTGGTCGACGGGCGAGATCTGGTCCGAAAACGTCGCGCTCACAGGAACCCAGAACGGCGCTTCCGGCGCCATCGGCATTGCCGCGACCCCTTCCGTCGCCGTCCTGCCCGATCAATACTCGATCACCAGCTACGTCAATTCGGCCAACGGCATTTTGAAGCAGTTCCTGATTCAAAACGGCACGAACACCGCTCTGTTCATCAACGATGCGGGCCAGATGGCGACGGGAACATTCAGCGCCAGCAATCCCACGCAGCTCAACATTGCCGCCTGGGGCACGACGGCCACGATCGGCGCTAACCAGATCACGTTTTCCAACGGCTTGTCCTGGACCCAAACGGTTCTCGGCTCCACCTCGCCGGTCGTCATCACCAGTTATGTCAACGTAGGCGATGCGGGGCGGCGCTACCTGGTTCAGAACGGCACCAGCCAGGTGGCTTTGCTCAATACCACCGTGAATCTGGGGACGTTGACCAGCGCCACGACATTTACCGTTCCGGCCGTAGGTCTCACGGCCACCTTCGGCTCGGGCCAGATCAATTTCACCAACGGCTCGTCCTGGATGCAGACGGATCTCGGCAATTCCTTGCCGGTGTCCGTCGCCAGTTACGTCAATTCCACGGACAGCAGCCAGAAAGAGTTCTACATCCAGAACGGAACGAGCACCGCGCTGTTTATTAATGACGCGGGGCAGATGGCGCTGGGAACCTTTATCAATCCCACACAGGCCACGATCGCAGACTGGGGCGTCACAGCCACGATTGGGTCCGGCCAGATCAGCTTCTCCAACGGCACGGCCTGGACCCTGTCGTTTCTCGGCTCGTCGCCGATCACCATCACGAGTTTCGCCAATCAGAGCGACTCCGGCGCGCGCTACCTGGTGCAGAACGGCACCAGCCAGTTGGCCATCCTGAATGCGCACATGGTGCTGGGCACGTTCACCAGCGCCACGCAATTCAATGTTCCGAGCGTGGGCCTCTCGGGCACGATCGGCGCCGGCCAGATCAGTTTCACGAACGGCTCGTCCTGGTTCCAGACGTCGCCGGTGGCGAATTCGGTGAGCGTCAACTATTACGTCAGTCCGTCCAACGCCAATCAGGGAGAAGTGTACACGAACGGCACATCGGTCTTGTTCGTCAAGTCCGACGGCAGTCGGGCCTTTGGCACGCTGGTCAGCGGAACGACCTACAACATCGCCGCCTGGGGCCTGCAAGCTACGTTCGGCCCCGGCGAGGTCGCCTTCAGCAACGGATCGTTCTGGTTCCAGACCAATAGCCCGCTTCCCAGCGTGGCCCTGACCGATACGACAGGCGCCACGTTCAAGGTGCAGATGCTGAGCCCAACGACCTTCATCGCACTGGGCGGATCGATGGTAGGAATGACCGGGACGCGGCAGGATAACGCGATCTCGTGGTCGAACGGCGACGTGTGGACTGGATTCGACGACAACGCCCTGCATGCCCTGTTCCAGATGTCGATCGGTTATCCTTGACGGCCGCACAAGCCGCCGGGCTGCGTTCGATCCCAGACAGATAAACGAGATTGCACATTACTGCGGTCGTGCCGGGGCAGCCGCACCGTTCAGGAACGTCCAGCCGAACGGCAACTCATCTGGCGTCGCCCCGGCGCGGAAGACTCCGTTCGCATCATTCGGCGAGGTGTACGGCGCGACGTCGGTAAAGAACCCGGCTTGCGCGACGTCGGCAGCGGTCGTCGAACCAAGCAGACGGAACGTGCTCTGGCCCTCGCCCGGGTAGAGGTATTCGTCGTAGAGGGGGGGCGAGCCGGGAGCCGGCGGCAAGAACCCGAGGAACCGGCCGGCCAGACGTTCGCCATTGCGGAACCGCGTGTTCGACAGGTAGGGGCCCGGCAAAGTTGCACTGAAGACTGGAGACTTGAACGTGTCGCTGTTGTTGAACTGGGCCGCGATGGTCGTCGAATTGGTGGTCACAATACTGCCGGCGTCGGTGCTGTCGACCACGTTGCCCCCGTTGTTGGGGGACGAATCAAACGTATTGTTGTGGAAGGTCAGGTCCAGGCGGGCCAAGGGATCGGTTCCATACGCGGTGAAGGTCAATTGCGTTGCGTCCCGCGTGCCGGCACTGGCGATGATCGAGGCCTGACTGACGGAGTTGAACGCCGAGAACGAAATGTCGTCGCCCAGGTTTCCGTGGAACGTATTGTTCGTCACGACCGCCCCGACACCCCCCAGAGGGCCAAAGATCGGGTCGTTGTAGAATCCGCCGTCGAAAAAGGTCGGACTGCCAAAGTTCCCATCGCTCGTCCCGACGCGAACGACGAGGCCCGTGGCGGTGAGCAGGCTGTCGATGCCATTCCCTTCGATATCGTTGTTGTTCACGATCAGATCGAGTCGTGCGGCGGAGACCGTGGCACTACCGTCTGCGTGCAGCAGCACCTCACCCGTGACATCGGCGGTCTGCGTTCCGGAGGCCGTGTTGACGACGTAGATCCCTTCCAGCCTATTGCCGATGATCTGGTTGTTCTCGATGTCGACGGAAGTTTGTGCGACGGTCTGGTTCAGGATGTTGATGCCGCGTCCCGCGTTGCCACGGATCGTGTTGGATGTAATGGTGACGCTGTAATCGACAATGCCTTCGGTGTGACTGCCGACGCCCGTATTGACGATCTGAATGCCGTCGCCCCCGTCGACCCCGTTGCCGGGCGTCTGCAATGTTCCGTTGTTGGTGATGACGTTGCTGTCGATGGAGATATTATTGGTGGGCAGAGCGTTGATGTAGATGCCGCCGGTGGCGTTCGAGTCGATCAGGTTGAACGAGATTTCGACGTTGCCGGCGCCGTTGATCAGGATCCCGTGCCCGCTGTTATTCTGGATGATGTTGCCGTCTGCGGCGGACACCAGTGACCCGATCAGCAGGTTCTCGAGGGAGTTGCCGACGGCAGCATCGAGCCAGATGCCGTTGTTGGTGCCGGCCGCATTATTGCCGCCGGAGCCGTTGAAGGTAATGGTGTTGCCGGACCAGGTGCCGCCGATGCCGCGCAAATCGCCCGGAGAACCCGCCAATTCGGTCGTCCTGATCCCGTCGAGCAGGTTATTGCTGATCACGTTATTGAGAATATCGGCGCCGATCTGCGCGTCGGCCTCGACATGCAGCAGGATGCCGTTCTGCTGGTTGTGCTGGATGTTGTTCTGCTGAATGACGAACTCGTTGACGATCGAGTCGAAGCTGCCCAGAGCGGAAATCGAAATGCCGTTACCCAGATTCGACTGGATGTTGTTGTTTGTAATCATGACGGGAGTCGTATCGCCCATGTGGGCGACGTCGCCGCGCGTGATGTTGATGCCGTCGCCGCCGTTGTTGCCGATGACGTTCCCGTGACCTAAGGTGCCGATATTCAGGTTCTGCAGCGAAGTGAGTTGATCGGCCAAGACCGAAATGCCGTTCCCGGCATTGCCGAGGCCTGCCGTGGTCAGGCTGCCGATCGTGTTGGCGTCGATCGTGCCGCCGGTGAAGCTGGCCGTGGAATTCGACGCAATCGTCGAGCCCGTCACGCGAAGATCGATGCCCGATCCCGTGTAGGCCGGGCCCGGGAACGACGGCTGAACGACCCCGCCCGACTGCGTCGACTGAATCGTGTTGCCGATGATGTTAGCGGAACCCGTTCCCTGATCGAGCAACGTGAAGGCGACGCCGGCCCCGTGGTTGCCGATGATCGTATTGCCCTCTCGATCCAGAATGCCGTTTCCAATGATCGTGGAACCGAGACTGGCGATGGCCACCTGATCTTTGGCCGCCGTGAAAGTTCCGTCGCCGTTGGTGTCCTGCGTCAGGTAGCCACCGACGGTGAGG
>DASYAR010000140.1:0-12263 GCA_036501235.1 Planctomycetaceae bacterium
CTCTGGATCATTGTCTCAGCAGTGATTCTTGCGCCGGTCGCAGAAGAGTTGCTGTATCGAGTGCTGTTGCAAGGCTGGGCGCAGGGGCAAATGGCTTCCTGGAAGGCGATCGTCTTTTCGTCGTTCGTCTTCGTCGTGCAGCATGATCCCTTCGATTGGCTGCCGCTGATCCCACTGGCGTTGATCCTCAGCTACGTTTACAACCGCCGTCGCAGTTACCTGGCAGTGGTCGTTTTGCACGCGCTGTTCAACGGGGTCATGCTCGCGCTGGCCGCGTTGACAAAAAAGTAGACGATCTCGCGGCGCATCATGGGACGATCTGTCGATCATTTGCGCCGTTTCGCCCCATTTCGCATTGCCTTGCGCGTTTTTGATGCGGCGGCCTTTCCTGCGGCAGCCTGTTTCGCGCCGGCGGTTTCGCGCTGTTCACCGTGCGAACGTTGCTTCCAGGGAATCGGAATCGTCGGCGGCTTGCGGTGCAGTTCCTGCCGCACGTCTTTCGGACGCGGATGGAAGTAATCCACGAAACTGCACAATTGTTTGACCGCTTCGTGATAGACCCGTTCTCCTTTTTCCTTGGTTGCCAGCTCTGCCTCGCCGAGCACCCCGGTTCCCGAATAGCTGCTCGTCCAGGAAATGGTCGTGGCCGGCCCTGCGCCGAACAGATCGACCCAGTTGAACGGGCTCTGGTCTGCGTTGAATGAGATCAAGCCGTTCTTGATTTTGTCTTTGCGGACGTTGTCTTCGTCGAGATACAGGTACAGCGACGTCTCGAGCTCGCAGGCATGCGCGCACCCGCCAGGGAACTTGCTTTCCCGCCAGCTCGGCAGGAATTTTTTGTCCACCGTCAACAGGTTCCACCAGGCGATCACCAGGCACTCGGCGTCGGTTTCGAGGTTCGTGCGGCGTGCGACCAGATCGAGATTGGGCATGTTCGATCCGTGCCCGTTCAGCAGGATGATCTTCTTGAACCCGTGATAGGCCAGCGACCGAGTGACGTCGAGCACGTGCTCCATGAACGTCGTGTAGTTGCTGTTGATCGTCCCCGGGAAATCCATCACGTGCCCCGTATAGCCGTAACAGATCGTGGGGAGCACGAGGATCTTGTCAGCCAGCGCCTGTCCCGCGCCCTGGGCGATGCCCCCCGGACAAACCAGGTCGACGTCGAGCGGCAAATGATGCCCGTGCTGCTCGACCGCGCCGCACGGCAGAATGCAGACCTTTCCCAAATCGACGGCGTCGTTGATCTCGGGCCAGGTCAGTTTTTCGTAGCGGTATTCTGTCTTCGCGCGGCTGCTCATGGGTGGTCCTTTCGGATTCGCGATGCTCCCAAACGACGGGCCGCCAGTATAGCAACCGGCGGAAAGCACACGCTACCGGGCACGCAGACCCATGGGGCGCCGCGGCGCAGCCGAGCGCCCGTCACCCGCGGGACGCCAGTTTCAGCCGCATCAATTGCTCTTCTTCCTGCGAGCGAAATCGCTCGCGACGGGCAGGGGCCGCGGGGGAGCGGCTGCGCGCGAGGTCCACTCGTTCGGCCGTCAGCCATTTTCCACGAATTTGCCACAACAAGAGCAAATACAGGGCCATACCGGTCACGCAGGAGACCGCCATCGGCAAGCCGGCGCGCGGCCCGATCGGTTCCCGAACCAGGGCCGGCGGCGAAATCAGGCTGGGCTGCGGGTCGGCATGGTCCCGTCGCGCGGTGACAATTTGCTTTTGTGTACGATCGTATTCGCCGTGCAGAAATGCCAACTCCTGCCGCGCTTCGCCGAGCTGCAGTTCGAGCTGTTGCTGTCCGTGGAATCGTTCCTGCACGCCGCCCAGGTGCGTCATGAGTTTCTGCTCCGCCTCTTCGAGGCTTGTCGATTCGCTCTCGAACGCCGCCAGCACGATCGTTGCCGGCTGCGAATCGGTGGACCGACCGGCCTGCTCGACGAACGGGGAAGCGGCCAGCTGTTCTTCGAGGACCTCGATTTTCTCGCGGATTTCGACCATCCGCGGATGGTTCTTGCCGTACACCGCAGACCATTTCTGTTGCAGCCCTTCCTGCCGCTCCAGCTCGTCCCTGACTTTCGACAGATTCAGCCGTTCGAGCACGCGGGTTCGCGCTGCTGCTTCGGTGATGCGCGAGGCGATGCTTTCGGGGGCCACTTTGTTGTCGAATTCGCGGCGGGCTTGGGCGAGACGGGTTGCCGCCTCCCGATGCGCCTGACGCACTCGCGCCAACTCGGTTTCCAGAGGGGCCGGGTCGTCTGCTTCCGGTCCGTTGGTTTCGATTTTGGCGGCCTCCAGACGCCGCGTCATTTCAGCGATCGACTGCTGCTGCCGTTCGATCGCCTGCGTCAACTGCTCGCGTTCCACCGTGAGTTCGACCTGCGCTGCATCGTCGGCAAGCTCCGCATCGCCCACCGGCTCGCTCGCTCCGACGGCCAGATACGCATCCACAATGGCGTTCAAGATCTGCAATGCTTCTTCGGATTCGACCGCCTCGCAGCGGATGCAGATTTCACCAGGTTGAGCATGTTCCGGACGGCAGACGCGAGTGTGTTCCAACAGATAGTCTCCGACGGGATCGAACGGGGAGGGGAGCGGCAACGGCACCCCTCGGTCCTGAAGCAACGCCGCCGCCGCAGACAGTACGGCGGGTGACAGCACTCGGGCTTCGTCGTCGCGAGGCTGTGTTTCTCCATCGGCGTCATCGGCCGTGTCATCTTCTCCCTGGAGCAACCGTGCGCAGGCTTCGCATTTCGCGTCCGCCATCGTCTGCCAGAGCCAACCGGCGGAGAGCGAAACGCCTAGGCACAACAGGGCCGCCGACAGGGCCGCGAACCAGCGTTTCATCAGGGCTTGCTCCACACGTCGCGAACGACGCGTTTGATCTTGCTGCCGGTCGTGGGTTCGACGTGCAATTCGTCGCCCGGCTCGACCTGGGGTGAAGCGGCCGGGTGCTCTTCGTACGCCGCGACGCTCAGGAACTTGCGGCGGGCGCCGCGGCCTTCGGCGGCGGGCCGCACCAGCGTGATATTCAAGGGAACCTTTTCATCCCGGACGCCGCCGGCTAGGTCGATGGCTTGCCAGACGTTCAAGTTGCGTCCCGGCGGCAGTGGATACATACCCGGTCGATTGACGATGCCGCCGATCCGTAGCGGCTGGGCCGCCGTCTTGACCGTGACGACGTCCCCTTCCAGGAGCACGATCGCTTTCAACTGGTCTCGTTCGCGGGGCTGCGAAACATCGTACCAAACCGTCGCCGGTTCATTTTTCTGAACAGGGCGACCGGAGCCCCGGGATTTGTCGGGCTTCGAAGAGAGCGGCGCTTTGTCTGGCGTGCCATATTCAAATTTTCCGGCCGGGGGGTCTGCAGCGCCAGCGGCGCCCTCGTCGGACACGGAAAACATTCCACGTTTTTCCGGCGCTGAACGTACCGTCGGCGGACCGGGAGAGACAGACAGGTCTTCGACCGTGTTCGCGCGTTGGACGGGGACGCGCGGCTCTTCGGGTTCGGAGGCTGGTTCGGAATTCTCGACTGACTCTGCCGGCCGGTCGTCAGATTCTTCGGCAGGCCGCTCGACCGATGGATCGATCCGAGGCATGACGGACCGTTCCGGGCTAGCCGCAAGCGCAGGACGAGTCACGGCGACTTGCGTTCCCGCCATTTTATTGAGGCCACCCGCCGACATGATCGCCGCATAGGCGCTGCGATCGGCTGTCGTCAATTCAACGTATCCGGGCCGATTGACGGCCCCGGTGACTTGAATTTTGATCATGGGCGCGTCGAGGCTGCGGACGACGACGCGCGGATGCAGCAGATATTCGCCGCTGCGGAGGCTTTCGACCAAGGCGGATTCAACTTGTGCAATCGTCCGGTTCTCGACGTCCACTTCTCCGAGCATGGGAACTTCGATTTTGAATTCGTCCGTCACGCGCACCGGGTACGAATATGGCTTTCCCGGCTCATATAAGTCCCAGACCGTCACCTCGAGCACATTCTGCGGAGCGACCGTCAGCGGGGCCGGGGACGGCTTGATCGTTTCCACATCGAACCCCGGCGCCATTTCGATGGGCTGACTGACCCAATTTGTCAGCCACGAAAGGGCCGTCGGTTGAGGCGCCGTGGGACTCGGCGTGTCCAGCGTCGCACACCCCGGCCCGCAGGCGCAAAGCATTGCGGCCAGCAGCACTCGGCAAGCCGAAGACGGCAGAGACGAACCATCGGTCGTGGGCACATTTCCGCGAAACACTGAGGGAAATTCTCTTTCGCGAAGCAATCGAGGGAAGGAAGGCCGGAACGAAGCCGGTCGCCTGGGCGCCACCGCACTGTGCGCCCAGATTGGAAACCGGAGGGAGATGACGACTTGAGGGGGGGAGAGTATGACGAGACAGGTAGACGTCAGTTTTGCCCGTCTGACGACGAGCAGAACGCGGCATCCAACCCGATAACGCGGCCTGATACCTGAAAAGGCAATGGTGGTCAAGATCGGGTCGTTGCGCGAATCAACGGATAAACGTGGGCGCACGACATGATTTGCAAAACAACTCCTGCCGGTTTACCCGGCAGACGTCGACTTTTAGTACGAGCCGTGCGCCTTTAAGCGGAGCCCGACGATCAATCTTCCCGAAATCGGTACAGATGCACGTCCCAGGGCCCGAAGTTGTCGCGAAATGTTCCGCCCTGCACTTCGATGCTTCGGTTTTCTCCCAGGACTTCGGCCTTCGCCCGCGCGGGAAGTTGAGCGACTTGGAATCTCGCCTCCGTCGCCTGTCCGCGCATGCCGACGGCGAACGCATACACGACTCCCTGATGTCGTTTGACGACTGCCTCGACTGGGACATCCTTGACCGACGATTCCGCCTGCACGCCGTCAGGCATCGCGGGACTGTTAAGAACCGGAGCCAATTCTTGGATCTGTCGGTTGACCGTCCGGACTTTCGCCAGCATTTCCGGGTCGGCCAGGAGCCCCGCCTCGACGAACTTCGGTTTGAACTCGTGGACGAAATAGATCAGCCCACGGGACCCGCGGATCAGCGACATCCAGACTTCCGCCTTGACCTGTTGCGGCGTCGCTTTCGCATTCGGGTTGCTGATGTGAGTGCACTCGATACAGTTCCAGACCGATTTGCGATCGTCGGACCATTTCCTGAGCCGACTGACGCCATCCGCGACATACCACAGCTTGCCGGCGACGTCGCGGTGGTCGTGGCAGGCAGGATAGATGTCGAACGAAGCGATGTCGCACCCCTTAACGTATTCGACATAGTCTTCGGGATGATTCGTGCGAACGCCGCGTCCGAACCAACCGTCCCAGGCGACTCCTTGCCCGAGGTTCAGAATCACGGGCCGCGACGGATCTGCCTGTTTGATCCGGCGATAATCCTCGATGATCTTTTCGGGCAAGACCGGGGGGCCGTAGCCAGCCCTGCCTCGACCGAGGGCTTGGGCATTGTCAGGTTCATCCCCATGCATCCAGCCCAGGATCGTCGGATCATCCTTGTGTGCCAGTCCCGCGGCATTCTGAGAACAAATGACTCGCATCCCTTCCCGCTTCAAAATGGCCAGTTGCTCCTCGGTGGGCCCCTTCCACAAGGCGACGTAGACATTGATGCCCGCGTCGCGGTACTTGGCGGCATGCGCCGGATCTTGCAACCAGACGGCGATCGGGAAGAACGCCGGATCGTCGAGTGGTCCGCTCTTCTCCGGCTGTTGCCCGGCGGCAGCATTCTCGACGGCCCGATCGTCTGCGAACGAGAGTGGCGTTTGGATCGCCAATCCAGCGAGTGACAGAACGAGGAGCCGCTTGATCATTCGTCGCATTGCATTTCCTATGCTGTTCGGGGCCATGCTACTCCCGCCATACTCGTCACGACCTGCGCGGGGCTGTGAAAGAGGGCCGGTTATCCGGGTCATGCGGGGGAATGCCGTCGCGCATTTTTTTGACGGTGGATGAAATGTGGTTTATATTCAACATGGTGGCCGGAATGATGCCAAAAGGCAACAATCGCGGCCTGGCAGGATGCCGCCGGTGCAGGGACCATTCCTGTGCCGGGCTCGGGATGGAGCCCCGTGACTTCCGGCAACTTTGACCAGCAATCCGACGCCTCGTGGCTTGCGTCTGGAAATGAGATTCTCATGCGGCTCCGTTCGTACCTCAGATTGACTTCGGTGATTCTGGTGATTTTCGTGGCCGTGACGCTGGTGTTCCAGCCGGGCTACGCCGGCTCGTCGAGAACGGCCCAGGTCCCCACGAGTTTGCCTCAGGCGATCAACTCGGGCGTGGATTTGGAAGTCTCCAAGAAGTGGATCGACGCGATCACCCATTATGAAAAAGCGATCAAGCTGTTTCCCGACAATAAAGACCTCGAGCTGGGTTTGCGGCGCTCGAAGATCCAGTTTTCGATTGAACGCCGCTATACGGACAACACGTTTCACAAATCGCTGTTGACGATGCAGCGCCAGGAAGCACTGGCGCTGTTCAACGACGTGCTGAATCTGGTGCAGAGCCATTATGTCGAAACGGTCACGCCGACGTCGTTCGTTGCGCATGGTACCGAAAGCTTGTACCTCGCGCTCGCCAATGGCCGGTATCAACAGGCGAATGTTCCGTCTCAATACCGCGGCAAAGTCGACCGGTTGCGCGACATTTTGAACCATGAATTCTGGAACAAGCCGATCGGCACGCGCGACGAGGCGCTACGCGTGTTGAATCGGGTGTGCCAACTCGGGGCCGAGCACCTCGGCATGCAGCCCACGCCGATCATCCTGGAGTATGTATTCGGCGGCTGCAACGCGCTCGACGATTACAGCAGCTTTCTTACGCCGGGCCGGTACGCTGATCTGTTCGCCAATATTGAAGGACAGTTCGTGGGGCTGGGGGTCGAAATCAAGGCGGAGGCGGGGCAGGGGCTGTTGCTGGTGAATGTGCTCCCTGAGAGCCCGGCTGCCGAGGGAGGCCTGTTGGCCGGCGAACACATCGTGGCGATCGACGGAGCCGATGTCCGCGACCTGACGACCGATGCGGCCGCCGGCATGTTGCAGGGGATCGAAGGGACGCGCGTCGTGGTCGAGGTGGCGCGCTCCGGCAGCGGTTCGACGCGCAGGATGTCGCTCACCCGGCGGGCCGTCACGGTCAAGAGCATTCCCGTGGCGAAAATCATCGACCGCGACCACGGCGTGGGCTACATCCAGATGAACAGTTTTCAGAAGTCGACCGTACAGGAGCTCGATGCGGCCCTGCAGGACCTGCGACAACAAGGGATGCGGGCCCTCGTGTGGGACTTGCGCGGGAACCCCGGCGGCCTCCTCACGGCGGCGGTCGAGGTGCTCGACCGGTTCATCAACGACGGCGTGTTAGTCTCGACGCGCGGTCGCAACCCCGATCAGACGCAGACATATTCGGCCCATCGGCAAAGAACGAATAACATTCCCCTGGCTCTGCTGATTGACGGCGACAGCGCCAGCGCCAGCGAGATCGTGGCCGGCGCCGTGAAAGACCATCGCCGGGGAGTGATCGTGGGACGCAAATCGTACGGGAAGTGGTCGGTGCAGGAGATTCAACGGGTTCGAGGCAACTGCGCCCTGCGGCTGACAACCGCGAAGTTTTACTCGCCGAAGGGTCACACGCTGGGTAAGATCGGCGTGCGGCCCGACGTCGAGGTTCCCGAACCCGATAAGCCGCGAGGATATTTGCGCGGAGCGACCGAAGTCGACGTGGCCGGCGATCAGGACTTGCAGAAGGCGCTCGAAGTGTTGCAGAAACGAATGGCTTCACGATGAGCGCAGGCGACTGGCTCAATCAGGGCGAAGGACGACGTCCCCGCTTAAGCTGGTCGCTGGTTACCGAGGCGCCTCTCGTCGGATTGCAGCTCGCAAAAGAAACGGGCGAGCTGCTCGCGGCCGATGTGGCCGGCGGACTGTATCACGTCGACCGCACCGGAAAGCTCGTCAACCTGACGCACGGCCCGGCCGGAATTCGGGCCGTGGCCTGGAGCGACACCGGCAACGGCGGGATCGCGCTGGTCGGCGATGAAAAGCTGTACTGGTTCAATCGGCGACTCCTGCCGCAAGGCTGGCTCGAACACTCGGAGCCGGCGCTGGCTCTGGCCCTGGAGTCGCACGGACACTATGCGGCCGTCAGTCTGGCCGACGGCTCGACAATTCTGTACGACTCGAGCCGCAAGCAGGTGCGCCGTTTCACGACGACGGTGCCGCTCTTGGCACTCGAGTTTCTCGTCAGCCGGCCGGCACTCGTGGGAGTGGCCGAGCATGGCCTCTTGTGCTGCCAGGCCTTCAGCGGTGAACAGGAATGGAAGCAACCGCTGTGGACCAACGTCGGCGACCTGGCGGTGACGGGGGACGGCGGCACAATTCTCCTGGCCTGCTTCTCGCAGGGAATCCAAAGCTACGAGGGGAATGGTCGCCAGGTCGGTTCGTATCAGCTCGACGGAACCGTGTCCCACGTCTCGATCAGCTTTCATCCCGGGCACATCGCCGCCGCGACGATGGAACGGCAATTCTACTATCTGACCGCGGACGGCCAAATCGAGTTTCAGGCCCCGCTCCCCGACGTCGCCTGCCGGGTAGTGTGCGACCCGATCGGCAAAGGGGTCGTAATCGGCCTGGCGACCGGCAAGATCGTCCGGCTCGACTGGGGAGGAACTGAGTACTGAGTACTCGTTACGAGAGCTTTTCTCTGGCAAAGAAACCAGGCGATCGTCACGCCATTCTGCTGATTGACCCCGAATTTTCGTTGAGAACGCGACGGCGGTTTCGTTTCTTGAGGTGTAGGGTCGTAATCGGAGTATTCGACCGATCGCGAATCCTGTTACGTGTCGAGCACAAGCCTCCCCGAGTATGACATATCATGGGTCGAGCCACTCAAAAATCCGGACCGGATGACGAGGATCGACGTTGGCTTGCGCTGGCCGGACTCGTTATGCTGCTGCTCATGGTTCTCGGATTTGTCGCATTGGGCATCGTCATGAAAGTGAATGGTTATCCCAACTCAAATCCATTCATTCGCTGGACACCGCTTGCGCTCACTTTGCGGCAGCACGGCCACTGGGGTCTCGTGCTGCCTCTCGTATGGGTCATTGCAGCCGTTATTTCCAGTCACGTCGGCCGCCGATTCCTGGCAGAGGTCGTGGCTTCAGCGCTGGCCATTCTCGCCCTAGTGATACCATTGCTGTTCCTCTATGCGATGGCCAATTCTTACACACACGGGCTGCTGATCCATACTCCCGCAACTGAGACTGCTGCGCAGGCGAATCGCGAACAATCGTTGGGGACGAGCGAGGTACAGAAACCGCTGGGATCCTCTGCACCATTTAATGAGCGCGCGGTCGATGAACCGAAGAAGAGACACTGAGTACTCAGTACTCAGTACTCAGTACTGGTCCGTTGGGCGATTCATGCAGCACTTCAAGATACTCTCGCACGACCGTATCCAGCCCTGCGAACAGCGCGCGGCTGATCAGGGCGTGGCCGATCGAGACTTCGTCCAGATGCGGCATCGTGCGAAACAGCAGCAGGTTATCGAGGTCGAGATCGTGCCCGGCGTTCACCCCCAATGCGAGTTCGTGGGCTCGATCGGCAGCGCGTGAGTACTTCAGAAATCTCTCTTCGAGGATCCGGCCTCCCCGTTCGAAAGCCCGCGCGTAAGGCTCGGTGTACAGCTCAATGCGGTCGGCGGTGACCCGTGCGGCCCATTCGACAGGTTCCAGCTCGGGGTCCACGAACAGGCTGACGCGCACTCCCGCGGCATGCAGCCGGTCGATGATCCGCCGCATCTCTTCAGTCGGTGTGGCTGTTGACCAGCCGGCCTGGCTGGTGATTTCGCCCGGTTGCACCGGCACGAGCGTGCATTGGTCGGGACGCACCTGGCAGACGAGATCGAGAAACGCCGGGCGCGGGTCGCCTTCAATATTGAATTCGACGCGATTTCGAAATGGACTCAATTCGGCGGCGATCTCGGTGACGTCCGCAAAAGTAATATGCCGGCTGTCGGCTCGCGGGTGCACCGTAATACCCGGCGCGCCCGCGGCGATGCAGACGCGAACCGCTTCGAGCACGCTGGGGACCGTTCCCCCGCGGGAATTTCGCAACGTGGCCACCTTGTTGACGTTGACGCTCAGACGGACCATGACACGCTAAATCCCGCTGCCGTCGGACAGCACGTGGGGGAACTGCTGATCCATGTCGAGAGCGGGGGATTCGACCTCGGTGCGACCGACGATGCGCGCGGGAACGCCGGCCACGGTGCGGCGCGCCGGAACCGGATCGAGCACCACGCTGCCGGCCCCGATTTTGGCTCCCATGCCGATTTCGATATTCCCCAGGACCTTCGCTCCGGCGCCGATCAACACCCCTTGCCGCACTTTCGGATGCCGGTCCCCCATCTCTTTACCCGTGCCGCCGAGCGTCACTTCGTGGAGCAGCGAGACGTTGTCTTCGATCACCGTCGTCTCGCCGATGATAATGCCGGTGCCGTGGTCGATCAGCACTCCCGAGCCGATTTGTGCAGCCGGGTGAATATCGACGGCGAAGACTTCCGAGATGCGACTTTGCACGTGCACGGCCAGCAATTGACGTCCCTGGTTCCAATACCAGTGGGCCACGCGGTAACCCTGCAGCGCGTGAAACCCCTTGAAATACAGGAACGGCGCGAGAAACCCGCGTGACGCAGGATCGCGATCGCGAATGGCCTGCAAATCGGCCCGAATGGCCCGGCCGATTTCGGGTGATTCCTTCCAGGCGTGATCGATCAGCGCCTGCAAGATCATCGGATAGACGCTTTCGGTGGCCAGTTTGGCCGCCAGATGCAGGCTCAGCGCGTCTTCCAACCGCTTGCTTTTGAGGATCGTCTCTTTCAGATATTTGCGAAGCAGAGGCTCGCGCTCTTCTTCCGACCAGGCCTCCGCACGAATTGCCGTCCAGATCGGGTCGCCGGTTTGTTGTCCGCTTGCGTCAGCCATCGGTTACGCCAGTCGTGGGGTCGATCAGAAGAGAAAATGGGCGCTACTGGATTCGAACCAGTGACTTCCACCGTGTGAGGATGGCACTCTAGCCGCTGAGTTAAGCGCCCGTTCAGGCGACGCCGGTCGCGAAAGTCTCCGTCGCCGATTGCACGGACGATGTTAATCCGCCACGGAGGAAATCTCAAGCGGGGCGGATTGTGCAAATCGGCACGGTTCGCGGTTTGTGCTATTCTGGGTTGTCCGTGAACCCGGTCTGCGATTTTCAGGAGATGCGTGTGTCCGAACTATCGCCAGTCAGCCAGACTTCGCCGCCGGCAAGCAGCAGCGGCCGCGGGATCGTGCGCCGCTACGCCCCGCGACTGCTGTTGGCGCTGGTGGTTTCGCTGGCGACATTGAAGCTGGCTGACGTTATCGTCGGGCGGCTGACCGGCACGCAGACGCGGCATCGGTTGCGGCTCGCGCCCGGGGCCGAACTCCGTCACAAGAGCAAGGAATTCGACTATGTGTTTCGCGCCAATCAATTGGGTCTGCGCGGGCCCGACGTTCCCTTCGCCAAGCCGGCCGGAGCTTTTCGCATCGTCGTGCTGGGAGACTCGTTTGTCGCCGGGTACGGCGTCGCGGAAGAACACTTGTTGACGGGCCTCCTGGAGCAGGAATTGTCGAAGCGGCGTTCGGAAACGGGAGCGCGGATCGAGGTCGTCAACGTCGGCCGCGTGGGAACGAGCACGATTCGCGAGCTGGATCTGTACGAATCGCTGGGGCGGAAGTTTCAGCCTGATCTGGTGATTCTGGCGTACTATCTGGGAAACGATCTGGCGGAGGTGACCCAGGAGCAGACGGAGACGGAACTGGTTGGCTGGCAACCGGCGGGCCGGCTCCGGCAGGCCGCGTATTGGTGCTTTCCGAATTTGTACCTCGAACTGGCGATGCTTCGCCAATCGCGGCGGCAGTTGCGCGAATTCACGCACCGTAGCGAAAGCGAGATCCTCGAAGATATTCGGCAGGAAGCCGTCGCTCGACAGCGAGATCCGGCTGCGGCTGTCGCCAGATACCACGCCTTACCTGCTGAGTTGCGGGCCGACGTCGCTTCGGGGATGCTTGCCGAACAGCGGATTATCGACTCATGCATCGAGCCCGATCGGCTGGTGCGGGCGCTCGATCCCGACGACACCGACTTCGAGAAATCGTGGACGCGAACGAAGTCGCATCTCGATCGCCTGAACGGGGTGGTCACCCGCGACGGCGCAAGGCTGGCGCTCGTCCTCATTCCCGCGCCGTTCCAGCTCGAC
>DASYAR010000141.1:0-45506 GCA_036501235.1 Planctomycetaceae bacterium
ATCTCATCCGTCTTTTCGTCCCGGCATCGCGTTGATCTGCGATTCAATTCTGTTGGTGGCAGTTTATGGGGAGCGAGACGATGTCTTATTCGCGCCGTAGCTGGTTGCAGACGATCGCTGCGGGAACGGCCGGGTTTGCGGCCGGGACGGAAGCGGGTTTTGGCGCGGCGCCGGAGGTTTCCGCGGCGGCGCCCTTGAAGATCACTGATCTCGTCGTCACGCCGATTGCGCTCCCTGATCCGCCGCTGTTGAACGCAGGCGGATGTCACGGGCCGTATTTTTTGCGCAATATCGTGCAACTTCACACCGCCGCCGGAATTGTCGGCATAGGTGAAACGACTGGCGGCGCGGGGGTAACAACCGCTCTCGGCAAAGCCCGGGAACTGATCCGTGGGCAAAATGCATTTGCTTTTCGATCGTTCCGCGCGGCACTCGAAAAGCTGAGCACGGCGGCCTACACCGCCGTCGAGCTGGCTTGCCTCGACGCGTGCGGCCGCGCGACAGGGCGCAGGCTGTGCGAGCTGTGGGGAGGACCGGTCCGGGATGAGGTGGAATTCGCCGCGTACCTGTTCTATCGCTACGCCGCCGACCACCCGAAGCTGCTGGCTGACACGCGCCTCGTCGACGCGCGCGGTCGCGACGATCGGGCGCTCGACGACTGGGGCGAAGTCCGCACGCCGGAAGCCATGGTCCGCGAAGCGGTCGGATTTCAGAAACGCTGGGGTTTCCGCGTCTTCAAGCTCAAAGGAGGGTATTTACCTCCCGATCAGGAATTGGATACGATGCGCGCCCTGTTTGCCCAGTTCGGCGATAAGTGCCCGCTGCGCATCGACCCCAACGGCCGCTGGAAGACAGAAACGTCGATTCGCATTGGACAGGGGCTCAAGGATCTGCCGCTCGAATACTACGAAGACCCGGTCGTCGGGCAGGAAGCGATGGCCGAAGTGCGTCAGGCGACGAACCTGGCGATGAGCACCAACATGTGCGTCACACGATTCGAACACATTCCCGACGCACTGCGGTTGAAGCCGGTCGACGTGGTGCTGGCGGACCATCATTACTGGGGAGGATTTGCCGGTTGCGTGGAATTGGCGCGCATCGCCGACGTGGCAAACTGGAAACTCAGCCAGCACAGCAACAACCACGCCGGCGTCACGATGGCCGCGATGATTCACCTGGCGGCGACGATCCCGCAGATCACCCTCGCCAGCGACACGCATTATCCGTGGCTGCCGGACGGGTATGACGTCATTGCCGGAGAAAAACTGCCGATCCGCAACGGCCGGATGGCAATTCCCGCCGGTCCGGGCCTGGGTGTCGCGCTCGATCCCGACAAACTGGCCCGCGCGCACGAAGTGTACGTGAAATGCGGCATGAAAAACCGCGACGACGTCGCCACGATCAAGCTCGTGGAACCGAATTGGGACAAAAGTCTCTGGTAGAGCTGTTTTTAACCCGGAGCCATCCGCGACGATTGCTGTCGACGAGGCAGGGAAGTCCGTCACCGACGGCTCCGGGTTAAACGATTCAGTTCGTTCGGCGTCCCGCTTTTTTCAGGAGCGCCTAGTGTCGTGCCGTTCACGCCGAAACAGAATGCAAGCCCGTGGATTCATTCGATGTCGAAAACCCCCTCGTAGCAGGTGAGAGAGTCAGGGAACGAACGCGGGTCGTTCCAGTTCGGGCCGCCGGCCGAGTCGCGACGATTCACGACATCAGGGCCGTTCAGGGGCCAGACGCGCCGGTTCATCAGTGCAACGGGATACTCGCGGAATCGCAGAGTGAGACCTTCAAGCACCGCTTGCGGGCGCAGCGCCAAGGCGCTGTGGGAGACCATCGTGGTGTTCCTCCAGGTTGAGAGCGATCGACTGGTGGCGGCCCCGCGAGCTGTTTTTTGGTTCTGCTCGCGGGGCCGCTGAAGTATGCCCGCGCGTCCGCCGGATGCCGTCCGAATTTGATTGGAGTCAGAAAATTCGGCGAAAAAGCAGGTCGGCGGTCGATTTGCCCCAAACAACGCGCGGCGTCTCGCCAGCCGGCATAGATTCACCAGATGTCCCGATCCCCAAGGGTCACCCGGATTCCGCAGGAATAAATCCCGCGGCTCGCTGGGGCGAATCTCGCTCTCCCGATTCGCTTTTCATCTGCGACGCGAGCGCCACCTCATCCGGGAGCTGACGCCCCCGGCTCGCCGTCACTTTCTCCTTGTCTCCATGTCTGCTCTGGGACACAATAACTGTCCATCGCCATCCAGCCCTCTCAGGACCATTCGACATGTCCGACGACGAAAACGATCCCGGCAAAACCTCCCGGCGGGCGTTCATTAAAACGGCCGGCGTGGCGGTCGCCGCCGCGGGAACCGTCGGGCCGACGATCCTGGGGGCCGAAAATAAATCGGGGAACAAGAACACCGTCATCGGCTCGGGCGAGCACACCTACGAGTGCATTCACAATTGGGGGGAGCTTCCCGATCACGTCCAGTGGGGCGAGACGCACGGCGTCGCCATCGACGAAGCCGGGCTCGTCTACATCAAGCACCGTAATCGCGCCGAAATGCCGATGGACGCCATCGTCGTTTTCGACCCGACCGGCAAGTTCGTAACGTCGTTCGGCAAGGAATATCATGCCGGGGGCCACGGCATCGACATCCGCAAAGAGAACGGGCAGGAATTCCTGTACCTGTGCGACGTCAACAAAAAGCAAGTCGTCAAATCGGTGCTGACGCCGGAGCGCAAGGAAGAGCAGATCTGGAAGATGTGCTACCCGCTCGAGCCGGGCGTGTATCAGAAGGTGAGCCAGTTCAGCCCGACGAACGTGGCCTTCGCTCCCGACGGCGGCTTTTACGTCGCCGACGGCTATGGCTCGCATTACATCCATCAGTACGACAAGCACGCCCGCTGGGTCCGCACGTGGGGCGGAGCCGGAAAAGAGCCGGGGCAGATGCAGACGCCACACGGCCTGTGGCTCGACGACCGTCCCGGACGCGAGCCGTCGCTGGTGGTGGCCGACCGCGCCAATGCGCGGCTCCAATACTTCACTCTCGACGGGAAGCACCTGGGATTCGTAACGGAAGTCAGTTTCCCAGCCCACTTCGACATCCGCGGCACCGAGCTGCTCGTCCCCGACCTGCACGCGCGGGTCTCGATTTTCGACATCGACAACAAGCCGATCGTACACCTGGGCTACGATCCCGAGTGGACGAGGCTCGTCCTGGACGACGGCAAGTTCACGATGCGCACCCAGCCCGCGCGCTGGGAACCAGGAAAATTCATCCACCCGCACGACGCCTGCTACGACAAAGACGGCAACATCTACGTCGTCGAATGGGTCCCGACAGGCCGCGTGACGAAACTGCAAAAGATGTAGACGTCACGCACGTCCTGGCGATTGTTTTTCCCGATTTGGGGCGGCCACAATGCCGCAACCAATTGAAGGCGAGGTTCCTGTGAGCAAATGGTGCACCTGTGGAGCCCCCGGACTCTGTTGCAAGTCATCCGATGGCGGCCGACAATCAGAAAATGAATAATCCATCGCTGAGTACGGACGTTCGCATCTGCGCTTTCGAAAGCCGCAAGGGCTCCGAATTAAAGGGGCTGCTGGAGCGGCAGGGGTTGACTGGGGTCACGATCGCGCCTTCGATGCGGGAGGTGCCGCTGGGAGAGAATCCTGAGGCGTTGGCGTTTGCAGGGCGGTTATTTGCAGGGATGATCGACGTCGTGCTTCTGCTCACCGGGGTGGGGACGCGGGCGCTGGCGGAGGTGATCGAGTCGCAGCATGACCGGGGGGCGTTTCTCGAGGCGCTGCAGAAATGCACGATCATCGTGCGCGGGCCGAAACCGGCGGCGGTGCTGCGGGAATGGAAGGTGCGGATTGATCATCAGGTTCCCGAGCCGAATACGTGGCGCGATCTGGTGGCCCTGCTCGATGCCAAGGTGCCGGTGGCGGGGAAGCGGGTGGCGGTGCAGGAATATGGACAGCCGAATCCCGAGTTGTACGCCGCGCTGGACGAGCGCGGGGCCGAGACGATTCGCGTTCCCGTCTATCGCTGGGCCTTGCCGGAAGACACTGGGCCGTTGCGCGAGGCGGTGCACACGACGGTCGCCGGCGGGTTTGATGTTTTGATGTTCACCAGCGCGCAGCAATTACGGAACGTGTTGACGATCGCCGAGGGTGAGGGCATCCGCGACGCCTGGCTTGCGGCGGCCCGGAAATGCGTGATCGCCAGCATCGGCCCCACCGCGAGCGAGACGATCCGTGACGAGGGGTTGCCGGTCGATATCGAACCGGAGCATCCGAAAATGGGGCATCTCGTGCAGGCGGTGGCGCGCGATGCGCTTGCAGTTTTGGCCAAGAAACGCGAGGCTTGACTGGCCGGAAAGGAAGTACGGTAAAGAAAAGACGTTGGACCGCGGATGACGCGGATCAGCGCGGATGGAAAAAACAGAAGAGAATGTCAGGAAGATTTTCCTGCCTTTCTTTCTGTAGTATCCGCGGTCATCAGCGTTATCCGCGGCTAGTTCCTTCATTCACGCTGGCGCCGGCTCGCCGTATTTTTCCATCTTCGATCATCCCTCTTCGACGCGCCTGTTTCATGTCCCTCGCTCCTGCATTGCACAACTCCCGCTTCCTGCGCGCCTGCCGACGTGAGAAGGCCGACACGACTCCTGTCTGGATCATGCGACAGGCGGGGCGCTATCTGCCGGAATACATGGCCGTGCGCAGTAAGGTGACGTTCATCGAGCTGTGCAAATCGCCAGAACTGTCGGCGGAGGTCACGGTCTCGGCCCAGCGGGTGCTGGGCGTCGACGCGGCGATATTGTTTGCCGATCTCTTGCCGATCCTCGAGCCGATGGGGCTCGATCTGGAATACGCCAAGGGGGAAGGGCCGGTGATTCACAACCCGGTCCGCACGGCAGCCGAAGTCGATCGGGTAGTCGAGCTGGAAGACGTCTCATCGCTGCATTTCGTATTCGACACGGTGAAACTGGTCCGCCGCGATCTGCCGGCAGACATCCCGTTGATCGGTTTTGCCGGGGCGCCCTTTACGCTGGCGTCATACGTTATCGAAGGAGGAGGCTCGAAGAATTACCTGGCGACGAAACGGCTGATGTACACCGATCGTGGGGCGTGGAATACGCTCATGCAGCGGCTGGTGGGGAGCATCGTGCGTTTCCTGAAGGCGCAAATCGCGGCGGGGTGCCAGGCGGTGCAGCTTTTCGACAGTTGGGCCGGGTGCCTGTCGCCGCACGATTATCGTGAGTATGTACTGCCGCACACGCGGGCCGTGGTCGACGGGATTAAAGGAGAGGTCCCGGTCATTAATTTTCTGACGGGCAATCCGGCCCTGTTGCCGTTGTGCCGGGAGGCGGGAGGAGACGTGATCGGCCTCGATTGGCGCGTGGAATTCGCCGCCGGGTGGGAGGCGGTGGGGCATGATCGGGGAGTCCAGGGAAATCTTGACCCGGTGACGCTGCTGGCGGACCTGCCGACGCTGCGCCAGCGGACGGGCGATATTTTGAAGCAAGCCGCCGGAAGGCCGGGGCATATTTTCAACCTGGGGCACGGCGTGATGCCGGAGGTGAATCCCGAGCAGGTGAAGGCTCTCGTGCACATGGTGCACGAAATGGGGGCGCGCTCGTCAATGTAGTCATCTCGCTCCGTCGAGATGAGGTCTGTGGCATCCTGGCAAGTCACGCATTCGAGCGAAGTGGTGTTTCGCGCGCAGCCCTGGTTTCGACGTTGCCGTTCAAACACGATGCCGGCCCTCCAGGATCTTTCTTGGTCAAATGTAGTCGTGCGAGGAGCGTCGATACCGCATCTCGGCGGAGCGAGATGCCTACATTGGCATTTTCTGTGCGCGAGCTTGAGGGGCGCTGTCGGCGAATAACGATGGCAGCGCGGACGGCACACGGAGTGCGCCTGCTACTCTGAGATGGTTACTGGCGCGATGATTGCGACCGGCGATTGCGGTGGAAAGCCCATAGCAACTCGATACGCGCTTCCCGTTGGGGCGCGGTTAAACGAACCGCCTGAAGGCGGTGCTACGAACTTCCGGGCGCTACTTTTTCTCGTCGGAGATATCGACGCGGATGCTGAGCTCGCGGAGTTGCTTGGCATCGACGGTCGAGGGGGCGCCGGACAATAGGTCCGCCGCCTTTTGCGTTTTCGGGAAAGCGATCACGTCGCGGATGTTGTCGCAACCGGTGAACAGCATCACCCAGCGGTCGAGGCCCAGCGCGATGCCGGCGTGCGGCGGAGCGCCGTAACGCAAAGCTTCCAGCAGAAAACTGAACCGTTTCTCCGCTTCCTCGGCGGGGATGCCCAACAGGTCGAACACTTTCTGCTGCACGGCCGGGTCGTGAATACGCACGCTCCCCGAGGCGCCCTCGTTGCCATTGATGACGAGATCGTACGAAGTCGCGCGAATCTTGCCGGGATCGCTTTCGAAGTAGGGGACGTCCGCGTCCACCGGCTGGCAGAAGGGATGATGCTCGGCGTCCCAGCGTTTCTCTTCTTCATTCCACGAGAAGAGTGGAAAGTCGAGAACCCAGGCGAAGTGCATTTGGTTCGGATCGAACAGCGCCAGTTCTTTTCCGAGCCGGGCGCGGAGCGCCCCGAGCGCGGCTGAAGTGACTTTAGGCTGGTCGGCGACGAGAAAGATCAGGTCGCCCGGCTTCGATTCGAATCGCTGGATGATCGACTGCTGCTCGGCCGGACCGAAGAACTTGGCGATCGGCGAATCGAGCCCCGTCTCGGCGACGCGGAAAAACGCCAGACCCTTGGCTTTGAAATCGCCGACGAACACCGTCAGCTCGTCAATCTGTTTACGGCTGTATTTCGCCGCGGCGGCCGGTGCGTTCAGCCCGCGGACCCGTCCGCCACCGGCGACGGCGTTCTTGAACACACCGAATCCACAACCGGCTGCGATGTCGCTGATGTCCTTGAGCTCCATGCCATACCGCAGGTCGGGCTTGTCGGAACCGAACCGTTCCATTGCATCGGCATAAGTCAGGCGCGGCAAAGGGAGCGGGAATTTCTCGCCGCGCAGCTCTTGCATCAGGTGCGCGACCAGTCCGTCGACCGTCTGCAGAATATCTTCACGCTCGACGAAGGCCATCTCGATGTCGACCTGGGTAAACTCGGGCTGCCGATCGGCACGCAGGTCTTCATCACGAAAGCAGCGGGCGATCTGCATGTAGCGGTCGAAACCGGCGACCATCAGAATCTGCTTATAGATTTGCGGCGACTGGGGCAATGCGTAAAAGCATCCCGGATGGACTCGGCTGGGGACGAGGTAGTCGCGCGCTCCTTCGGGAGTGCTGCGCCCGAGCATGGGGGTTTCGACGTCGAGAAAGCCGTGACTGTCGAAATAGTCGCGCACCAGCTTGGTCAGTCGATGGCGGAAGACGACAAGTTCCTGCAGGCGCGGCCGGCGCAGGTCGAGAAAGCGGTATTTGAGCCGCAGTTCTTCGTTGGGTGGATTAAGCGTTCCCGGTTCGAAGGGGACGACGCGGCTCTTGTTGAGGACTTCGAGGTGAGTCGAGCGGACGTCGATTTCGCCCGTGGGGAGCTTGGGATTGATGTCTTTTTCAGACCGGCGGACGACGGTTCCAGTCACTTTCAAGACGTCTTCGTTGCGGACCGACCCGGCCAAGCCGTGTAATTCGTCTCCCTGCGACGGGTCGAACACAATCTGCACCTTGCCGTAGCGGTCGCGCAAGTCGATGAACACCAGACCACCATGATCGCGGCGGCTGTCGACCCAGCCACAGACGGTAACGGTCTGATTGACGTGCTCGGGCCGCAATTGGCCGCAGGTGTGTGTACGCAGCAAGGGACGTTCCTCTCTCGAAATCGGCTCGAATTACCGTATTAACCTGACGATTCAGGGCCGGAAATTCCGTTTAAGATAGGAAGGAAGATAGAGAATAGGGAGGAAGCTGACAAGACGGGAGGTGTTCGCGACTTCTGAGACGGAATCGATATATTTTGAAGTTAAAATAATTTGAAATTAACGAGATAGGATTAATCAACAACATTTGATGTGACACGTCGATACATTCAATTGACGGAATAGACAAGAAAATGTAATGGATTCGCGGCGTTACTCACCCCTTGACTGCGACGTATAATAACAGAGTGCTCACAACATTATGCACGGCCGCTTGGGCATCGGAGTTGGCTGGTTACGAAAGGTCTGATTGATCATGATGACAATTCTCGCCTACTTTGATCCTGGTTCCGGCAGCCTTCTCGTTCAAGCGATTGCCGGAGGCACTGCCGGCTTGTTGGTGTTCGGAAAATACGTCTGGGACGCTTTTTCGGCCAAGTTCCGCAATGCGAATGACCAGCCATTCAGCACCGATATGAATGTCTTGTCGGCCGCATCGTCCGGCGAGATTCCGACCAGTCGCTGGTAATCCGCTGGCATCGCGCCGAAAGGCGCATCGCCGAACGGTACATCAACGCGCCCTCTCCCGACCGCCAATGCGGGTTAGGGGAACGGGACAGGTGATGGGCCGAGCAACTTGTCGATCGATTTGCGGACTTCATCGAAGTCCTGGCGGTCGGGGGCGCGACGGGCCAGGTTCATCAGAACTTTGTGTTCTTTGTCGACGAGCAAGACCGTCATCTGCGCTTCTTCATTCAGGGCGTAATCTTTCGGTCCGGCTTTGCCCCCCGTGGCAACGCCCGCGGTCGATTTGACGTCGTAGAGATCATTCAGGATTTTTGCGTGCTTCGCGGCGCCCGGGGCATCATCGGAGACCCGCACGATGAGCACTTCCAACCCGTCGGGCTGACGCAGCCGGCCGTATTTGTCGAGCAGTTTCAACAGGCCGAACCCGGGCCGGTTCATCTCGCTGATGAAAATCACGAGCACTGGCTTATCTTTGAGGGCCTTGATCGGGTCGAGTGTCTTCCCCGCATCGTCGCCGGTGGCGATTGCCATCTCGAACGCCCCGGCCGCCTCCCCCACTTTCGGTCCCGAAACGGGTTCATCTCCGCGCGATAACGATAGCCCGAAAGTCAGACAGATAACGATCGTGAATCCAGCGGCGATTCGCATGAGCAGCTCCCGTCGAAAGGCATTTCCATTTTTAAGATCTGGAATTTCCTCAGACATTCGGATTTCGTCATTCGTCATTTTGCCAAAACCGGCATCCGCTCGTGCCACTCCGTCTCCTGCTGATACTGATGAGCGACACGCAGCAGCGTTCCTTCAGTGAAGGGACGGCCGGCGAGCTGCATGCCGATCGGCAGTCCGGCTTTCGAAAAACCGCAGGGAATCGAAATCGCCGGGTAACCGGTCACGTTAAATGGAAGCGTGAGATCGAGATACGCCCGCACGAGAGGCTTAGGCCCGCCCGGCACGTCGGCGGTGGCGTCGCCAAACTTTGTCGCCGTGACCGGGGTCGTCGGCGTGATCAGGACGTCGATGCTCTCGAAGACTTTGGCCCATTCCCGGCGGATGATGCGCCGGGCGCGAAGCGCGCCGAGATAGTCGGCCGCGGGAATAAACAACCCGGCCAGAAGCAGCGGCCGGACGTCGTCGGCGAAATCCGCGGCCCGTTCAGCCAGATACGGTCTTTGGAACGAACTGGCTTCAGAAAACAAAATCGCCCGATGCGCTCCGAGCGTTTCCTCCAGGAGCGGTAGATTGACCTCCACCTGTCGAGCGCCCAGTGCAACGAATCTTTCCAGACCGTGTCCCACGGCCGCTGCGACTTCGGCATCGAGCGCTTCGAAAAACCAGCGGTGCATGACGCCGATCCGCAGGCCGCGAATGCGGGCCGAAAGTTCCGCCCGATAATCGGGGACTGGCCGCCGGCTGGATGTCTCGTCGGCCGGATCGGCGCCGGCCATGAGTTTTAATACGAGCGCGGCGTCGGCAGCCGTCCGTGTGATGGGTCCGACGTGGTCCATCGTCCAGGAGAGGGGCAACCCGCCCGCGCGGCTCACGCGGCCATATGTTGGCTTCAATCCCGTCACGCCGCACAGAGCACTGGGATGGCGGATCGAGCCGCCGGTATCGGAGCCCAGTGTGAGCGAACAAATTCCAAGCGCCACGGCAATTGCCGATCCGCTGCTCGAACCGCCGGCGATCCGTGACGGGTCCCACGGATTGCGGGCATCGCCGAACGTCGGGTTCGCTCCAGTGAACCCGAATGCGCATTCATGCAGATTCAACTTGCCAAGACAGACCGCGCCGGCATCGACCAGCTTTCTCACCGCCGTGGCATGCGACTTGGCGATGCGGTCGGCAAACACCTTGCCGCCGTATGTCGTAGGCACGCTTTCGAGATCGAACAGATCCTTAACGGCGAACGGCACGCCGGCCAGTGGTAATTTTTCTCCCTGCTTGATCCGTTCGTCGACGCGCTTGGCATGACGACGGGCAATCTCAGGGGTGATCCGAGTGAACGCTCGGAACTGATCCTGAAATTTCTCGGCACGCGCCAGCGCGGCATCGACAACTTCGCGGGCTGACCGCTTTCTGGACTGCACGTCGTCCGCGATCTCGCGGCAAGTGGGAACAGCCGCGTTCATGGCTGCCCTTCCACCGCAGCATAAGTCGTGGCCGGCTCGTCGTCACCGAGCGGCAATTTGCGCAGCGCCTGCATGTCGGCCACCAGGGAATTGAGCACCCCGGCCGTCGCGGCCGTGTCGGAGGGCTTCAGCGACATGCCGAGCAATTGGGCCGCCATCGCGGTCACGGTTTCGGTAGTGACTGGGAAAGGCTCTGCCATATATAGGACTCCTGATGACACCCACGTCTTGCCACGGATCAGCGCTGGGTGAACTGCGGCCATTGTGCCCTTTCCTCCGTGGTATTGCCATGCCATCCGTGGATAATTCTCTTCTGAATCTCTGCGGCTGTCGGCGGTTCAGCCAAGCGGATCTTGGCTGTGAACTTCGCTTTTCTGTCGTTTAACGCTGGTGGGCGCTCGACTCGCGCATCCCGATGGGATTGCGGTTACACGACCGGAATGCATTTGCGATGAAAAAGATCATCATTACAGTAAGTAGCGTTTCGGAATCTCGGCGCCGGCGACGTAGCTGAGGTGCCGGATTTTGCACATCTGGTAGACGTTGATCCGAAAATCAGGACACGTGCTCACCAGACAATACGCGTCGGTCGGCGAATAGCCGTGGTCGCTGACGAGCCAGTCGATCAGGTTGATCGTCGCCGTTTCGACGGCCACCTCCAGCGGTCTCGAGGCGAATACCGAGACGATCGACTGCGGTTTCTCGATTCGCATCCACGGGATCTTTTTGCCTTTGATCAGATCGAATTTCAGCCGCACCGTTGCGCACGTCTCGGCGGCCGTCCCCGAGAATTCGGTGTCTCCCTGACTGGCATGCACGTCACCCAGAAAAAAGAGAGCGCCGGGGTGATGGACGGGAAGCAGGATGCGGTTGCCGATCGTGACGTCCCGAATATCGAGGTTGCCCCCCCATTCCCCCTGCCCGTCGAGGCTGGTCGTGACTTCGCGATCGGGGGCCACGCCGAGCGTGCCGATAAAAGGAGTGATGGGCCAGGTGATTCTGTCGCTGAAGTGCAACGTGCCGTCGCGCATCGTGCCACTGGCACCGGGAGAATGCTGGAAGATCTTGGTCGTATATTCCGTCGACAGCTCGGGCCAGCGCGTCGAGTCGCCGAGAGGTCCGCGGCGCGGACCGACGGCGATCCACGAAAAATCCTCGACGAGGATATCTTCAATCGACACGATGAGCACGTCGCCACGCTCGGCCCCTTCGAGATAAACGGGGCCGCCGAGAGGATTCGCCATCGCGGGAATGCGGTCGAAACCGGGGCGCTTGCCGGGGATCGCCTTGTCGTCGGCCGATTTGAAGAATCCGGTGCTGGCGTCGAAGGTTTCGATCTCGAAGCTCTCGCCGGGGCGAACTTTGAGGAGCGGTTCCTCGCGGGCATTGAAGGCGTACTTGCGGGCCAGGTCGCGCGGAATGCGTTGCACGGGAAACGTCTCCTTGGTGTGTGGTGAATCGGCTGCACCATGATAAGATAGACGGGTCCCGAATGCAGGTAACAGACATGCCAAATTCGTTGCGAATCGTCGTCATCGCCGATCAGAAAATCGTGCGCGTGAAAAGCGCCTGGGACGAATTCGAACGGTTTTTGAAGGCCCAGCCGCAATTGGAAATCGTCGAGATCGATTCGGGATGCGGCGTCAATTTCGTCGGGCTCAAGGCCGACCTGGTCGTCGTCCTGGGGGGCGACGGCGCGATCTTGCGGGCGTGCCGGCAGATGGGGGCGAATCAGTTACCGATTCTGGGAGTCAATCTCGGCCGGCTGGGCTTCCTGGCGGACGTTTCTCCCAGCGAATTCCGCGAATTTTTTCCTCAGATCCAGAACCGCGAATATCAAGTCGTGCAACACCTGATGTTCGAGTGCCGGCTCACGCGCTGCGAGGGATCGGTGGAAACCTACCTCGGGCTGAACGAGGTGGTCGTGTCGTCGGGGGCGTCGCTGCGGATGATCGACGTGAATCTGGCGATCAACGGCGAATCGGTGACGACCTATGGCGGCGACGGGGTGATCCTCAGTACGCCAGTGGGCTCGACGGCCCATAGTCTTTCAGCGGGCGGGCCGATTATTCGACAAGACCTGCCGGCGTTTGTGATTACTCCCATCTGCCCGCACACGCTGACGAACCGCCCGCTGGTCGACAGTGCAGAAGGGACCTTTACGCTCACCGTGCCGAACGCCCCCGCGGGAACGACGCTGGTGATCGACGGTCAAATCCGGTTGCCGCTCGTTCCCGGCGATCGAATCGACGTGCGCCGCGCGCCAGTCAATTTCCAGATGGCCAAGCTCCCCTGTAATAACTATTATGCGACGCTGCATCGCAAGCTGGGATGGGGCGGCCAGCCGAACTACAGGACATAAGTAAATCGCGATTCGTCGGGAGTGTTCCAACCCGCATTTTCCGGGCATTTTTGCTGCGATTTTATGACTGCGGCTCGTGTCGTTGACCGTTCTCAGCCGAGACCGTATAAATAAAGATAGATATTTTGTCGTTTTGGGCTGCATTGACCGCTCGATTCAGCACGACGACGTATTAATTCCCGCCTTAATGAACCAGCTTTGGGACGCGCGCCCAGATCGAGGTCTCTATGCTGACGATTTTCGGAAAACTCGGACGCCCCGGTTGTGACGGCATCTCCCGCCGTTCATTTCTGCGGATCGGTGCCGTGGGAACCGGAATCGGTGCACTCACTCTGGCTGACCTGTTGCGCGCCGAGGCCGACCAATCATCGGGTGCGAAGCCGGCCAGCGGACGTCACAAGTCGGTCATCAACATTTTCCTGGGCGGCGGTCCGCCGCACCAGGACATGTGGGACATCAAAACTCAGGCCCCGCGCGAGATCCGTGGCGAGTTTGATCCCATCGATACGAATGTTCCCGGCATTCAGATTTGTGAGGTTTTTCCGAAGCTGGCCCGGCTTGCCGACAAACTGGCGATCATTCGCTCTGTCGTCGGCGCCACAGATCGACACGACGGGTTCCAGTGCATGACGGGTTGGTTGCCGACCGAGTTGCAATCGATTGGCGGTCGCCCCAGCCTGGGAGCGGTCGTCACCAAATTGCAGGGCTCGGTCGATCCCGCGGTTCCCCCGTTTGTCGGCTTAGCCGCCAAGACAGGAGAAATTCGCTGGTCCGACTCGGGCAAGCCCGGGTTTCTCGGGGCCGGCTGTTCGCCCTTCAAGCCCGACGGACCTGGTATGGCGGACATGAAACTGAACGACGTGTCGGCAGATCGGCTGCACGATCGTCGTAGCCTGCTGGGACAAGTCGACAAGTTCCGCCGCGAAGTCGATGGCAGCGGCATGATGCAGGGCATGGACGTTTTCGAACAGCGGGCCCTCGATGTACTGACATCCAGCCGGCTGCTGGAAGCCCTCGACCTCTCGAAAGAAGACCCGGCCGTTGTGGCGCGCTACGGCGACGGCAAGCCGTACCACTACCAATACGACGGCGCTCCGACTTGCAACGATCAATTGCTCCTGGCCCGGCGCTTGGTGGAAGCCGGCGTGCGCGTCGTCACCCTCAGCTTCGGGCGCTGGGACAGCCACGGACAGAATTTCCAACTCGTGCGCGACCACGGTGGCAAGCTCGATCAGTCCTTAAGCGCTTTGATCGAAGATCTCGACGTGCGCGGATTGCTGAACGACGTGTCGGTCGTCGTGTGGGGGGAGTTCGGCCGTACGCCGCGCATCAACAAAGACGCGGGCCGCGACCACTGGCCGAGCGTCAGTTGCGCGCTCTTGGCCGGGGGCGGAATGCGCACCGGCCAGGTGATCGGATCAACCAACCGGCTGGGAGAACATGCCAAAGACCGGCCGGTTCACTTCCAGGAAGTGTTTGCCACGTTGTACCGCAACCTGGGCATCAACCCCGAAACGACGACTCTCGTCGACCCCTCCGGCCGGCCACAGTACCTGGTCCAGCATGCGCCGATCCGCGAGTTGGTTTAGAAGCTGTTTCAAAACAGATCGAGTGCAATTGGGTGGCGGGGAAGGTTGAACAAGCATGTCGGACAAAGAAACCGTGTTGGAAGCCGTGCGCGACCTTTCCGATGAGGTGACGATCGATGAGATCCTCGATCAATTAGCCATTCTGGCGACCATTCGTCGTGGGGAACACGCTGCCGCCGCGGGGCAAGTCGTCAGCCACGATGAAATGGAGAAGCGCGTCGAATCGTGGATTCTGAAATAATCTGGACGGAAGTCGCCTCGGCAGATCTCCACGAAATTTTCGCCTTTATTTCCGAGCAGAATCCCGACGCTGCTCGCCGTGTAGTCGCCGACATCCTGAAGCAGGTCCGTCTGCTGGCGACAGTCCCATACATTGGGGCGACTTTTCCACGCGGCGTACACGGTCGCTATCGTGAAGTTGTTGTGGGCAAGTATCGTGTTTTTTATCAGATCAATGATTCCGAAAGACGAGTCATGATTTTGACGATTTGGCACAGCTCGCGACGAGAACCGAAGCTTCCATAATCATGCCTGAGTTCACGCATCATATTTTCATCTGCTGTAATCAGCGCGAGCCCGGAAGCAGCCGGGGCTGCTGCGATCCGGCAGGCAACGAGGCGCTGCGGAACGCGTTCAAAGCCGAGCTCAAGAAGCGCAAACTCGGCCCTTGCATCCGCGCCAACAAGGCCGGCTGCCTCGACCAGTGCGAGCTGGGCCCGACCGTCGTAATCTATCCGCAGGCGATCTGGTACGGCGGCGTGACGCTCGCCGATGTGCCGCGAATCATCGACGAAACTGTCGTCGGCGGCAGGATCCTCGACGACCTCTTGATCCCGGCCGAGAAGCTGAATCAGGCGAAATCCTGACGGAATCACGAACTTCTCGACGGCCAAACCGGATAAAAAATGTTCTGCCACGAATTGTCAACAGAGACGGCGGCTGGGGTCGAGGAAGCGGCTCGCTGGAGCGAGTGCAATTAACGCTGTTTCTGCCCGACTTCGGTTATGTGGAAGCAGATCGCTCCCTCTGGTTGTTCTTCGCGCGTCAAACGCGTTGTGGTAGTTTTCAATCGCTGTGAGTCGGGGGCGACGTGGGCAAATGGGGGGACTGGCCGGCTGCCTCGAAGGATTCTCGTGCTGCGAATGCAGTTCTTTCTGCTCGTGCTCCTGGCGAGCTCTGGTTGCGCATCGCTGCGCCCGGCAAGTCGCCAGCCCGGACCGGCAGCGGAGTCGCTGACGCAGACATGGCGACAGGAAATCCTCAAGCGCGGCCAGGATGGTGATTGGCTGGTCATTCGTGGATATGACTCGACGAATCACCTTGTCGCCGTCGCCGGGAATTCCGAACTTTCGCACGTCGGAATTCTCGACACGACGCATGGCGAAGTCGTCGAAGCGATCTCGCCAACTGTCAGTTCATTGTCTTTGCAGAGCTTTCTCGAAGAAGCCGATCGCGTGCAGCTCATCCGTCCGATTGCTGCCGATCGCCTGGCCGGGCGACGGGCCCTGGCCCGGGCCCGCTCGCAGATCGGCGCACCCTACGATTTGCTGGGGACGGTGGGGTTGCCGGAGCCAGGCGAGTTCTACTGCTCGGAACTGGCCGCCTGGTCGGCCGGGATGGAAGTCGACGTTGACGGCCCTGGCGGTATTCTGCACCCCGCCGAAATGTCGCGATACGGAACCGTATTGTTCGACTCAGAGTAGCAGGCACGCTCCGTGTGCCGTCTTTCTTTCGTCTTTATTCACTCGTTCCCAAGCTCCGCTTGGGAACGCACCGTCCGAAGCTCTGCTTCGCGGAATCGAGTGCTGGTTGAAGCGATTCAGAAGCCAAGCAGGCGACAATCAGACTGCAACGAGATCTCACCTGCTTGGCGGCTCTTCTCGCATACCCCTCGTTTCCCACGGCGCACGGCGTCTGGTATCTTCTTTCGTCGCGAACGAAACAACGGCATCACATTCGGATACCGGCTAGCCCCTGACTGAGCCCGCTTCCAAAATAGCACCTGGAGTTGCTTCATGGATCCCACGGAACTGATTCTCCCTGCACTCTCGCGCATTCTGCACGTAGGGACCGCGATCGTCCTCGTCGGAGGGACATTCTTCGTGCGTTTCGTGCTCCTCCCCGCCGCGACGGCGGTCCTGTCCGACGACGTGCACGGCAAACTGCGGGTTGCCGTCGTCGGGAAATGGAAGCGATTCGTCCATGCCGGCATTGGACTTTTTATCCTCAGCGGCGCTTTCAATTATTATCGAGTGATTGCCGAAGGATCTCACAAAGGGGACGCACTCTACCATGCCTTGCTCGGCACGAAGATTATTGTCGCTTTGATCGTATTCTTCATTGCGTCCGCCCTCGTCGGCCGCTCGGCGGCCTTCGAAGGCATGCGCCTCAACTCTGGTAAGTGGTTGTTCATCAACCTTTTGCTCGCAGGGATCATCATCGCCATCTCGGGATTCCTGAAAGTCCGCGGAATTCCCTCCGCCAAGGCGTCTGTCACCGCCGCAGGGCAGATTTCCCATGAGTTGATTCTACTGACTTTGTTCTCGGCGGAAGATTCGCTAAACTGTCCTCTTGTGCCGCCTGTCGTTTGAATCAGTTCGGTGGCACAAACACCCGGCGGTTGCGGCCGCGCGGGTGTTATTTTCTCTAGGCAGATGTTCGCCACTTGCCTAAACGGCGACCGGCAACTGCCAGAGAACGTAGAAACCGGCAAACAGGTCTCAAGACTCGGTAGCTCAGCTGGTAGAGCAACGGACTTTTAATCCGTAGGTCTCGGGTTCGAATCCCGACCGGGTCATTTCACTCTAACGCTGCTTGTCGATGTCTGGATTGGACTTCTTCATGAATGCATAAGTTTCCTGATCGATCAGGTCCATCGAGAGCCATTCGTGTCCCCATTGCTGAAGGATCAGCCCCGGAAACCCGGCGTCGACCTGTTCCACAGCGGCGGCCATCCGATCGACGATGCCGGGATCTCTGGGGAGTTTCACAAGCAGCGCGAACGCCCAGTCGGTCTCGGCCGGCCTGAGGATTACCCATTGGTCGGTATCCGCCACCTCGGCCAGGGTTTTCAATAGCGGAAGCACGACATCGTGGTCGACTGTCGTCGATTCATCCGTATCGAAGAATCGTCCTCGATTTTCAAAGAAAGGAATGGCCTCGCGTCTTTCGTGACTCGCCAGCAGGTTCCGCGCGACTTGCTGGTCCGCAATTTCCTTGATGTCGCTGCCGCAACCGGCCCCAAACACCGCGAGTGCCGGCCACAACATGATGAAGCATCGCATGAACTGAGTCCTTCTCGCAAATAGACGCGGTGAGCGATCACGGCAACGTCAGGACCTCGCCCCCCTGAGCCGTCCCGAATGCTTCGAACACCACCGAATCGATATTCTGGTTGAGAAACTGGATGGATCCGTCTGCAAACGCGAAATTAGCGCCTCCTGCGTGGCGGCTGCCAAAGCACGACGGGTCGTACTCTGAGGCATTGATCGGGTGCACGCGGGTCGGCATGAGATGCGGCACCGACCGGTATTGGTAGTCGTCTGCGAAGGCCACCTGACCACACCACGCCGACGTAAACGGCAGGCTCCCGTCGAGCCCCGGTTGAACGAGACGTTCCCCCAGGAGCAGGGTGCGGGAAGTCCCGTCGGTGATATCCCGGATAAGGACTCGCGACATTTCGCTCAAGACCCCCTCCGAGCCGCAGTAATTACCCGACGCCAGATCGAATGGAGGATGATCGAGACAATTGACCGTGATCGACTGCTCGGCAATATCTGACGGACAACACCACAGAGGGACCGAAGTTTCGATCAAATCTAAATTGTCGCCTACAGCCGTTCCCGCGCGAAAATCGATTTGCCGATAGAGCGGCCCTTGATCGACCGACGGCAGAATCATGGCGCCCCATCCCCACCCCGATTGGGTCGGAAAGGACGGCCCCATGACATAGCTCCCCGGAGGAAAGCAGGCGTGCGCGTCGTGATAGAGGTGCAGCCCCAAACTCATTTGGCGAAGATGATTCATACACGCCAAACGCCGAGCACTGACCCGCGCCGACTCTACTGCGGGCAGCAACAACGCCGCCAGCATGCCCACGATGGCGATCGCGACCACCAATTCGATGACAGTAAAGCCTTTTCGACGGGTGAATCGCTTGGACATTGCCTGTCCCCCAACGGAAACGCAGGCGCGGACACGGGCGTTCCCGATTGCCGCGCCGGCGCTCCGAATTGGAAATCGTCACAGTGGTTTGCCGCCGTGATGACGCTCAAAGAGCGTGAGCTGACTCAAACACAGCTTAAAATCAAGCCACTGTCGCGTCCGCAGAGCTTTATTCCGAAGGGCCTGAACCGCCGCCCACTGTGCCGCAGGCTGTGTAACAAGCGGAGCCGCATCTGGAAACGGTGTATTGGCTGCACGACACGCAGACCTGGCCGCAAAACAGGTTGACGTCGCTGTAGCACTGATTGCAGCCCGAACAGTTTTGCACGCAACCCCGCACACTCCCGCAGAACTTACCCGTGCACGTATTGACGCATGTGTTGAAACACACACTCTGTCCGCCGCAGTTCGTCAAACAGCCGCGGCTGTCGACACCTTCCAAGAAGACTTTGAGATTTTCCGATTTGGACGTACCGGCCCATACGGGAAACGCCACAGCGACCGATACCATGAACAACGCGCCAACGCCCAAACACTTGAGAAGCTTCCGGTTCATGACTCTTCCCCCTTCCTCCAAAAATCGAACCCACCTTCCATGCGGTCGAATGTAATGGCCCGCGCCTTCCCTGGAAGCCAACAACAATTAAGTGGAGCTGTTATGAGTCAGATGGATTCTCAAAAGGAAAGCCGCTATGTTTAGGTCGATTATTCTGATTGGGGTGACTGGGAAAGTCAATAAGCATAAGTGGTTTTTAGTGAATACGTAAAATGAACATGGCCGAAGAACATGGCATTCGCATCATGGCCGTTTCGCGAAGCGAGTTGCAGGCGCGGAACAGGGGCGACGAATTCAACCGGCCAGAGGCATGTAAGCGAAGGCTGCGGGGACGAATCGAACAGGCGTTCTCCTGTCCGAATCCGCGAAGGTGTCTCATAGATCTGGCCCCAACAATCGTGACAAGTGTCGGCCCCACAGGCACTTGCGACTCATGATTTGAGGAATTGACGGCTTTATCGCATTTCGAAGCGCTTTGGCTTGGTGAATTCGACGATCCGCATCTTGACTTTGCCTGATTCGCGCTCAAAACTTGACGCGCCGCATATTTTTCCACGAAATTCGCTCACTCTTCGAGAATCCGGGACATCGCAGCCATGGTTATCGCAGGTTGGTTTGCAAGACTCTGTGGACGACAAGGTCACCGCCGGACGAATAAGCTCCGCCGAGTCACGAGATCGCCTTATGCACATGTCGCCGCCGAGGTTCTCGAAGTGCGGTCGCTGTTGTCGAATATTGCCGTGACCGTCCAGGGGGGCGTGGTGAACCTATCGGGCGATACGGGCGACCACAATTTCACGGCGGACGTCGTCACGATCAGTAGCGCGCCGAACCTGGAATTCACGGGGACGGCCGGCACCGAATTCACTTTCAACAATACGACCGTCGCCACCTTGGACATTCCTCTCAGCACGATCGGGACGATCAAGGGACTCGACATCACGATGCAGGGGGGGAACGACACCGTCAGCTTCGATGCCACAAACCTCGGCACGATCGAGGGGAATGTCACGATCAAGCTGGGTGACGGCACGAATTCATTGACCTTCAATAACGCGACCGCCACGGGAAGTGTGGTTGTCACGAGCGGTAGCGGCGACGACACGATTCAAATGACCGGAGATGCCGTCGAGTCCCTGTCGATCGACACGGGAGATGGAACGGACGCTGTGACTCTGTCGACGGTCACGATCGGCGGACAGGACGAATCTTCGAGCCACGATTACAACGGCGATTTTTCGGGCGGCTGGTGGCGGCACTCCTGGTTTGGAGGTTGGGGGGGCGACGAGTATGATCATCTGAACAATTCGTCGCTGAACATCATGACGGGCGATGGGGACGATACGGTGACGCTCAATTCGGTCACCGGAAACGGTTCGACGAGCAGCGGCTCGTGGCATTCCGGTGACGATGCCTGGTGGGGCGGCAATTCCTGGTGCTCGGGAGGCGATCATGGCAACGCCCTGTGGCAGATCTCTCTTGGTTCGGGAACCGACTCGGTCAGCCTGACCTCTGTGAGTGATCCAGGATCCGTTTCGATCCGGGCGGGCTCGGGAACCGACACGGTGAACTTGACCAGCAGCACGATCCAGGGATCAACGAATGTCGCACTGTCATCGGGAGATTCCAGCCAAATCAATGTGACCAGTTCCACTCTCAACGGAAAGACGTCTCTGTCGACCGGTTCCGGAGATTCGCAGTCGATTTCGGTGAATGATTCGACGTTCGCCGCCAAGACGCAGTTCTCGATGGGCGGGTCGGGCGCGACGCTGAATATCGAGAATGGGAGCATCGCCGGTCCGGGGACGACCTTCCAGGCGTCGGTCGTCGCCCGACTGAATGGCCCCTCGGCGGTCGCCAACCTTGGCGGACCTTCGCCGAACAATACGCTCACCTTCGAGAAATCTCTGGCTGTTTTCGGAGGCAATCCGAACGCGACCGTGAACATCGCGACGGCGAACACGACGCTGGATGACAATCACTTGCATTTGCACAACGCGAACCGTGTTAACGTCTGATAGCGTGGGGTGACATCGGTGTTCATTCCGATTTCTCGGCCGGAGGCCATGATTCGAGCCTCAGGATGTAGACGGTGCCATTCGCGTTCAGCGTGACGACGTGTCGACCGTCAGGGGCGAACAAAACCCGGGGTATGGCGAGTTGGTCACTGCCGAGCGAAAGATAGCGCTCGGGCCGCAGCAAATCGGTTGCCAGCACCGCCAGATGGCCATCGTTCGACGCGCCGATGAAGATCGATCCATCGGGGCTGGCGGCCAGCGACCTGCAATATGAGTAGATGTCAGAAATGACCTGGACGGATCTCGCAGATTTTCCTGTTTTGGCATCGACCCAACGTGCATGAGTGCCTGCGCCCACCACGACCGCATGTGGGTTCTCGGTTGCGGTGACCGACATCGCCGGTCCGAATGGATCGACGAAACGCTGCCTGCCTTCCGGCAGACTGTAACCAACGATGCCACCGCGGCTGTCATCCCACGCCGTAACGACCACGTTTTGATTATCATTGGTGACGGCGAGGTGTGCCCACGAATAGCCGCTCGGCGGAACCGGCAACTCGCGTTTGAATTTGAGCTGCCAATCGCTGGTGTTCCAGGCAACAATGTGCGTCCAGTCGACGGCGATCAATAAATTGCCGTCGGAAGTGAACACCGGCGGGCGAGACTGCACCAAGTCGGCGAAAGTCTTCAGTTCTCGATGTTCCTTCAAATCAAAAATGACGATCGGAGCGGCGCTGTGGTTCTCAAACCGAGGAACGACAGCCAGAATCCTCCTGTCGGGGCTGACGGCGATTGCCTCCAACGGACGCCTGACAGGCAGCGTGCTCCGCAGCGCGCCGCCGGGTAGATCGCGGATTTCAATCGTTCGGGCGTTCGTCCCCAGAGCAATCCATTCGCCCAGGGGATCGATTGCCATTGCGGTGTATGCGGGAGGGAGGGGCAGCAGTTCTTCACCTGTTTCGGCGTCCCAGACTTGAATTTCGCCGCCGACACCCGACGTCACCAACCGTTTGCCGTCCCCGGTCAGCGCTCCGCGCACGTGCGGTTGCGACCGGGTCGACACGGCGACTTGCCGGCGATCTTCGCTCACGTTCCAGACGCCGGCTTCGACGGGGTTTTGCAGGACAGCGCGGATATTTCCGTCAAGATTCCACGTCAGGCTCGCAGTTGTGTCGGGGAGGTCAAATCCGTTCTTGAGGATTTGCTTCTGTTCCATGTCCCAAAAAGCGATCGGCGTTAATACGTTGCCGCGCGCGAGCTGGCGGCTGTCGGGGCTGAAGGCCAGGAAAGTCCGCAACTCCGGGCCCCGCGGCATGTCATAACCTTCACGCGATTCGATATTCCAGATTCGTGTATGGCCGGCAGCGTCGGCCCCCGCGAGCCATTGGCCGTCAGGACTGCCGACTAACGTGCCGAACGGCCCCTGGCCGGATATCCCTTCGAGCTTGCCGGTGGGCTTCCCGGTTGCCGCATCGAATAAATGGATCTCGGCAGACTTGCTGTCGGCGACTGCGATCAGGTTCGTCCGTTGCGTCCAAAAAAGGCCGCCGACATGAGCCGCGTCGATCGGTAGCGTGAAGTCGAGAGCGTTGTCGCGAATCGACCATACGAGAAGATTATAACTGAGCCACACCATCCTGGTTGAGTTGGGACTGAACGCCAAGTAGCCGCCGAAGTACTCTTTCGCGGCCGGTGTGATTCGCAGCCGTCCCGTCGACAAATCCCAGACATCCAGCACATGGCCGGACGAGGATACGGCGGCGAGAGAACCGTCGGGACTGGTGATGATGACATTGATGTCTCGTGGATTCTTGAAACGGCTGTCACCAAAACCAGCCACGAATTCGGATGGGGCAGTCGGGGCCAGCACGGGATCGAGGGCCGGCGATTCGGTCACCCCTTTCGGCGGGGGGAGTAAGTCCAGCGGGCTGGGGAGCCTCCGCCAGACTTCTTCCATTCGCCGCTGGCTGGATGTGTAGAGGAATTCTGGTCGCAATTCGGCGAACTGCCGTCGCAGCGAAACCAGACCGGGATCGTCAGCAGAGGGAAGGCGACCGCCAGCCTGCTTGATCCAGGCTTGCGCCGCGTCCCGCCACGCATCCAGCTTTCGCCGACGTGCCGTGGCGGCCGTTGGTTGCCATTCCGGGACATACGTTTTTGTCTCACCTCGCGCCAATTCGACGACTGTTTCGATCGGTTCATATCCCGAGCGCATGAGACGCAGTTTGCGACTTCCCGCAGAGCCGGCCACGGCCGGAACATTCCCCTGTTTGGGAAGCGCGAGCGTCGCGCCGTCCACTTCGAATTCGCCCCCCTGACGTTCCTCGGCAGGCCACTCGACGACGAGCCGCGTCCGTCCGGTGAGCTCCCATCCCCACACCGCCGCCGCGACAACCAGCGCGATCACGGTGCCGACAATGGCCCATTGCCTGCCGCGGCGGTCCGCTCGACTGCGCTCGGCGACGCGCCCGCGGAGACTCCCGGGGATTGGCGGCCGAGCCGGCTTGTGCTCCCGGCGATCCTCATGCAGCGTGGCTTCCGAATGCGTATCCGTCTCAGATGGCGCATCGATTTCCGCTTCATGGGCCAATGCCCTGAGGAAATTGCTGACATTCAGATCGGCCAGTCTCTCGACCAGAGCGGATCCTGTGACAGCGAGGCGGCCGCCTCGATCAGTTGCCGGCAGCATTACGGTAGCGGCAGCCCGTTCACCGGCCGCGAACGGCTCGAGCGCCTGCACGACTTCCTGCGGAGTCTGATAGCGGGTTGTCGGATCGCGCGCCAACATTTTGGCGACAATTTCAGACAGCCCGGCCGGAGCCTCGACGAGAGATCCTTCCAGCCGCGGTGCCTCCTCCAGGAACCGCGCCATCAGCTTTTCGACGGCACTCTCGCCGGCGAACGGCACACGGCCGGTGAGCGCGCGAAACAAGGTGCAACCGAGACTGTAAATGTCACTGCGAATGTCTGCACTGCGAGAATTACGCCCCTGCTCGGGGGACATATAGTCGGGAGTCCCCATCACCTGGCCGGTCGCGGTGAGCTCGGCGTCGTCGACTCCTGCGCTCGAATACCGTGCGAGCCCCAGGTCGAGAATCTTGATTTGCGGCTTGCCATCGGCATCGCGGGCTACGAGCAGGTTATTGGGCTTGATATCGCGGTGCACCATGCCCTGCTCGTGGGCGTGCGCCAGCCCGAGCGCCGCCTGCCGAATGTACTCGCACGCCATGGCGACCGGCAATTTCCGTCCCCCGTGGAGAACGTCTGCCAGGCTCTCCCCGGCTACGTATTCCATGACGAGAAAATGTGAATCTCCCACCGACTCCGCTCCGAATGCCGACACGACGTGCGGATGGTTCAGAGCGGCCGCCGCGCGGATTTCACGCTGAAAGCGGGCCACCGCGTCGTCGCTGCTGACGAGCTTCTCGGCCATGATTTTCAACGCGACGATGCGCCCGATCGGCGCCTGGCGGGCCTTGAACACAGCCCCCATTCCGCCGCGGCCGAGCTCGTCGAGCAATTCATACTTGCCCAGAAAGAACGCCGTGTGGCCCCCGAGCAGCGTTTTCGCCTGCCAATTTGTGAGCAGCGATTTTTCGACCAACTGCTTTGCGATTTGTTCCGGCGCGAGTTGGCCGGAACTTTCGCGCAGTTCCGACAGCTTTTCGGCCGGCAGCAGACGACTGCGCGCGAGATTCACGAGAAACGGTTCCGTCACAGTCATTACGCTTCCGAAGAAGAATCGCGAAACCGGGCGTTTGTTCGATTCACATTAGCTGGCGTCCGGTCGTCTGTCGAGAATCGGCCTCGTGGGGACCGGCACATGCACACCTTTGCGGCCAAGTTGGTCGGCGACTATACTCGCGTCCATGAGTTTGCAGCATAGCCGCGCGCCGTACTACGTCGGGATCGACGTGGGTGGGACCAACATCAAGGCCGGAATCGTCGACGACGAGGGACGATCGCTGTCGCATGTCAGCGTTTCAACGGAAGCCGCGCGCGGACCGCAAATCGGGCTCGAAAACATCGCCCGAGCGGCCGAGATGGCCATCGCCCACAGCGGTCTGGCGCGTGGCGCCCTGCGAGGTGTCGGGCTGGCGACTCCCGGCACGATGGACATTCCCGGTGGATGCCTGCTCGACCCGCCCAACCTTCCCGGCTGGATCAACTTTCCGATTCGCGATCTGCTCAAAGCCAAGCTCCAGTTGCCGACGGTGCTTCAGAACGACGCCAACGCCGCGGCGTACGGCGAGTTCTGGGCCGGCGGGGCCAAGCAAGCCCGCAGTCTGGTATTCTGGACGCTGGGGACCGGCATTGGCTGCGGCATCATTATCGATCACGTGATTGTCGAAGGGGCCCATTCTCACGGGGCCGAGTGCGGACACATCATCGTCGAAATGACGAACGGCCGGCTGTGCGGCACCGGACAATACGGCACTCTGGAAGCCTACGCCGGGGCTCGGGCCATCATCGCCCGTTGCGAAGAGGCACTGGCTGGTGGACGAACTTCGTCAGTCTCCGCGCTATTGGCCCGTGGCGAAAGTCTGACGCCGCTCATGATCGGTCAGGCAGCGGAAGCGGGCGACGCGCTGTGCGAAGAACTGGTGCTGGAAACGGCTCGCTACATGGGAGTCGGGACGACGACCCTGATGCACACCATCAACCCCGAGATGGTGCTGTTCGGCGGGGCGATGACATTTGGTCGCAACGAGGCCCCTTTGGGCCGCCGCTTCCTTCAAGAAATCCGCAATGAAGTGAAGAAGCGGGCATTTCCGATTCCGGCAGCCAAAACGGTGATCGAATACGCCACGCTCGGCGGCGACGCGGGTTACATCGGTGCGGCCGGTTGCGCCCGGCTGAAGTTCGGAAACCCGCAGAATGCGGTCGATTAAACCTCTTCCGAAGCGATACCGTGGTACGTCAGCCGGCACTCGAGCGACATCGGCGAATCCAGGTCGCAAGGTGTCCGGAGTCACTTGGGACGTATATGCGAAAAGCAACAACCGAGCTATGATACGGCAGGGTCATGAGAGTTCCGCGGTTCTTCCGGTCGCGACAGTCAGAATTCGAGGCAGAGTCATGAATCTCACCGCAGTCGTAGAGCGAATCAGCGAAGATCGATATCGCGCGGTGATTACTCAGCCCCTGTTCATTGAATCAGAGGGACACACCCCGGATGAGGCGGTAAAGCTCGTTCAGGAATTGGCTACAAACCGTCTCGCCCTGGCGCAGATAATTCAAATTGCAATTCCCGAACAGAGACGATCGCATCCTTGGGCTCGTTGGGCCGGTGTTTGGAAAGACAATCCGGATTTTGAGCGGTACCTCGCGAATATCGCGGAATACCGTCGGGAGGCTGATGCTTCCGAGTCGCCGGAATGAGTCTGTACATCTTGGATACCGACATCTTCTCGTTATTTCTGCGAGGCGATGAAAATGTTTGTCGGCGAGTCGTAGAAACTTCTCCGGATTCGCTTGCAATCACCATAATCACAATTGAAGAATCTCTCACGGGCTGGTATTCGGAGATTCGACGCGCCCGCCGCGATAACGAAGTTTTGCGAGCATACGCGTCACTCTACCAGACCCATGAAATCCTTCGAGATTTGCCCGTTCTTGCCTTCGACGCAAATGCTCTTAAAATCTTTCACGAACTGCGAAAGTCGCATCGGCGAGTCGGAAGGAATGATTTGCGTATCGCCGCAATTACCGTGAATCGATCGGGGACGTTGGTGACGCGAAACAAAAGTGATTTTCTTGGAATTCCCAGGTTGACGGTCGTCGATTGGGCTCAATCGTTGGAAACAAATTCGTAAGTTTGGAATCAGATTTCGTATGGACCCCAAGTTTATCCGTAATTTCTCGATTGTCGCGCACATCGACCATGGGAAAAGCACCCTCTCCGATCAGCTTCTGCTGAAAACCGGCACGATCACGCAGCGCGAATTTCGCGAGCAGATTCTCGACGATCTCGACGTCGAGCGGGAGCGCGGCATCACCGTCAAGGCGCGGGCCGTCGCCATCCACTACCAGTATCAGGGACAGGATTACGAGCTGAACTTCGTCGATACGCCGGGGCACGTCGATTTCCATTACGAAGTTTCACGCAGCCTGGCGGCGTGCGAAGGAGCGCTCTTGCTCGTCGATGCGTTTCAGGGGGTGCAAGCCCAGACGGTCGCCAATGCTTACGCCGCTATCGACGCCAACCTGGTCATCATTCCCTGCATCAACAAGATCGACTTGCCGATCGTCCGCACCGACGAGGTGCTCGAAGAGATGCACACGGTGCTCGGCATTCAGCCCAACGACGTGCTGATGGTCAGCGGCAAATCGGGCATCGGCATCGAGAGCGTGTTCCAGGCGCTGATCGAACGAGTGCCGCCTCCCAGCGGCGATCCCGAAGCGCCCTTGCAGGCCCTCATTTTCGACAGCAAGTACGACAATTACCGCGGCGTCGTCACTTACGTCCGCGTTCGCGACGGCCGGATCGCCCCCGGCATGAAGTTGCTGTTCATGTCAGGGCGGACGTCGCACGAAGTGCTGGAAGTCGGCCAGTTCTGCCCCGACATGAAAAAATGCGACGAGCTCGGTCCGGGGCAAGTCGGATACATCGTCGCGGGAATTAAAGACCTGGGGAGCGTGCATGTCGGCGATACGGTGACCCTCGCCAATCGCCCTGCGCTGCATGCCTTGCCGGGATACAAAGCGCCACAGCAAATGGTGTTCTGCGGGATGTATCCCATCGACGCCACCGACTTCGAAAAACTTCGCGAAGAGCTGCAGAAGATGGGCCTTAATGACGCCAGCTTTTCGTTTCTTCCCGAAACCAGCGACGCGCTGGGGTTCGGGTTCCGCTGCGGATTTCTCGGCATGCTGCACATGGAGATCATCCAGCAGCGGCTTGAGAAAGAAGCGGCGATCGACCTGATCCAGACTGCCCCCAACGTCACTTACGAGCTGCTCATGATCGATGGGTCAGTGCTGCGCATCGACAATCCGCAGGACGTCCCCACGACCGGCGGTATCAAGGAATTCCGCGAGCCGATCGTGCGCGTCAATTTCATCGTCCCTGCCGAATCGATCGGGCCGGTCATGCAGCTTTGCGAAGATCGCCGCGGGACATATAAAACCACCGAATATCTCGGCCCGACCCGCGCCCAGCTCGCCTACGAGTTGCCGCTGGCCGAGGTAATCTACGACATGCACGACCGGCTCAAAAGCATCACTCGCGGATACGGCACGATGGATTACGAAGTGATCGGGTTCCGGGAAGCCGATCTGGTCAAAGTCGACATCCTCGTGAAAGGGGAACGGGTCGACGCCCTGGCGACGATCATGCACCGCGATCAGGCCGAGCGTCGCGGCCGGGGATTGTGCAAACGGCTGAAAGAGGAAATCTCGAAGCACCAGTTCGAAATCCCGATTCAGGCGGCGATCGGCGGCCGCATCATTGCCCGCGAAACGATTTCCGCGCTGCGGAAAAACGTGACCGCCAAATGCTACGGCGGCGACGTCACCCGCAAACGTAAACTATGGGCCAAGCAGAAGGAAGGCAAGAAGCGCCTCAAGCAGTTCGGGCAAGTCGAAATCCCGCAAAAGGCGTTCTTGTCAGTCCTCGAAGTCGGGGATGATTAGCCCCAAGGGGGGAAAATTCGATAGCCCAGGGCGCTTAGCCCTGGGCTATCGATCGCAAAAGTCTATCAGACCCCTATAGGGGCGCAATTCCTCCAGGGGCCCTGATCGTTCTCTCCTGGAACCTCGCCCCGCTTGGGGATGTGTCCATGGAATACCGCAACTCAAATGAGAGGCTCATTCGTGTCGTCGGGCTGACGACGCATTTGGCAAACGAGTCGGCCCATTCATCGCTTCGTGAGCGCCGGCGAGAGCTTCTTCTGATGGAGCGCCTTGCCGATCTCGACGAATAACTTCGATATGAAATCGTTACTCGCGGGCACTTGTCGCACGATTGACGCGGAACCGCGCTCGAGCGATATTTTCAATTCCGTCAACAGAGCCGTCATGCGCGACAGAAACTGCTCCACTTCGCCAGGCTCCAGATCGCGGCGAACCAATTCCACGGCCTGATCGGTTCGCGACCTGATCAGCCGGGCCAGCGTCTGCCCCTGGCTGCGGTACAAGTCACCTTCGACGAACGCCCGGCGGAGACAACCAGCCGCATCGAAGTGATAGACCGGATCGTCGCCAAAATACAGCGACCAGTTTCCGTCTGCGCGAAACCCGGCCACGATTGCCTCGCAGTGGCCTTCCAGCACCAGTTCGGCCCGTTGCCGCAGCGCCGTGGCCTCCGCCATCAAATCTTCGCGGTCGGCCTCGTGGCGCGCCATAACTACCCCCAAGGGGATTCGAACCCCTGTTTCCGGACTGAGAACCCGGAGTCCTGGGCCTCTAGACGATGGGGGCCAAGTTTCGAGTCTTCCAAGGTAGCCAACCAATGCCGTAAATGTCAACAAGTCGGCACAGCAGGTCGCGGTACAGATTGCGTCTTGATCGCATTTTCGCCCGGCGCCGCGGATTTGACGCAGGTCAGGGGGCGTCGGGTGGCGGACCTGCGTCTTTCGGGCCAATCTGCCGCACCAGGAACAATATACCAAGCGAGCCGACCATAGCTCCGACGACCGCGCCGAAAGCCGGAAAATTGAACGACACCGGCAGCAAATACATTGCAATAAAAGCCGCGTTGGGAAACATGGATTCGATCGGTAGTAATTTTCGCTGTGGCCCTTCCATGCCCCGATAGTACCAATTGCCCACCGGAGGCGGAAACGAATCTTGCAGCCCGCGATGCAGGACGCGAAGCGGAGCTTCGGGAGGTGCGTTCCCAAACGGAGTTTGGGAACGAGTGGCGCGAGTGGCAGATCGATCCCGGCGGCGGCTCTTTGGGTCAGCAGCCCCTTACCAATCCTGCACGCTGCCGTCGGCGCGGCGGCTGGTGGGAAGGTAGGCGCGGCGGTAGGGATATCTTGCGGCGGCTGATTCGTCGATATCGCAGCCTAACCCGGGGGCGTCGCTGACGTGCAGGTAGCCGTCCGAAAAAGTCGGGCCGCCGTGGATCACGTCGGCGACTTCCTGCGGATGCACGACCCATTCCTGAACGCCAAAATTCGGGGTCGCCAGGTCGAGATGCACGTTTGCGGCGTGTGTGATGGGCGAAATGTCGGGGGGGCCGTGCCAGGCGGTCTGCACCTGGTAACACTCCGCGATGGCAGCGATTTTGCGGGCTTCCGTGATGCCGCCGACGTGCGCCAGGTCGCAACGGATAAAGTCGATGAGCTGTTCGGTGATCAGCGGCAGGCATTCCCACTTGCTGGTAAACAGCTCTCCCATCGCCAGCGGCGTCGTCGTGTGCTGGCGGATGATCCGAAAGCTCTCTTTGTGCTCGGGGCGGAGCGGATCTTCGAGGAAGAACAGGTGATACGGCTCGAGCTCACGGCCGAGCCGGGCCGCTTGAATCGGCGTTAATCGTTCGTGCACGTCGTGGAAGAGTTCCACGTCGTCGCCGAGCTGCTCGCGGAGATGGGCGAACAGGCGCGGCACGGTCTTAAGATACGGCCGCGGTTCCCAGATTTCTTCGACCGGCAGTGCCTCGCCAGTGGGAGCGTTGCCGCGCCCCGAGCCGTACGTGCCAACCGTTCCCGGAATCGCACACTGGCAACGAACGACTTTGAACCCGCGAGCAATGAAAGCGCGGGCATTGTCGGTGACTTCTGCGAACGTATCGCCAGTGGCGTGGGTGTAAGCCAGCGCGCCGATCCGTGTCTTTCCCCCCAGCAGCGAATAGACCGGCAGCCCGGCTCGCTTGCCTTTGATGTCCCACAAGGCGAGATCGACGGCGGCCAGCGCCGAGTTCAGGACCGGGCCGCCGCGCCAGTACGCGCCGCGGAACAAATATTGCCAGGTGTCTTCGATCTGGTCGGGATCGCGCCCGATCAACAACGGGGCGATGTGCTCGGAGAGCGCCTGTGCGACGGCCAGCTCGCGACCGTTGAGGGTGCCGTCGCCGACGCCGTACAGACCCGAGTCGGTGAGGATCTTGAGCAGGACGAAATTACGTCCGGGGGACGTAACGATCGTGCGAACTTCAGTAATCTTCATGGTGTCTTTGCTGTAAGGCGGAAATTTCGCTAGCCTGCATTATTCCCGCGAGCGCAGGGTGTGTCGAGCAAGGTATCACTGTTAGAACACGAGAAATGATCAAGAATTTGCCGGTCCGTTCCCTGATTCACAAGGGACTGACGATTGAAGGATACTCGCGTGCGGCTGTCCAGTCTTACTGGCGGATTCCCGAACTGAAACTGGCGTTCGACCTGGGGGGCAGCCCCTGGTCGTTCATGGGGACGCAGACGATCTTCGTCACGCACGCGCACCTCGATCATCTGGCCGCAATCCCCGTTTTCGTCGCCCGCCGACGGATGATGAAGATGGAGCCGCCCACGATCTATCTGCCCGAAGAAGTCGTCGAGAACGTGCAGCGTATGCTGCACGCCTGGCAGCGGCTCGACCGTGGACGAATGATCTGCAACCTGATCGGACTCAAGCACGGCGACGAAATCGAGCTGTCGCGCGAGCACGTCGTCACTGCGTTCGCAACCAAGCACACGGTGCCGTCGATCGGCTACGTCGTGTGGGACCGCCGGCGCAAATTGAAGGCCGAGCTGCAGGGGCTGCCCGGCGATCAGATTCGCGACCGGCGTCTGGCCGGCGAAGAGGTGACGGATGAAGTCCGCGTGCCGATCGTCTGTTACGTGGGAGACACGGCCCCTGCCGGGCTCGACAATTGCCCCGCACTGTACGACGCGCAAGTGCTGATCACCGAGATGACGTTCTACCGGCCCGAGCACCGCAAGGAAAAGATCCACAAATTCGGACACACGCACCTGGACGACATCCTGGAACGGGCCGAGCGGTTCAAGAACGAGTTGATCGTCCTGACGCACTTCAGCACGCGCTACCTCGACAAGCAGCTTCAGGCCGCTGTGGACCAGAAATTCCCCCCCGGCCTGCGCGAGCGCGTGAAGCTGTGGATGTAGACATCAACGTAGTCATCTCACCCCGTGGGCTTTGTACAAATAACCCCGCCAGCGGCTGACTTTACGGACAAAGGCGGTTTCTGTCCACAAAGTCGGTAGTTGACCGGTGCGCGACCAGCGCTATGATTTCTAATGTCAGGTGTCCGCGCTTATTCAAATTGAAATCGAACAAACCCGGCATTTTCGGGGGACGCCTGACAACGATCCCGGAACTGCCGGGTTTTCGTTTTGCTACCGCCGATTCCTGGCATTGAGCAGCGATACAAAGCCGCGTCGGGGATCAGTCACAACGGACTAGCTTTTAGCCTGTTGCGGCTGATTCTCTGACGCGGCTTTTTCGTTTTGAGGTTGGAGGAAAGAGAAAAGCCCCCGGAACCGACGATGGCCGGTCCGGGGGTTTCGCAAAGCCATCCCCATTACTTGCTGATTCGACGGCCGTTCATTTTCGAGACGACCAGCCGCCCGTCAGCGCTTTCAGGAGAGGCGTTATGCCACTTCAATGGTTCTGGTGCGCCCTCACGCGCCCGCAATTGGCCTCAATGATTCGCCATTCGGTCATCGGCAAGAAATGAGGCCAGATTCAGTCTATCCCGCCCCGCGAGGCGTGCAAAGCCTATTTCAGCCGCTTTGCCGCCCGCAGGGCTGCTTCCCGGACGAAAGTCACGGGTTTTGACCCCGACGCCTCTGCGGCTTGCTCAATGGCCCGCTGTTCCTCGCTGGTCATCGGAATCCGCATACTGGCGGTTTTCCGGTCCTTCGGTGCTTTCTTCGGTCGTGCCATGATGGCCGTAATTATGTTCACAAAAATGTGAGAAGTCAACCGCTTTTTGAGAACCATTTTGCCCTGTCTGGCGTTTAATATTGTGAACACAATAACAAACAGCCGGAAAGGACCCGCCATGAACGATCGAGAACAACGCGGATTGCAGATTGCGGCGCTCTGTCAGATTGACCGGAAGGGCAGCGTCTATCTCGTTCCGGCGCAGTCCGGCCGCGGGAAATACACGGTCTGCCCGGACCACGACAACCCGCATTGCTCGTGCCCAGATCACGAAACCCGCGGCGTCGTGTGCAAACACATTTTCGCTGTGCGGTGCGTTCAAAAGCGCGAACAGAGTATGGACGGAATTACGACCACGCTTACTCAGACCGTCACGATCACGGAGGAGAAGCGCAAGACCTACGCCCAGAACTGGCCGGCTTATGACCGGGCGCAAATGCACGAGAAGGAAAAGTTCCGCAGCCTGCTGCACGATCTGTGCGAGGGGATCGAAGAACCGTCCGCCGGAAAGGGGCGTCCCCGAATCAGTCTGGCGGATGCGATCTTCAGCGCGGCCTACAAGGTCTATAGCACCGTCTCCGGTCGCCGGTTTATGACCGATCTGCGGGAAGCGCACGCGGCCGGATTCATTGAACGAATGCCCTGCTTCAGTTCTCTGATGGGCTGCCTCGAATCGGAAGCGGTCACGCCGATCCTGACCGCGATGATCGTTCAAAGCAGCTTGCCCTTAAAATCGGTCGAAGTCGATTTTGCGGTCGATTCGTCAGGCTTCACGACTTCCCGGTTTATCAAATGGTTCGATCACAAATACGGCAAGCCCCGTCAGGAACACGAATGGGTCAAGGTTCACTTGATGTGCGGCGTGAAAACGAACGTCGTAACCGCCGTCGAGATTCGCGGGAAGGATGCTCAGGATTGCCCGTTGCTGCCCGATCTGGTGAAAACAACGGCCAAGAATTTCTCCGTCCAAGAGGTCTCGGGCGACAAGGCTTACGGCTCGTTCAAGAATTATGACGCAATTTCGGCCGTTGGCGCAACGCCGTTCATTCCGTTCAAAACGCATCAGGGGTTCAGCGGCAAGCACAAGCTGTGGGGCCAGATGTTCCATTACTTCATGTTCCGCCGCGAAGAGTTCTGCCAGCATTACCACAAGCGGAGCAACGTGGAATCGACGTTCGGGATGATTAAGGCGAAGTTCCGGGACCACGTTCGCAGTAAGACGGACGTCGCCATGCGGAACGAGGCGCTCTGCAAAATCCTGTGTCACAACATTTGCTGTTTGATTTCGGCGATGTACGAGCTGGGGATCGAGCCGGAGTTCTGGGGCGAGAAGGGGGACGCGGCGAAAATCGGATAGCGGATGTAACTCACGTTCTATAAAATTCAAAAGCCCCGGCTGCAACCGGGGCTTGTTTCGATTCTCGGTCCGAGAGAATCGCGCTCGTGATACGCGCGAATGATATGCCTCTCGGCTCGACTCATCAAGGCCGAGGGGCGCGAAAAATGTCAAATGCAGATGGAAAGCTTACGGATGCTGACGTTCTGGTGGTCGCATCATGGTTGATGAATCACGCGACAGGAGGAAAGGATTGGGACGAGTGTCCATTCTGCCGCCAAAAGAAACTGGAGATCGGACAGCATCTGATTCATCTCCAGATTTTTGTTCCTCCGCACAAGGACGGGGCCGTAATTGGGACGTCGCCGTTCATCAGTTATCCGCAGGTGCAGGTCGTCTGCGAGAACTGCGGCCACACGCTGTTTTTCAGCGCCGTGATGGCCGGTCTGCTTCCAAAGAGGGAGGCATCCAATGGCTAAGTCAAAGGCAACGGATCGCGCTGCTTACGCATCCAACCCGCCAGATTTCGAGGTCGTTCCAGTGAGCAGAAAAGTCCGCACATACCGCTTGCAAGAAGCTGAATTGGATCACATCAGCGATTGCAACTCAACATCCGAATGGTTCGGAAAGGCGACGTGTTCTCTCGCGTCTCTGTTAATCGGCATTGGGCTTGAATCCCTGATTCAGGGGACGCTTTCGGACGTCGCCATAGGCGTGCTGAAGATTATTGTTCCAATCATCGCTTTAGCCACCGGATTCTGTGCGGCAAAATGGTGGCAAACCCACAAAAAGATAAGCGATTTCAAGTCGCAATTTGCAAGAGCCGAAGACGCCGATTTGGGGTAGTGAGTAATTTCGATTTTCCATTTCGTGACAACGGTTGCTTTCAATCAGGCGGCGTGCCCAGTATGTGTTTGACATAATTCACAGGTAATACGAAATGACCTATGCTGAGGCAGAACACGAAGTCTTATTCCGGCAACCAAAACCCGGAATAATCGAAATCTGGAGGCCAGCCACGAAAACGTGGGATGCCTATCACGACTACAAAGACTTTGCGGAAACCGCCAAGTCCGTAAGCGCCGCACGAGCCCGCGAAATACAGAGGCAATCGGCCGGCTGATTATTTGGACAGCCGCCCGCGTTTCTGGACAAACTGGCTTTTTTGTACAAAGCCCACCCCGTGACACGGAGTGGGATGACTACTTTGGCTGACAGCGCGGCCTGATCAGGAAATACAGCACGACGCCCGTCGCCAGTGTCCCCGCGCCGGCGAGTACGATGCTTCCCGCACTGGCTTTTGCGATCATCAGCGAATTGCGCAGTAACTGATAAATCATCCATCCTTCGATCACCAGGAAGAGCAGCGGCGTCACGGGATAGCCCCACGTGCGATAGGGACGCGCCAGGTTTGGCTCGCGAAATCGCAGCACGATGACACCCAGAACCGTCATGGACGCATTCAGCGACAGGGTCACGCTGACGTACGACAGCAGCGTTTCGAAACTTGCCGTCACCATCATCACTGCGGCCACGAGCGCCTGGAGCAGAATTGCAACGACGGGACCGCCGTCGGCGCGGCGCACCGTCAGAGACTTCAGCAGCGGATAGTCGCGGCCCATGGCTTCATAGACGCGGGGCCCGGCCATGATGTTCGCCGATAAAGTCGAAATCAGCCCGATCACGATCATCCATGAGACGAACCGGCCGGCGCCGCTGCCGAACAGATCTGCCGCGGCGACGTGCGCGACCTTATTTTTCGCGTCGGCGAGGTCCGTCAATGGGCCGGAGGCCAGGAACACGACGTTCAATCCCAGATATAACACGGCGACGATCGCCGTCCCGGCCAGCACAGACCACGGGATGTCCCGGTTTGGTCTGCGGAATTCGCCGGCCAGGTAGGCCGCGGTGTTCCAGCCGGTGTACGAGAACGATACGAACACAAGCTGCACTGCAAAGATCGGCGATTTGATTGCGCTGAGCGCCGATTTCTCGCCCACTGCCGTAATTCGCGAGAGGTCTCCGCAAACGAGACCGCCCACGATGAAGCCAACGATCAAAACGACTTTCCCCAGCGTAAATAGGTTGTGGGTTCGACTTCCGGTACCGATCTGGAGGCAATGCAGCACGGACAGCGCAGCCATGAGGATCAATCCGAATACGAGCGGAGGGTTCCAGCCTGGGACCTGGCTGGGATCTTCGAACAGGAGTTGGCTGAGATAATCGCCGAACGTCATGCTGAACAATGCCTGCGGCGCTGCAAACCCGACAGTCAACGACACCCAGCCGGCAGTGAAACCGAATGCCGGATGATAGATTCGCGACAGAAACTGGTATTCGCCCCCGTTTCGTGGCAGGGCGGCGCCGAGTTCCGCATACGCCAGCGCCCCGCAGAACGCGGCCACTGCGCCGATGGCCCAGGCGACGAGAATCGCAGCGGGCGAACCGAGCGCCCCGGCCATGTAGCCGGTCGTCGTGAACACGCCGACACCGATCATGTTGGCGACGATCAGCATGGTGCCGGTCGTCAGTCCGATGCCGACGGCGGGGCCCGCGGAATTGGCGGCGGAAGCATTCGATGATTGTTTGTCAGTCGACAGCGGATCATTTCCAGGTGCGAGTGGCGAGCGACATGCCGGGGTAATAATACTGCAAGATCTGGGTGCAGGTCTTGCCTTCGACGGCCTGGCCCCGCGCCCCCCACTGACACAGCCCCACGCCGTGACCATGGCCTCGGCCATTGATCTCCAGGATTTTTCCCCGATCGACGATCGTGAACCGCGGGCTGTACAGCCCGCGCCCCGACAGCAATTGCCGCAGCTCGGCCCCGGAGATTCGCACCGACTGCTGGCCGGCCCGGATGTCGAACTCCGGGAGCGAACCCCCGCCTGCCGTCGGTCGTGCCAGCGACACCGTCTTCAGCGCCCCCGTTGGCTGTCCTTTTTCCTTGAGCCAGGGATCAAGCTCTTTCTGCATTTCGCCTTTCGAAATCTCGGCCGTCCAGCGGTACAGCCGAGCCTCGCGGCAGAAATCGCATTTGACGCTCACCAGCGGCGGGGCCGCATCCGAAAAAACCTCGGTCCCCCGCACCGTATTGCCGCCGCACACCGCGCAATAATACGTGCAGAACATCTTGCCGCGATAACGACACACCTGCCCTCGCGTGGCAGCTGCGATTTTTCGTGAGGACTCGCTCTCTCCCGCCAGTAGCTTGCCGCCTTCCCGGTACTGATAGCCCAGATATTTCTGGCTCCGCGTCGAGGCGAACAGATCGGCGATCGATCCGCGCTCGGCGACCTCCATCTGATACAAGGCGTATGTGCGGCCGACAATCGCCTGGGCCTTCCGTGCTTCGTTCGGGAAGGCCGCCGGCATCTCACTGTCGATAACGCTTCCCACGTAATCTTCCAGTGGCAGCACGTTGACCGCCGTAGCCAGATTTCCCGACTGGCGATGGATGCGCACCGTCCCGCGGTATTGATGTCCCTCGACCCACACGCCGGGTGACTGGGAAGGAAAAATCTCGATTTGCGTCGCCGCCAGGTCGCGCTTGCCGAGCTTGAGTCCCTTGGCCGTCGCCGCCACTGAGATTGGCCCCGATCGTTCGGAGCGGAATAAAATCTTATCGCTGCCGATTGCACGGACCACAAACGGCTGCGACATCTCCAGCGCCACCGATCGTTTGGGTTCGCTTAACAGGCCCACGCGAATCGACGGCATCTTTTCCGGCGGTAAGACGACAGGCGCTGCCGCGGCTGGCTGCTGCTTCGTAACAGCTGCCGGCGATTTTCGCTGCACTGGAGCAGCCGCAGGCCGTGGCCGCCCGAATGGCCAGAACTGCAATTCGGGCGGTGCCTCTTCCGCCGTAGACGAAACTCGCCAGACGCCCCACAGCAGGGCCGTGCAGGCGACCAGGCACAAAACGCTCGTCGATTGTCGCGACAACTTTTCCGCTCCATCCGTGGAGTGTCGGCTGTGGAGATCAGTCGTTCCGCAACCGCAGTCCCAGGTCCGACAGCTTGGCGCGAACTTCGTTGAGCGACGTCACGCCGAAGTTCTTGCTTTCCAGCAGCTCGTCGGGATTCCGCAGGACGAGTTCGCCCAGCGTGGTGATGCCCAGGCGCGACATGCACTTTCTCGCCCGGACCGACAGGTTGAGATCGGCGACCGGCCGGTTGAGCAGCGCCTGCTGCTGGGGGCTGAGCGATTCCTGATAGCCGTAATCGCGCGGCTTTTCTTTGAGCACGAACTGGCCGAGCGCCAGCCCCTTCGATTCGAGCATTTCCTTGATTTCGCGGAGCGACGTCTCGCCGAAGTTCTTGCCGCCCATCAGGTCCTGCTCGCTCAAGCGCGTCAGGTCTCCCAAATTGCGGACGCCCATCTTCTGCAGACAGTTGCGGCTGCGCACCGAGAGCTCGAAATCGGTCACCGGGATTTCGAGAATCTGCTTGAGGCGCGCCTGGTTGCGGAGCGTCTCTTCGTCATAGTACATGTCGTGCGCCGACTCGATGTCCTTCAGATACAGCAGGGCCCGCTGATCATCGGGAAAGACGTCGAGCACGCGCTTGAAGCAGAACGCCGCAGCGCTGTAGTTTTCCGAGTCTTCGTAAAGCAGCCCCAGGTTGATGAGCGCGCCTTTGTGCAGAGGCGGCCGGGCGAGCGCCCGTTCATACAGCCGGATCGCCTCGTCGTCGTTGCCGCGCGACGCATTGATTCCCGCCAGCCAGAAGAGCGCCTTCTGGTGATTGGCATTCATATCGACGGCCCGTTCGAAATATTCGACCGCGCCGTAAGTGTCTCCGTGATCGGCCAGGATGCAGCCCATCTGGTAGCAATACTCGGCCCGCGTGCCTCCCCCCGAAGAGGCCGCCGTCTTCAGCAGCTCTTCTGCCTGGGGAATGTTGCCCGTGGCTCGCACGGCCCCGGCCCGATGCAACAGGCACAAGACGGTATCGTAACCGTGCTTGCCCGCGGTTTCGAAAGCCTTGGCAGCCTCGGCGTTTCGCGCCAAAGCTTGCAGCACCAGCCCGTGATAAAAATCGGCCAGCCCTTCTCCCGACAGTTTCGCCAGATGCGGCTCGGCATTCGAGTGATCGCCCAGCAGAAACAGGGCGACTCCGGCACGAAGGAGTCTCGGTTTGCTCTTCTCGCCGCCGGCGACTTCCGACTGCAGCGCCGTCGTCGCCTGCCGCAATTCGGTGCACTGCCCGTAGAGCAGCGCCTCTTCCAGTTTGTGGATCTCGTCGGTCCCGAACGGACCGGATCCAAGCACAATTTCAGCGACGTTGACTGGTTCTTTCGCACTGGCAACCACCGCGACATTCCCTCCCCGACCGAACCGCCAACCCGTGGCGACCGTCATGATACTTATAGAGAAACCGGCTCGATTCCAAACCCGAAAGTATTGCAAACTCTTCCCGCCGATGCAAGCGCGGCCTGTTTCAGCCTTGCAAAACCGGTCCTCTGCTGCCATAACACCATACGGCATCATTGCCGAATTCCCCACGGGACGTGGCGCAGCCTGGCTAGCGCGCTTGCTTGGGGTGCAAGAGGTCGTGGGTTCAAATCCCGCCGTCCCGACTATTTGTAGAAAGAAGCCCTTCGGCCAAAACGTCGAAGGGCTTTCTCATTGTGGGGACGAGAGTTGCGCCGTCGAGCGTGCAGTTCAAACACACGATTTCGAGGATTCGACGCTTGGCGTCGTAATCGGCAGTAAGCCACTGCTGGCGAAGCGTTTGCGAAAGTTCAAACACTTTGGACGCCAACTCCGCCGTTTCATCATGCGAGCGGTCGAGCCCGTCAAGCTGGAGCTTGATCGAGGCAAGTCGGTCGCGAATTTCGGTGCTCTTGCGGGCGAACGTCTCCTGGTCGATGTCATCGGCCAGCCGCAGATTTAGCAGTCGGTCCTGTTGCTGCACGAACAGCGTCTCCTGACGCTGGAGTTCCGCACGTTGCGAAAGGGACTCCGCTTGCGCGTCCCGCGTCTGCGACGCGAGCACCATACGGAACCAGTCGCGGACCCCTTCATCTTCGACCCGCATCTTGTCAAAGATGGCCAACACCTGCTTGTCGAGATCGGCTTCCGGCACGCGAATGCGGGGATGACCAGGCTTCGTGTACTTCGCGCAGCGGTAGTACACGTAAGAGCGGGAGCCTGCCTTCGTCATCTTCGTTTTGCATTCCCCGGTGATCGGATGCCCGCAATGGGCGCACGTCATCAACTCGCCACCGTAGGTCAGTGCGTGGCAGTGGTAATTCTGCCCACCAAGAAGGACCTGCACTCGCTCCCAGGTCGGTCGGTCGATCAGCGGTTCATGCTTGCCGGGATACCACTGACCCTTGTGAAGGATTTCGCCGATATAGGCCCGGTCCCGCAGGATGTTGTGAACCGAGCTTCGGGGGAACGTCGGCGTGGCAAGACGGAAGACCATGCCTTCGGCGTTGATCCGCTCGACCAGGCCGTCGAGCGTCAGGTTTTCGTAGGCATAGAGGTGAAAGATGCGGCGCACGTTGGCCGCCTGGACGGGATCAATCTCGACCATGCCTCGCCCGTCCTTGCGGACGTTGCGGTAGCCGTAGGGTCCGCGAGTGACGAACCAGCCCTCCTGCACGCGACGGGCCAGCCCCTCGCGGACATCGACCGATTGCTGTTCGGTATAGAAGCTGGCCATGTTCGCCAGCGTTCGCCGCATCATGCGGCCGGCGGGCGTGCTTTCGGTCGGCTGCGAAACCGAGATGAACGGCAGGTCGTATTCCGATTCCAGCCGTTCGAGTTCAACGTAGTCGAAGAGGTTGCGGGCGGCACGGTCCACCTTGTAGAACAGCAGCCCGTCGAGAAAGGCCGCGTTCTTTTTAGCGTAGGCGACCAGCTCGCGGAACGTCTTGCGTTCGTCGCCCTTGCTGGCCGTCTCGGCGATGCGGAAGAGCTTGGCGATTTCGCCGCCCGCCTGCGTCGCGTACCGCCGCAGGGCTTCTTCCTGCACTTCAAGGGAGAATCCTTCGCGTTCCTGTTCCCGACTGCTGACCCGTGCCAGTGCGACGAACCGTTTCATGGCGACGCCCCCGAAGATAAGACCTGATACAAGCGACCCACATGCAGGATCATTGTAACGGCTTCTTCGGGCGTGAGAATGGCTCGGTAGAACGGTTGCCAGACGCGAATCGTCGCCTCGACGAGTTCCGGCGTGATCCAGTCCGGAGTCCCGGCCGGGACGATGCCCGGCTGGGCACCCTCCGCGACTTTGCAATCCGTCGTTCGATTGCTACGGGACATGACTGGAACCATCGCCACGAGGAAAAAGAGTCGGTTACGTATCCGGTCCGATCCCTCGATGAATCACGAGGTCATCAGCCGGTTTTCAATTCAGGGATGCTTGCCCGCCTATTCCTTGGGCGGGTCGCCGCCGGCTGGCGGCACGCTTCCGTCGTTGCCAGACACCACGATGGCGATCGCAACCACCGCTCCCACAAGTAGCCCCACAGGACCGGCGACGGCGGCACCGGCGACGGCAGGCCCCCAGATGATCGCCTTGCCAGCCAGTTCGCGGCCAAATTCCTCACCGTATGTTCTTCGAGCCATGACAGTTCTCCAGATTGCAACCGAATTGCAGTTACGCCAGTTGTTGCCACATTGACAGTTTGACACTTTTGCGAAGTGTCACCGTATCTCCGCCAGACGCCGGTAGAAGGCTCGCTCCGACTTGCCCGTCCGCTGAATCCAGGCCCGCACCCGCTCGTCGCGGGACGCGTTATCGCGGATGATCTCTTGCAGGATCGAGCGTTCCTCATCTTTTCTCGCTTCCCGCGAAACCGGCGATTCTTCGGAGTGCCTGACGGCGACCAGGTGCTCCTCAATGGACGCGGTAATCAGGTCACGCCAATCGGACTCCGCCTCGCCATCCTTCCATTGTTGGTAGTCGGGGAACGCTTTGTTCACCAGCAGCCGCAGGTCAAACGGGCACGCGAGCCGCAACATCTCGCCGATCAAATAGTGGGCAACCATCCGTGCCGACTCCGCGTCGATCTCTGCGTTGCCCGCCGGGCCTCCGCGCCACCCGCGATCGGCAATGTCGAGCATCAGTGCGCCGAGTTGTGCGTCCGCCGGGTCGTAATTGAGAACGTGGACGCGGCTCTTGAATGCCCCGAGCAATTCGTCATCGTGCAATTCCCGGTTGGAAATACATACGATGCCTCCCCGAAACACGGCACGTTCCTCCCGCCCTTGCCGGCGGTACTTCACCGTGCGACTGCGATCCCGAGAGGTCGGGTGCTCCAGGGCCGAGAGAAGGATTTGCAAAGCCACGTCACTTTTCAGGACGGCCCCGAGGTCATCGAGCACGATCACGTCATCGGCGTGCGTCGCGATCAGCTCGAAGAGACCCATTGGAGTCAGATGCCCCCGCTGATACGTGTAGGGTTCCCGGATCAACTCCTCCAGGACGGCCCGCACCGTGTGCGTCTTGGCCGTTCCCGGTCTTCCGAAGAGGTAAAGGCCGGTACCGTATTCCCCGGCCACACCCCGGACGTAATCACGCACAATCGTTTGCCGCCGGTGCAGCTCGTCCAGAAGGGAAGGACGATTGTCGATAATGTGTTGCAAGGTTGACGTTACGCTCACAGGGAGTCTCCCTCAGAAATTGCGTGTCCATCTGGTCGTTCGCAGGGCAGTAATCCTTCGCGCTGATAGCGTTGCAGTTCGGTGTGACTGATGACCCAGGCCGTGAACGCTCCCCGGCCAGACAAACGCTTTTCCCCACGGACGCGACCACGGCGACACCATTCGCGACAAGTCAACTCCGCACGCCCGACGATCCGGGCGAACTCCCCGACGGAGTACCATTCCCTGACCTGCTGTCGCTCGAAAATCGCGAGGAGCAAGTTCTCGATCTTTTGAAGACGTTCGTAGATAGTCACGCCGCACCTCACGTTTCGCTGTCTTGATCCTTGCCCTGCTCCGGCGCTTCTACCTCGACGGATTTCTGATTGACCTACATCTCACGTCCCATCGACTGCTCGATTTCCGGCGTCTTCACCGCTTCGAGGGGCTGAATCTGGTCCTGCCCCTGCTCAATGCCTTCCTGGCCGTTCATGTACATGACGTGCGCGTGTCCCGCGAACAGCGCAGCGGCAGCCTCCGTGCGACCGTGGTCGAACATCGGCTTCATGCCGTCCCAGATTTGCCCGCCGGCCTCCTTGATGGTCTCCAGAAGGCTCGGTTGCCCACCGGCCTTGAGCTGCTCGAAAAACTCGTCCGTTCGCTTTGACATGTTTCTTCCTTTCATTGGAAGGTGTGATAGACCAACTCCGCCGTGAACCACGTAGCAAGCATTAAGACCGCGAGAAACAAGCACGCCGCATCAAAAGCCGCCTTCATCAGTCCCATGCCGCGCGGAAGGCCAAAGTCGTTTTCGTAGTACCGCACCAGCCAGGTTGCGATCGGCGGGACACCAGGCGTGAACGTGATCGCCACTCGCGGATCGGTGGCAGTCACTTCCTCCGGTTTCAGGAGCTTCCTGCCAAGCTGTTGCCAGTTGTCGTTGGTGCTGGTGGAGTAGCTGTAGTTGTGGCCACCCTGCGGGGAGCCTTGCCGGGACGTGCTCGAACCGGTACCGCCGCTTGCGACGACGATCGTCTCATCGCCGAGCCGGTTACTGACGTACTCCGCGGTTTGCTGGTCGTTGACGCCAAAGAACACCTGGGTGCAGTTACTGAGCAAGGTCTGGTCCCGGCCCTCCGGCCAGCACGTCTTAAGCTGGCCGAGCGACTGGTAGTAAAGCTGGAGCCTCACCCCGTAGCCCCGCAACTTGTCCACCGCATCGTCGAGCACCTCCATGTGACCGAGCGATGCAGCCTCGTCGAGGATGAAATGCACCTTGGTCGTTTCCTGAAGCCCCCCCTTCACCACGGCACGGAGCATCGACCCTATCCACAGCCGCAGCAGCGGTGACTGCGCCCGCAAGTGTTCTGGCGGCAGGACGAGGTACACAGTCATTTTCCCAGTCAACAGGTCGGCCGGATTGAAGCTGCTCTTCTTCGTGTTCTCCGCAACCGCAATCGTGTCGAGGAAACGCAGGAAGCGATTCGTGGTCGTGAGCGTCGATGACAGTTCTTTGTCCTTGAACTGCGTAAGCTGGTGGCCCAGGCGGGAGAGCATCCCATCCCACAGGTCGGACTCGCACATGATCTTGATCGCCGCCTGCATCTTTTCCGGGTCGGTAAGCAACGCCCGGACGGATTGCATTGACTTGTCGGCACTTTCTGCAAAGCACACCACCATCGCTGTCATGGCCGCGATCCAAACCTCAGCCGAGTCGCACCAATGCGGCTCTTTTTCCTGCCCCGACCGCACGACCAGCGCCTCGGCCAGGTCGCGGCAGTCGTCCAGAGCGGTGGGAGACTCCCTGTCGATGAAATCCAGCGGGTTGAAGGTGTCCGGCGATTGCGTAGTCATCTTGTACGGGTCGAGGATGACGACCTTATGCCCCATCTCCCGGCGGGCATCGGCCGTGATCCGTGTCAACTCGCCTTTGAAATCAACCACCACCGTGGATTCCGGCACGGTCAGGAGGAATGGCACGACGCACGAAACGCCTTTCCCAACACCCGTCGGCGCGAAGCATGCCGTGTGAACGGCATTGGTCAGCCGGACGAGGTGCTTCGGTTGCTTCCGCTGCCATGCCGTGAGGAATGTCTGGCAAGCCTCCCGTGGCGACAGCCGGGAATCGAACAGCGCCTTGACTCCGGTGATCTTGCTCGCCTTGCCCGCGATATGGCCGACGATCAGGCCATTGCCTTCGAGCAGGTGCGGGATGTCGGAGGCATCCGCCCAGCGAGCCGTTCCGTGGGCGGTGTAGTGGTAACGTTTCCTGCACGCCACCCAAACGGCGACGGCAACAACCGCGAGCCACGCATAAGGGACGACGTAGATCACGATCGCGGCAAGGTAGGCACCGAGCAGCACAGTGGCGATCAGCAGCGAGCGGATGGTATTCATTGGCATTGGTCTGTCTCCTTCTCACGTCTCCGCATTGGAGTGCAACTCGCTAACGATCATCCTGCCCGCTTCGCAGACAAGGCTTTGGCGATCTCCGCCGCGAGTTTCGGGTACTTT
>DASYAR010000142.1:0-4934 GCA_036501235.1 Planctomycetaceae bacterium
TCCGGGCCGAGAAATCAGAACCGGGCCGCCAGTTACCACCGCTGACAGACCTGAAACGGACTAAGCAGGAGACGTGTCATGCCCAGGGAAACAATCGGCCGGCCGATGGAGATTCTGCTCGTCGAAGATAATTGGGACGACGCGCGACTCGCCTACGAGTTCCTCAAAGATGGCAGCATCCCGCATCGCCTGACGTGGCTGTGGGACGGCGAAGAAGCGCTCGAGTTTCTGCACCGCCGTGGCAAGTATGCCCGCGTGCCGCATCCCGACTTGATCCTGCTCGATCTGGGCCTCCCGCGGGTTGACGGCCGCGAAGTGCTGGCCGAAGTCAAATCCGACGACGACCTGCAAGAGCTGCCTGTCGTGGTGATGACCGCCTCCAAAGATCACGAAGACATGATCCGCAGTGAGCAGTTGGAGGTCGATGGTTTTATTTCCAAGCCGGTCGACCTGGAAAAGTTTCTGGCGCTGATTAAAGACCTGCAGCGTTTCTGGCACGCCGACTTGATCTTGCCGGCTGTGTGAAACCTCGATGGCGCAAACCGCCCGCCGATAGACGTGTGGACTTCGGTCCATGCGAAACATTCTGTTTGCCATTTTCTGGATCGCGAAATGGCTTCGTGTCTCAGCGGCTCGAAGCGACCGAAGCTCGCACCAACCCCGCCACCGACAAATCCTCGTCGATCAATGGCCAATGGATACCGTAGCCCCCGGGAGAGAGCTCGGCACGTGAGCGTTCGAGATCGGAGGCATCTGCCAGTTTCGACGAACACTGCCCCCAGGGGATCTGCAGCTCTCGATCTTCAAACACGATCACGAGAGCGGCTGGAGTCGGCTCAATTCGGACGGCCGTAATTTGTTCAATTTTCGGCATCGCTGTCGGTCACAAAGAAACGGTTCCATTCGTCCACGATCAACTCGAAATGATCGAAAATGATCTTCCTGATCTCGCGCCTCGATCGAGGCGTCATGCCGAAATCAATACTCATTCGCCGGTGTCTCTTCCCCGCCGCTGAGTGTTGAATCTCCCGGCGGCGCCGTCTGCCGGATCCGCCGCTCTTTCACTTCGGCCGTCAAATCGGCCATCGCCTGCGCGAGAGGAACCGTCTTCTGATGTTCCGCGTCCAGCCGGTCGCGGACGGTGACCGTTCCCTGCTCGGCTTCTTTCTGGCCAATGACCAGCATGTAGGGAATGAGCTCGATTTGTGCGTCGCGGATCTTGCCGTTGATTTTCGCGCTGCGCAGATCGGTCGTCGCCCGAAACCCGGCCGCTTTGAGCTGCTGCTCGACGCCGGCGGCGTATTCATTCACCTTCTCGCTGATCGGCAGGATGCGCACCTGCTCGGGGGCCAGCCACAGCGGAAACGCCGCGGCGAAATGCTCGATCAGCACCCCCACGAACCGTTCCATGCTGCCGAACGGGGCACGGTGAATCATCACCGGCCGATGCGGTTTGTTGTCGGCCCCGATGTATTCGAGCTGGAACCGCTCCGGCAAATTGTAATCGAGCTGCACCGTGCCCAACTGCCATTCGCGGCCGATGCAGTCGCGCACCATGAAGTCGGCCTTGGGACCGTAAAACGCGGCTTCTCCCTGCCGCGGCTCGAACGACAGTTTCATTTCTTCGAGCACGTTGCGCAGCGCCGATTCGGCTCGCTGCCAGTTCTCTTCGCTCCCCACGTACTTGTCGCTTTTCGGATCGCGCAGCGAAAGTTGCACTCGATAATCGCTCAGCCCCAGGCTCCCCAGGACGAACTGCACCAGTTCCACCGTCTGGCGGAATTCGCCTTCGACTTGTTCGGGAGTACAGAACTGGTGCGCGTCGTCTTGCGTGAGGCCGCGAACCCGCAACATACCGTTGAGCTCGCCCGATTGCTCATGACGATACACCGTCCCGAACTCCGCCAGCCGCACCGGCAGGTCGCGATAGCTGCGCTGCTGCGATTTGTAGATCTGAATGTGATGCGGGCAATTCATCGGCTTCAAGAGGTACCGCTCTTGATGCCCCTGCCACTTGCGCAAAATTGACTGAATTTTGCCTCTTTCGTCATCAATTATACACCGCTCAAGAGACTTGCCGGAGTCATCCGCTCCAATTCCGGGAAATGGCTCGAATACTGCGCCCAGAAGCACCGCCGCATTGAAGAGGGATTGATTTTGGGCAATCGTGAGCTGCCTGGTAGGCGAGTTCGCAAACATCCATGAAAGAGTTTCGGGCGGGATTATTTCTTCAGAGCGTGCAAGGGCATGCAGGCCAGCCTCCAACCAGCTCAGCCACGCATCGACAAGCTGCCCAGCCGGATGGCCGAAAATCGGCGAGAATTGCGCATCACGGTAATACGGGAAGTGACCGCTCGTTTCGTACATCTCCACGCGGCCGATGTGCGGCGTGTAAACGGGCTGATAGCCGCGCTTGACCAATTCCACCTTGATGAATTCTTCCAGAATGCCGCGAACCGCCGCCCCTTTCGGCAGCCACAGGCACAGCCCCTGACCGACGTCGTTGCTGATGTGAAACAGCCCATGCTGTTTGCCCAGTACGCGATGGTCGCGTCGTTTGGCCTCTTCGACCTGCGCCAGGTACGCGTCGAGATCCTTCTGACTGAAAAAGGCGGTGCCGTACAGCCGCTGCAGCGACCGGCCCGACGTATCTCCCTTGAAGTGCGACGCGGCGACCGACAGCAGCTTGAACGCTTTGATCTTGCTGGCGTCAGGAATGTGCGGCCCCCGGCACAAATCGACGAATTCCCCCTGCCGGTAAAAGCTGAGCGTGGCGTGATCGGCCAAACCCGTTTTCAAGTGTTCGACCTTCAGATTCTGGTGGAGGTCGCTGACGAAACCGATCGCCTCGTCGCGGGGCAGCTCGAACCGGTCGAAAGGCTCAGCCGCGGCGACAATCTCGGCCATCGCCTTTTCGATCCGCGGAAAGTCTTCTTCGCGAATCCGATCGGGCATGTCGAAGTCGTAATAAAATCCATTCGGAAGGGTCGGCCCGAAGGCCAGGCCGACGTTCGGAAAGATGCGCATGACGGCCCGCGCCATGACGTGCGCCGCCGAATGCCGCATGACACCCAGGGCTGCCGGGTCGCGATCGGTCAGCAATTTGAGTTGAACCGTCTTATCGGTCGGCAGCGGTCGCCGGAGATCAGTAATCTGCCCGTCGACCGACGCCGCCACACAGGCTTGGGCCAGTCGCGGGCCGATTTTCGCCGCCACATCGTAAGAAGATGAACCGTCGGAATACTCCTGCTGGGAACCGTCGGGAAGCTGCACCTTGACCATGATCGAACACATCCTGTGAAAACAGGGCCCTGCGGAAGTCCACCGGTACAAAGGGCGAAACAATCCCCCGCAATCATGCCGGCCATTGGCCGTGTACTATAGGAGACACGCGAAGAAGCGAAAAGGGGAAGGGAATATCGGGTTTTTATTCGGGTGCATGCCGTCAAATGGGGGTGGTCACCAAAAATGCCGACGCTGGCAGCGCCGCCCACGTGGCCGATGCTGCCAGCATCGGCGTCACTTCAAGGCGACACCCCTAATTAACGGATGCATGTTCGGCGAAATGCGGAGCTCAAGAAGCACCGAACGTGCAACTCGTGGTCCGGCGCGCCAACCGTGAGGGGCTTGTCCCTCAATCGCGAGGGGGTGCCGTGCACCCCTCACCATTGCAAATTCTCGGCATTTCTCCCAACCGTGAGGGCCTCCGCCCAATCGTGAGGGGCTCCGGCGACGGTTTCGGTTCGGCAGCACTCCAATCGGCTCACATCCGGCTTCGGGCGAAGCCGCGTCGGACGCCGCGGGCTCTTGGGGGCTGGCCATGGCGCCGGCCGGGTCACACGATCGGTCAGATGCGCGGTCCCAAGGTCCGCCAGACGACTGGCCCTTCGAAGTCGCGTTAACTGGCGACGGGCGATCAGCATCTGCGTGCATGAGCGTCTCCCGACGTTGCATGGGCGAAATGGTCCTGGAGGTGCCCCCAGCACATCCCGATTTTCTTAATATTATATATATTTAATAACATGTCAATATCAAGTTGGACGAGATTTCGATGAATGATTCTCCAGAGTCGCTGCAACATTCTGCGATTCATGAACCTTGCATGGCACCGGACCTGCGATCTTCTGGACCGAGTTCTCTCCTGGCCGGAAGACCTGGACACTCGCGGGCCGACCAGTGGCGAATTCGGTTTCCCTGTCGCCCGTGCATCCGGCAAGCTGGTCCGAATGGACAAAGATCAAATCCTTGCCGAAATCCAACGCACGGCCAAAGCGAATGGAGGAGTGCCTCTCGGATGGCGACGTTTCGAGTCCGAGACTGGGATCAGATATAGCGACTGGTACGGTGCGGAGAATGCGTTGCCAGGGTTGCTACAGCGCGGTGCCCGTCCCGGCACTTGCCCGACGGCGTGTGGCGGGGTCAAAGCGTGAATTGGCGTGATGCGTTGCGGCCAACACAACGTGGACGTGGAGAGAGCATTGTCGGAGCCGAGAACCCAGCGATGGCCCCGACGAGTTGGACGATGAGCAGAACGTGTGCGTTGATGCCATCCGGTCAGGGCCATCGCTGGCGATCACTGTGATCTATCCGCAGGAAGCGTCGGACAATTCGGACGCGCTCGATGCCCATAGTAATTCACGCACTGACCCTGCCACACTTCTTCCGACTTACCCGCACGCCGAATGGCGAAGTGGTCGTCTCGTTCTCACGCTCCGCGTGGGAACGAGAGTGGCGACGCTCGGCGTCGCGCTCGACACGCTGGGTTCCGCGAATGCCGAGGCTCTGGACTCCAACGCACAAATGCACCAGGCGACGCGCCCGGCCATCGGAGCTTTCGTCGATGACGGCCGGCTGCATTGTGAAAGCGGCGCTCTGGACCGAGCGCAACGCGGAGCGTCGAGACGTGCGTTCCCACGCGGAGCGTGGGAACGAGA
>DASYAR010000143.1:0-50967 GCA_036501235.1 Planctomycetaceae bacterium
GAATGCCATTATATCCCGTACGATCGGTGTAGTGAAATATTAATGGCACACAAGGCCCTCAATTTGCAAAACGTGCGCAAAGTTACCTTCTTCGCGACAAATTATTTCGGGACTACCACCCAGCTTTTATTCGAGCGGATCGTGTCGATCGCTTCCTGGTAGATCCAGCCGTCGTGGAACGTCAGGTAGCGCGGGTGGGGCCGGCCCTGGATGTCGGCGACGAATTCGCGGGCAAGCTGGTTCCAATTGCGCTGCGTGTGATCGGTTTCGTCGGGGAGGGCATCGCGAATCTCCAACGGAATTGCCAACTCTTCCCACGTCGGCCCGTCGGTCTTCAGATACATCGGCCCCTGCATGTACGTGCCGTCAACGTGCAGCGTTCCTTTCGTTCCGTACAAGGCCATGTAATCGCCGTATCGCCCCAGTCGCAGGGCCGAGTGTCGGAAGGTCACCGACACGGCTTCGTCGAGCCCTTTCGCCGGGTCCCCGATCCGCACCAGCGCCGTGTACGACCAGTCGCTGTTGACGTCGGCCCATCTGAACTTGGCGGCTTGATCGGGAGACATCGCCTGCTTTGCGAAATCGCGAAAGTCGTGAACTTCTTGCCCGATGGGGACTCGTTTCAGGTCGTTGCGGCTTTCCCCCATCACGGCCAAAATCTCTCCCTGCAAAATGTTCTGCGCAATCGCCAGCTTGTGTGGAAAATTGTTGTTGAGCCGGCCGCCCCCTGTTTCCAGGCGGTGCGGCCAACCGAACGGCATGAGCGGTGGCCAGTTGAAATGGGAGACCCCCTCGATCTCGACGACCTGGCCCAGAAACCCTTCCTGCACCAGCAGCCGCGCGTACAGGGCCTGTGGCTGATACCAATAGCTGGCGGCGTAAGCCGTTTTCATGCCGCGAGACTTTGCCAGCTCGTGCAATGTGCGGGCATCGGCCGCCGTCGTGGCGAGGGGCTTGTCGGCCAGGACGTGGCAGCCCGCTTCGAGCGCCGCCGAGATCATCTCCAGGTGCGTCCCTCCTGGAGTCCCCACGGCGACGATATCGGGTTTGATCTCCGCCAGCAGGCCGCGCCAATCGGCGCTGTATCTGGGAATCTGCAACGACGCGGCGATGTTAGCGCCGACCTCTGCCGTGCGGCTGGCCATCCCGGCAATCTCGACTCCCGCCAGCCGCAGCGCCAGAGCATGTCCCTGACCGGCGTAGCCGGCGCCGAGAATCAGTGCGCGAAGCGAATGGGGCATCGTAGGGTCCAGGAGGATTGAACTTCGAAGATCGAAGAGGGAGGATAGAGCATTGACGCACGAAAATCGAGGATTCGCATCGAACTCCGTTTAGCGGCGACGCGGAGCGGAGCATTTCATCGACGTTCGTGTCGGGATAGAATCCGAGACATCGACGCTCGAAGTCATTCTGAGTGCTGCGATCGATTTGTCACGAGACGAAAAGGGAAGCCGCGGATAAACGCGGATGGGCGAGTTCACCTTTTCTTTTTTATCCGCGCGTATCCGCGTCATCCGCGGTCCAACTTTTTCTTTTTTCGCGAGGCCCTGATGCTGCGAGGTGGAATTGTCGTTCTGGTCTTTCTTATTCTCTGTGGAATTGATGGCATCGCGCGGGCGGAGTTGCCCAATGTCGTCATCATCCTGGCCGACGACCTGGGCTACGGCGATCTCGGCTGCTACGGAGCGAAGCACACAGTCACCCCGCATCTCGATCAACTCGCGAGTGAAGGGATGCGGTTCACCGATGCACATTCTCCTTCGGCCGTCTGCACGCCGACGCGGTACGGCCTTCTCACCGGTCGTTACGCCTGGCGGACGAAGCTCAAGCGGGGGACCCTGGTCGGCGATTCACCCGCCCTCATTGAAGCAGGACGGCTGACGCTGGCTGGCCTGCTCAAAGACAAGGGATACACGACAGCCGCGATCGGCAAATGGCATTTGGGCCTGGGGCATGACGCAAAAACCGATTTCGCGAAAGCCCTGCGGCCCGGACCACTCGACGTCGGTTTCGATTCGTTCTTCGGCATCCCCGCCTCGCTCGATATGGTGCCTTACGTCCATGTCGAGAACGATCGAGTGCTGGCGCTGCCGACGACCCAGTCCGAGAAAAGCCCCAAGCCCAATTACTTCGACGGCGTCTTCTGGCGCGAGGGGCCGGCTGCCCCCGGCTTTCGCCATCGCGACGTCCTTCCAGCATTGACCCGGCGGGCCGAGCAATTCATTCAAGCGCAGTCGGCAGAGCGTCCGTTCTTTCTGTATTTCGCGCTCACGTCGCCGCACACGCCGTGGGTTCCCACCGACGATTTCCAGGGACGCACCATGCTGGGAGAATATGGCGATTTCGTGGCGCAGACCGACGCGGCCGTGGGTCGCGTACTGGCGGCACTCGAATCCCGCAAGCTGCACGATAACACCCTCATCATTTTCACCAGCGATAACGGAGCGATTCCCCTGCCGGCCCGGTTCGCAGCCAGCGGACACAAACCGAACGGCCCCTGGCGCGGTCAAAAAGCCGATTGCTGGGAGGCGGGGCATCGTGTGCCTTATCTTGTGCGCTGGCCCGGTCACACTCCGGCGGGCTCTACGTGCGCAGAAACGATCTGCCATACCGACTTCCTGGCAACCATCGCCGCGCTCGTCGGCCGGAAATTGCCGGACGACGCAGGAGAAGACAGCTTCAACATTCTGCCGCTGTTCCTGGGCCGACAAATCGAGCGCCCGATCCGCGAAGCGATTGTCCATCACAGCGGCGACGGTGTGTTTGCAATCCGCCAGGGCAAGTGGAAGGCGATCTTTCATCTCGGGTCCGGCGGCTTTTCACAGCCGAAGACGGAACAACCGGTTCCCGGCGGTCCGACGGGGCAGCTTTACGACCTGGGCGCCGATCCTGGCGAAACGCGGAACCTGTGGCTGGAGTCGCCCGACATGGTCGCCAAATTGACGGCACTCCTGGATCGCTTCCAACAGGAGGGCCGCAGCCGCCCAAGGGAATAACGTGACCTGCGTCAGACATTTGAACGAGAAGTGTGGCAGGGTCAGAGCGTCAAACCAGGGCGGACATCGAGCGCATCAGAATCATCCGGTGCTCGTGTTGTCGTCGTTCACAGCACACACCAGCGATGGCCCTGACCGCATGACCTAGACGCTTTCCTCTTGCTCGCAGTCCAACTCGTCGGGGCCATCGCTGGATTACCGGTTCCGGCGGTATCATGACACGTGCGACGCGTTCTGAGCTGCACCACGGCATTTCATTCACGCTCTGACCCCGCCACACACGTCCGCACACACTTCTACAGGCGGCTCGGCCGCGATCACATTCGAGTCTCGGATTTATGGGCTGGCACGCGTTGTAGCAGGCGACGGCGCAAGGCTGTCAGGTTGGAAAACCTGACCTACTTCAGGCAGTCGAAGGGTGCGAACGATCGACCCAGAATCGCGATCGGATCGACCGCCAGCCAGTTCTGGAGGATTGCGGCGTAGATCTCGCGGAAGTCGACCTGCATTTTGAGGTCGCCCATATCCAGTTCGGCCAGCGACGGATGCCCGTTGAGAACGCCGCCGCGCACGGGGGTTCCCGCCAGGAGGACGGGGCCTGCCGCGCCGTGATCGGTGCCGGCGGACGCATTTTCCTCCACGCGCCGGCCGAACTCGCTGAACGCCAGCACGACGATTCGCTCGTCGAGTTTGGCGGCCTGCATGTCGCTCAGAAACGCCTTGAGTGCCGTGGTGAATTCTCGCAACAGTTGGCCGTGCGGGAAGCCTTGGGCGGAATGCGTGTCGTAGCCCGATTGCGACGCATAAAAGAGGCGCGTGCCGCCTCCCAGTTTCAACAGCTTGGAGATCAGCCGCAGCTTCTGTCCGAGTTTCGAGGTTGGATAACCGTCGTTCGCGCCGGCCTGCGCCGACGGCGAGTCGCTGAATTGCCTCGCCGCGGTGTATGACTGGTCGACCGATCGCTGAACGAACGCCGCCAGATCGTTCGCTGCGTCGGTCGGCACATTCTTCGGCCCCGCGTTCGAGTTGACGGCGGAGGCCAGCCTGAGGTCGTTTTCGTTCTCGAGCGACAGGGCCTGCGAGCGCCGCCCGCGGAGAGCGACGGACGGGGCTTCGGCCCCGACATAAACCGAGCCGGACGAAGCGACGTCGGGCTTCGACCATGTATCGGCCGTTCTGCCGAGCCAGCCGATGCCGTCGTGATCGTCGCTGGCAAGGCGGCCGTGATGCCAAATCGCCATGCTCTCGAAGTGCGACCGGTTCGGGTTGGGATAACCGACTCCCTGCACGACCGCCAGCCGTCCCGCCTCAAACAGTTCCGCCGCCGGCTTCATTTGCGGATGCAATCCGACGGCCGCGTCGAGCTTCAGGACTTGCCGTGATTCGATCCGCAGCTCTTTGCGATGCCTGGCGTACAGTTCATCGGCAAACGGCACGACCGTATTGAGGCCGTCGTTGCCACCGTCGAGCTGGATTACCACCAGCGTACGGTCGTCAGGCCTGGCGTCGGCCGCCCGGACCGACCGCGCCAGAAACGCCGGGACGAATGGGGACAGCGAGATGAGAACGGATTGTTTGAGGAACTGACGTCGCTGGAGATCAGTGATAAAGGTGTGCATGTCGAATGTTCCTGAATCGTGTGGCGGGTAGTCGTCTATTTTCCGTAGTGTGGACTTCAGTCCACACGAATGTCGACCCCGTATGGGGTCCTAGCTATTAGCCGGGGGTTGAGCGCAGCGACACCCCCGGAACCACTTCTACTATGATCGACGACCGGGGGTGGCCGCTGCGCGGCAACCCCCGGCTAATGTCTTGCACCCCTTCGGGGTGTGTTGCCGGCATTCGCGTTCATTGGCGTCCATTCGCGGCTCCCTCTTCTTCAATGCAAATGTGCCTGCGGACAAGTCAATAACGCCAGCAGCGACCTGCTGAGCGGCGATTGGTCCTCCTGCGCGGGCCGCTCGGTTGGCGGCACGTTGTCGAGCACGCGGCCGTACAACAATCGTGACAGAAAATTTGCGGCATCCGCGACCGACTTCGCCCCGACGTGCCGGGCAGTGAGCTGGTCGAGATCGGGGGGACGTGCCGGGTTGTTCAACTCCCCCGCCACGAGCGCCGCCATGCAGTTCGATCGCGCGAGAATGGCCCGTGTCGAGAGCCAGGCGCGGCCACCCGGCCAGCCGCCGACATTGGGGGGATAGAACAAGTCCTGCTCCATCCGGCGGAGCCACTCGGCCAACACGATCGTGCTGGGGGGATCGCGCCAGCATTCCAGCGCCCGCAGCGGACCGACGACGAACGACACAGGATCGCACACCCGGCTCGCCAGGTTGGGCCTCGAGAAGAATAATTCCGAGCGCAGAATCGTCTCGACTCCCCAGCGCATGTCGAGCTCGTGCCGGCGCAGGCCGTCAGCCAGTTCGTCGAGCGCCGGCTTGTCGGCCACACGTTCGCCGCAGAATTCGGCACAGAGCCGCCAGGCCAGCCGCTGCGAAGTCGCCGGTTGTGCCAGCAAAATCTGCACCAGCTCAGATCCATTCCAGTTGCCGGTGCGGCCAAGGATCGACTTTTCGGAATCGTCGTGCGCCGCTGGCTGTTCGAAGAATTCTCCCTGACGAACCGTCCAGCCGGAGAGCGCGCGGGCCGCCTGTTGGACGTCAGCCTCCGCATAATGACCAATGCCGAGCGTGAACAACTCCATCAGCTCGCGAGCCAGATTTTCATTGGGGTGCTCTTTGCGATTGGCCGGCGCATCGAGCCACTTGAGAAGCGCCGGATCGCGGATCATCGCCGCGAGCAGTTCGCCGAACCGCGATAGGGCGTGCTGCCTGAGCAGCTCGTTCTGGCGCTTCATGAGCCGCAGGTCGTCGACCTTCAGGTTGCTGGTGGCAAAGTGATTGTGCCACATCAGCGTCAGGCGCTCCTGGAGCGGATGGGGCGAAAACAGGCAGCGATACAGCCACCACGCCTTGAGCCGCTCGGCACTCCCCGAATCGACCGCCGCCTGGCCGATGATCGCGGCGAGCGATTCGAACCCTTCCGGCACCCCTTCGAGCCGCGCCTGCCCATCAATGAGCCGGGTCACGGCGGCTTCCGGCCCGTCGCGCAGATCGCGCTCGATTTCGCCCCATGTGGCGGCGAACGCGGCCCGGCGATGCAGGTGCACGACCCGCTCGATATTCCAGGGGGCCGCGTCAGTCGGTTTGTAGGGGGACCAATAAGACATGGCACAAATCAATTATTACGAGCTACGAGATTTGAGCCGCGTTTATTCGCGGCTGCCCGCTACTCTGAGGGGTTTATTCATCCTTCTGGGGCGCCACGATGATCTTCCCCAAATCCAGCGTCTTCCCCGATTCGGCCACGAACTCTTTCCGCACGACGACCTTTCCGTCATTATGGGTCACGATGCGGTAGCGTCCGCCGGGAATCAGTGCGGGAAAAGTTATGCGGCCTTCGGCATCGCTCTTAGGGCCTTCCCGATAATTCGTGCGGTCGATATTGACGACGTATTCCGCGTCGGCCGCCAATGCGACGAGGCGCATGGCCGACGAGCCGAATCGGTGCGGGCCTGGCGCGACGACAAATTCGAAATCAGGCTGCACATCGGGAATCGGCTTGCCGAGAGAATCTGCAAACGTCGCGACAGCCTCGCCGCAGGGTTCGAGCACGACGGTCGGCGATTGATCGCCCGCCTTGAAAACCACCGTCGCTCCGAGACGATTCTTGGGATCCAGGAAGTGCACCGGATATTCGCGGCTTTCCCCCAATCCGGACAGTTCGAATCGCCCACCCAGCGCCTCAATGGGAAAGCCACGCCAGGTCAGCTCCGAGGAATGGATGTTGAGCCGCGAGATGAGCAGCGCCTTCTCGACCGGCTCATCGGCAGAATTGGTAATTCGACCAGAAATCGTGACGCCGCGGTGCAATGTGAGCGTCAGGTCGAGTGGATCTGAGTTTGGCTTGGGGTTGATGCGCTGCATGGCATGCGCGTAATTCCGTTCGCCCCCCGGCAGACCGCGCTCCAGTTGCCGCGATCCAAATTCGTGGGATACGAATTGCTTGCCGGGGCCGTTTGCCAGCAGCGTTCCCGGTCCCGGCAACACGGCGATCTCGAACGCGCCGTCCATTCCCGAGAGTTGAATCCCCTGCCAGCCCGTGACGATGTCATCAGCGACGTTGGGGTTGTTCCTGGTCTCGGGCACATATTGAACTGCCACGCCGGCAATTGGATTTGTCGTTCCGGATTCCACAACACGACCCCGAACGAGAACGCCGCGAGGCAATGAGACATCGACCTGCTTCACCAGGGCGCCGTCTCTGTGCCTGATGTCGCGAATCTCCCGAATCAGATAGGGAACGCCGTCGGGTGGGTAGGCCGTGATCCCAAATCGGACACCTGGGAGCGGGTTAATTCGATACCGGCCTCGGGCGTCCGCCTTCCCGGCCAACGAAATCATGGAACCGCCGAACTGCTGCTGGCTGGCCCAGATCGTCAGCCGGGCGTGAGGCGCCGGCTCACCGGTGTCTTCGAATCGCACAACCCCCTCGAAAAGCTGGGCCGGCGCCAGAGGCAGCACTGCCTCTTCACCCGGTTTGAAATTTCTGACAAGCGAGCGATAAGTCCCGTCATTTGTCGAGCGTTCTTCCGAAAAACCGGTGTTGATCGAAATCCACTGGGGAGCAATCCGATCGGTTCCTTCGACGTCGAGATAGACGCCGTGATCGGCTGGGATGCCACGGATCTCGAACGCGCCCTGCGGATCGGCGGTCACGAGCGGAGGCCATGCCTGCGGAGGTTTTTCGAGTTTTTGATAACCCACGCTTTCAGCAGCTTCACTGCGAGCTTCCGCCGCCGACCGCGAAATGACGGAACCGATCGACACTCGCACGCCTCCGGCCGGTTGTCCTTCGATGTCGATAAAGCGGGCGCGGATCACCTGCTCAGCCGGTAACTCCAGCGCCACGTCGACGTCGTGCGCGTCCGGATCAAGTCGCCGCCACGCCAGCCCAGAGCCTTCGCTCCTGGCAATGATGTGCGCTCGCGAATACGCCTTGGATGAAACATCTGCGAGTTTGATTTCGAAACGGCCGCCGTCATGGGTCGTCACTTCCGCCAACACATGGCTCCTCGAGCTCAGATCGCCACCCCGTTCCGGCTGGATTCTCGAACCGATGATCGCGACGTTCGCCTTCACGGCCGGCTTGCCGTCGGGACCGATGATGTGGCCGTGGATAGCCGTGATGGTGCCTTCCGAGTTCGCGGTGGATTTGGATTTGTCCGCCGCAGGAGACGGAGGACTCGGCCCAGCCGACCCTCTCGCGGCTACCGCGGAGCCGCGCCCGTCAGGAAGCGGTGTGGGGCGATCGCTTCTTGCCTGGCGCGGCTCTGGGGGTGATGCAGCTTTGTCTGAGCGCGGTGTCTCGGTACCCTTATCGGCAGCCCTCTGCGGCGATTGTAAGATCGTGGGGGCCGCTGGCGGACGGGTGCCGGGGTCGGCCGTGCCGGGGTTGCCTGTGGTCAGACGCACATCGCCCAAATCTTTAGTTTCGCCCGGTTCGACGTCGAATGGTCCGGAACGATACTGCTCAAACGGCGTGGCGACACGCTCGACGATCCCTTCAAACAACAGGAGGTACTCGCAGCCGAGAAGCAGGCCGTCAAACCGGAACCGCCCTTCTTTGTCGAGATCGCACTTTCCCAGTTGCCTGCGGGTGCCATCCAGCCCATCCAGACGGGCCATCAGTACTAATTTTCCACCAGTCTTGGGGTCCACTGCCGGGGCCACAATTCGGCCGGTGACAGTCGAGCACGGTTCGAGTGTGATCTTCATCTCGCGTGGTCCGTCGGGCTGGAATTCCACCGTTGCGACTTTGCCGAGCTGTTTTTCGACATGGTGAATCAGAAGAATGCGCTTGTCTCCGGGACCCATCGTGGGGACGTCAAATGACGATCCCTGGGTGCGCGTCGGTTCGTCAGCGGGCAGCCGCCGATTTCCGCGCACGCTGAAACCTGAAAGCGGCTGGCCTTCCCGGTCGACGACTGACACGCGTAGCGACTCGCCGGGATCCAATTCGACATCGCAGGTGAATGATTCTGCGGACTCCGGAACATTGATTTCCTTCAGACTGTGATACATGCGCATGCTGCCCGGCTGCGCTCGCCACACCGTCTGGGGCAACATGCCCGCCGGGCCCATTCGTCCCGGTATGAGTCCGCCCCTGTCAGCCGGATCCAGTTTCTCGCGCCCAGTCCCCAGGCGGTACGATTGGGCGTGCGGTGAATTGACCGATGCCGCAACCAGGGCGCGCCCCGGAAGGCCGAGCACGCGATACGTGCCGTCAGGATCGACGCGGTAGTTCGTCCATCCCGTTCTCATTCCGCTGGGACCGAACTCGGCCGTAAGTTTTTGCGCGAATTCATTGGTGCGATAGGGCGTCCAGTGGACCACCGCCGAGACCGGTTGCCCGGTCGCCTTGTCGGCCACGCGGCCGGTGATCCAGATACCCCGATGCAGTCCGATTTCCAGCGGGACCGGATCCAGCTTGGCGTCCACAGCAACGGTGGCCTGCCGACTAAAGTAGGGCTGGTCAGTTGGGGGCACGATCATGATCAGATTTCCTTCCCCCAGCGGCATGCCGCTCAACTGAAATCGACCGTCTTTATCGGTGAAAGTATCGATCACGATCGATCCGAAGAGTGGCGATCCCGCGAAACGCCAATTGAAAATCCGAATGCCAGGCATCGGCTTTCCCGTCTCGGCGTCGCGCACAGTGCCCGTGACGGGACGCGAGGGGAGCGCGACAAACTCGATTTCTGCCCCATACAACCGCCGCGCGAGTTTCGCCGCGTTGGGAGCACGCTGATCCATTTCCTGCATGACTGTTGACGCCCCGGGCCGGGTGACGATCGAGCCTTCACCATACGCGACGTTCGGTGCGGTGATGGAAAATTCCGCATAGCGCTCGCGACCGACCCCCGCCAAGCGAAACCTGCCCTGGTCGTCGGTTATCGCCGCGGGTAGAGGGATGCCGTCAAAGTCCGGCAGAAAGGTCATCCAGTCGTAGATTGCCATTGGGCGAATTTGGCCGCCGGCGACCGCTTTGAGGAAACCCGACAGATCGCCATCCTTTGGGGCGCGCAAGTTGCTTACCGCAATTTTGACGTTCCTGACCGGCCGTCCTTCCGGATCGAGAATTCGCCCAGTGACCGGGAGATCGTCACGCGCAAGCTCCAACATGACGTCTTCTTCTGACGGCAATTCATCCAACCGCTTCCATACCGGTCCGAAGTTGTCGCCGAAGGCGACGATGGTCGTCATCGAATCGCTCAGCGATAGGCCCCACGCGGCGAGCTCCAATTTCACCCTGCTGAACTCAATTTCGAAAGATCCGTCGGCCCGGCTTGTCGCTTCAGCCACCGGCACGTTCTTGACCCCGGTAGAAATGCCACCATACCACCCCACAACCCAGATTCTCGCCCCCGCAAACGGCTTGCCGTCCGGATCGACGACGCGGCCGCGGATCGTTCGCGACGACTGCGTACTCAGTGGGGGCTTCGTGGCTGGCTTGCCCGCCTCATTCTGCTGTGGCAGTTGTCGACCCTGCGGCACGAAAACCACATCGTCCAGGTCGAGGTCCTGGCCGGGTTTCAGCGTCTGTTGTTCCTTCGTCAATTTTGCATTTAAGGGCTTTCCATCCAGTCGAAGGATCAGGTGGAATGGCTCGCCGGGGACGAGATTTGTAATCCGGAACCGGCCGTCTTTGTCCGTCGCAGGAGCTGGCTTGCCCGTATTCAGAAACCGCTGGAATTCCTGCAGGACTTGCAAGCCGAATTCCGCGCTGCCAATCGGATCTCCCGATTCATCTACGGCCCGGCCCCAGATCGCGGCCGATTTTCCCAGCGTGAGCCGGACGGGCGAGGCCTCTTCACCGGTCAGCGTCACCGAACCGGCCAGTCCACGGTCCGGGTGCAGGGCGATGACCTGGCGCGGCCGATCGGAGCCCAGAGCGAAGATGGTCGTGCTCGCTTCCGTCACCTGCCTTGCCTGAAATCCCTGCCCATCGGCGAGACCGGACACGGCAAGCCCGGTGACCGGTTGTCCAACGTCGTCAACGAACTCCAGATCGACCGACTTGCCCCGATCGAGCTTCAGGTCGACGGAATACGGCCCGCCATCTTCAGAGAAGTTGACATACTTCACCAGGTGATAGCGCATCAGCCCCATTTGTCCGATGGCTGTGGCAAAATACCGGCCGCCAAATTGACTGTCCTGTGGTTTGATCTGTGGGACGTCTTCGTCGCTGATGGCCCCACACCGAAAGATCGGCCCGGATTCAATCCGTGAGTTCGCTTCGACCGCCAATACGCCGCGGCCCGGCATGGCCGCGAATCGGAAATGGCCCTCGTCGTCCGCATATCCGATGATTCCGCCAGAATTACTCCCTTCGTATCCGGGTTTCTGGACAAACTCATTGCCCGGCAAGGGAAGGAACGTGATCGCGCCCCGGACGCCCCCGCCGGTCAATGGGTCCACGACCCGCCCGCTGACGACGATGCCGTTCTTCAATTCAATGTCGACCGTCTTGAGTCCTTCATCCCCATTCGGCGAGAGGCGCACCATGCTCGGCAGCAGATCGCCGTGTCCGCTCATCGCAAACCTGACTGAGAGCTGGCGTCCGCGCGGCAACCCGCTGAGGCGATAGCGGCCGTCGGCGTCGGTGGCAGTGCGCGTGAACGTCGTGCCCATGGGCGACGCGCCGACGGTCAGATCGGCGACCGGTTTCCCGCCGGCTGCGGTGACCCGTCCCTCGATCGTCAGGCCCGGAACGCCGACGTGCGTGAACTCGGGGCCGACAAGCAGATCGGGCGCGCGGCCACCAAACACGTCGCGACGCGGCTGATTGTAGGGGACCGCGTCGAGTCCCTGGCGGTTCGCGACCAGCACGGTCGTTGTCGCAAAATCGCCTGCCGAAATCTCGATCGCGCACAGGCGCTCGGCGGCGACGCCGTGCAGCACAATCCGTCCCTCGTCGTCGCTGACTGCGCCAAACGAATCCGGCAATCCGCCCGCCGCGTGTCGAGCGCCCGTGCGACCACCAAATGTTTGTTTCTGGCGTTCGGCCAGAATCGCATCCAGCGAATTCCCCGTCTCAGGCGCCAGCAGAGATCGAATGGCGATCTTGGCGCCAGCCACCGGCCTGGCTTCCGCGTCGATCATCCGCCCCCGGATGACCTGTTCGGGGTAAAGAACTATTTCCGCCTGCGGGATCTCGCCCTGGTTGGAGATGTTGAACCATTCCACACCATAATCGCGATGCTGGGCAATCAGAGATATTTCCCTCCAGGCCGGGAAGTCACTTTCCAAAATCTCGGCGGCAAATCGTCCCTCGGCATCGGTCGTGGCCTTGGGGTTGAGTTTCCATTCATTCTGTAATTGCGGTTGTTTGTCGGTCATCACCGGCACAGACAGCGCGACGCCAGCAATCGGCTTACCCGCCGCATCGACGACGCGACCGCGGACCGTTCGCGACGACTGAGTACTCAGTACTGAGTACTCAGTACCGAGTGAAGATTTCACATTCCCATTCCCCGTGGCCCGAATATCCGCTTTCTCCGTATTCGCAGCAGGCGAATTTGTCTTCCCCCCGTTCTCAGTGGAAACCCTTTTCTTCCCCCCGTCCACGGGGGGATCGAGGGGGGGCTTCTCGTTAGTCGTCGGTTTCACCGATTCCGCAGGCTTCCCGGAATCGAGCTTGAGCACCAGGTCGCCCAGGTTCTTTGTCTGGCCCGGTTCAGCCGTGACATCAGAAAACACCGGCCCCTGCCGCGACCCCTTCAGCCGCCTCTCGGTGAAAAATCCCGGTCGGAAATTCAAGTAGGCGGAGTACTTCAAGCCGGGGACGATACCCTTCAGCTCGAAGCGGCCGTCGGAATCGGTCTTCAAATTGATCTGCAAGACGCCGTGCTCCAAGTCGGCTGCCGATGGCTGGCCCCTCAGAAAAACCGTGTACCGCGAGTCTGAGATACTGACTTGGGGGAACGGCGCGTTCCCATCGTCTGCGTCAAGCACGCGCCCGACCAGAGTCGCCGCTGGTTGCAGAGTGATCGCCAGGTCTTTCGGCGGCTCGCCCGAGAGGTCGCGATAGCCCACGAGGTTCCGCTCCTGATGGAAAACGATCAGCCGCCGCGTCTCGGACGGGTTGTACGCGGTGACGTTGAAGCTTTCTCGTGTGTTCCTTTGCCAGACAACTCCCCGCCGGGCGCCAAAGACCAGGTAATTGATCAACGGCTGACCATCGGGCGCGAACACACGCGCCTGAAACTCGCTGCCGGTGCTGCGCAGCGCGAGATTAACGGTCGACTCATTGTCTTCCGGCCGCGGATTGATCGGCGCCAGCAGACTATGAGCGGATGCAATGCAATAAGTCGGCCAGGTCTCAAATACAATCGAATTTCCTCCGGTCGCTTGCCTCGGACAGTCGATTCCGTCGGCCCCGACACCGTCGGGAAATTCCGTTCCCGCCCGCAGCGCGAGAATTCCCTGGCCCGGCAACACGGGTATTTCGAAGCGGCCGTCGGCATCCGGGTGAATTCCGTTCTGCGAATGACCCTCGTGCAGACTGTCGGACTCTGTCGCGTGCGGGTTCGTCTTATAGGCGAAGTATTGGAGATTGCCGCGCACCGGTTTTCCTGTCGTTTCGTCGATCGCCCGGCCGCGAACGAGCACGCCGGCCGTGAGCGAAATGTCTCGCACGACGGTGGGGGCCGCCGCGGTCGTCGTCAGGTGCACGCCCCCGGGCAGGTGGCGCGATCGTGCGGGGGGAGTGATCAGCAGGTCGTTGACACCCACCGGCAGTCCCTCCAGGCGATATTTCCCATCAGTGTCGGTGACGACTCCTTTCCATTGGCCGCTCGATTCCACGCCCACTCCGGCCAGCGGCTGGCCCGTTTTGAAATCGGTGACGCGCCCCGTGACGGGGATCGACGGGCCGCTGACGAGAGTGAATTCATGGGGGTGATAGGTAAACGCCAGCGACGCGTGGGGAACGGGGCTGTCCAGGCCCAATTTGACCGTTTCCCCGGCGCGCGTCCGGACTCGTTCCTCGGATGTTTCGATTCCCGGGCCGCTGATCAGGAGCTCGGCGATCCGCTCGCGGCCAATTCCGTGCAACGTGAACCGGCCGTCTTCACCCGTATGGACCACAGGAATCAGCGGGGGACGCGATCCCGCGAACACATTGCCGTGCATAGTTGCTCTTCTGGCTGGCGCCGATCCCATACCGCCGCGGAAATTAAAGTTCACCGTATGTCCGCGGGCAATCTGGCGCAAGTGCGGGGTCGTCGTCGACGTGTCGGCGTCCGGCTTCTTCGACGCGGCGTCCCAGGCATCGAGCGTGCCGTCTTTCCCTTCCCAGAATTCGAAGGCCTCGATCGTTGCGCCGGCGACGGGTTGGCCATCGGCGTTCAAGATCCTCCCCCGGATCGGGATGTCGTCACGGACCAGCGTCAGGACGTTGGATTTCTTTCCCGGCGGGATCGCGAGCCGGTCACGTTGCCGATCGGGCAACTCGCTGGCAGGCCGCCCGCTCGTCTCGAAATGCACCAGAGGGCGAAACGCAAAACCGTAACCCGCTTTGACGGCCACCAATCCGGCATCGAACCAGAAACCCTGTCCGCCGTCAGCCCCGTCTACGAAGTCGCCGTTCTTCGCCGAGAATTCAAACTTGCCGCGTTCGTCGGTAAGCAGCGCAGGAAGGGCATCGGGCGCCGACGGGTTCTTGTGGAAATAGCTGACCGAAACCTTCGCCCTGGCGACCGGTTGGCCCTGCTCGTCGACGACCGAGCCGGCGAAGGTAAACGTGCCGTCCGACTTCGCGCTCGATTTGGGAATATCCGCCGCAGGAGACTGAGTACTGAGTACTGAGTTCTCAGCACTCAGTGGGGGCGGCGTCGCTGCCGCCATGTTTTGTTTATTCGGCTGCGGCAATTGCTGATTCGGCGGTGCAAAGACGACGTCACCCAGATCGACTTCCTGACCTGGTTTCTGCGGCTGCTGTTCCGCGGTGAGTTTCGCCGTCAGCAGTTTGCCGTCAACGGACACTCTCAGCTCGATTGGTTCACCGGGGATGAGATTGTCGAATCGAAACCGGCCGTCGGCGCCGGTTTTCTGCTGAGGCTTTCCGGTATTCTCGAATTTCTGCAACTGGAACGTCGCTTGAGAGAACGTCTCGCAAGCGGTCTCAGCGATCGGTGCTCCCGATTTGTCGACGGCCCGACCGCGGATCGCAGCAGCTTTGTCCAACATCATTCGAATGGGGGAAGGCTCATTGCCGGTCACAGTCAGCAAACCGGCCAGCCCGTGCAGACTGTGCCGGACGATGAGTTTGCGAGGAGACTCGGCAGCCAGCGCATAGAGTGTGGTGCGCGACTCGTCGAGGCGGGTCGGAAAAGAAAAGTCGTCGATGCCGACGATGACGGCGCCGGTCACAGGCTGACCGTCGCCGTCGACGATCTCGAGCTCAGCCGTTTTGCCCCGGTCGAGCGTGATTTCGATCGGCTCTGCCTGGGCGCCTTCCGCGAGATCGACGTATTGGGCGATATTCGACAGGTCCAATGAGGAAAAGCCGCCTCCCGCCGCCGGGAAGGCCTTGCCAAAGGGGCGTTCGGTCAGTTTCAGTTTCGCACTATCTGCCTTGCTCACAACCCCCATTCGGAACGGAGAAACCATGTGCCCGCCGATGCGGATCGTGGGATTGACCTGCACCATCACGGCGCCGGGGCCGGGGATCACCGGAACTCGGAATTCACCACCGCCGTTTGCGCGAACCTGGCGGGCGCCACGCAGCGCGTCTTTGTAGCGCGGCTGATTGGCGAATTCATTTCCGAGCATCGGCACAAACCGCACGAACGCCGGCACCCCGTTGCCCGTCAGCGGATCGATCACACGGCCGCTTAACAGAGTGCCTTCGCCGACTGAGCCCAGTTTCAATTCGACATCGACCGTTTTCTGCGCATCGTCGGCGGTTGTCGAAATGGTGACCTCATGCCTCAACACCTCGGTTTGACGCTCTGGGCCGCCGAAGCTCATGCGGACTTCGCGGCCGCGCGGCACTCCGGTCAGCCGATACCGCCCCTCGGCGTCCGTTGTGGTAACCCCGACGACCGACAAATTCGCGCTGGCGCGAACGATCAGATCGGCCGCCGGCTTGCCATTCGCCGTGGCGCGGCCCTCGATCGTCAATCCGGGAATCCCCACATGAGTAAAGTCGGGACCGACGAGTCGGACGGGGGCCTGACGATTTCCCGCAGCGGGCGGATTGTAAGGAGCCGTGTCGAGGCCTTGGCGATTCACCACAACCACCCGCTCGCGGACAAAGCGATCATCGTTGATTTGGATCTGGCAGGCGCCGTCGGCGGCGATGCCGTGGATCACAAACCGGCCCTCGGCATCGCTGATTGGAAGGTACGACGTGGGCATAAATCGCAACGTCAGAAAGCGGTTCTCGACAGGCGGGCCGGGCGAACCCTTTTTCCGCTCTTCCAGATACTCATCGAGCAGATTGGGCTGCCGAGGCGAGAGACGCGCACCAATGAATACTTTGGCGCCGGCGACCGGCCGACCCTCGGCGTCGATCATGCGCCCGGGAATCGGCTGTTCGGGCTTCAGGACAATCTCCGCGGCCGGCACGTCGCCCCGTTCTGGAATGTCGAATAGATCGAGCGCATACCCCGGATGTTCGGCGACCAGAGGCATTCGCCGTCCCTCTTCCAGCTCCAAGGCAAATCGCCCGTCGGCATCGGTTTTGGTTTGGGCGAGAAGCGGCCCATCGGCCTCCTCGGCGGCAATAACTCGGTTTGGGCCGAATTTCAGCACCTGCAGTGAAACGTCCGCGAGCGGCTTGCCCGCCGCATCGACGACGCGGCCACGGACGGACCGCGACTTTCCAGCTTCCGCCGCCCCCACCCCGGGGCTTTGCGTGGACGGAGAGGGGGATTCAGGCTTTCCGCCATCCGGGGAGGAAGCCTCTTTCTTCTCCCCATTCTCGGCAGGAACATTTTCCTTACCGCCGTCCACGGGGGGATCGAGGGGGGGATTCGCATCCGGGTTATCGACCATGGGGAGCAGAGAATCGGGGTTGTCCTGAGCAGACTCCTGGGTACTCAGTACTGAGTACTCAGGACTTGACTCCGCGGCCGTTTCGGTTGGGACATCGTTTTGGGCTTCTTCAGCGACAACCACAAGTGGTGCTTCCTCTTTGCCGGTCGACGGCCGCAGCGCCGCGGCGAGCGCGATGAGCGGGACGATGACTGCCACCAGAACGAGCGCCGTGCCGCGGGTGAGTCGCTGCGACAGGGGCCTCCGGAAATCGAGGATCGAGTCGATGCGCGTTTCGACGCTGGAGCAGCGGGCCATCGACACGCCGCCGATCACCAGGCGGCCGCGATGGGCGCGGGCCGTCGCGGCGACTTCCAGAAGGTGCCGGGCGTAGCTGGCCCGGTCGCCTGTCGTCCCGATCGCCGCGTCGTCGCAGGCGGCCTCGGCCAGGCTCGCCAGCCGCCGGCGAAGCCACCACGCCAGGGGATGGAACCAGTACAGGCAGCGATTCAGCTCGGCCAGCAAAGCCAGAGCGCAATCACCTCGCTCGGCGTGCGTTCGTTCGTGAATCAGGACGACGTGCAGTTTTTCGACCGACCAGTTAATCCAATCCGGCGGCAGCAGGATCCGCGGGTGAAAGACACCCAAGGTGAACGGAACGCGAATCGTCGGACACTCCAGAATCGGCACATCGCGCCGCGAGGGAGCGAACGTGTTCGCATTCGTCACCAGCGCCGGCAACCTGGCCGGGTCGATCAGCCGCGAGGCGCGTCGCAGTTTCTGCGCCATCCACAATCCGGCCAGCAGGCGCAACGTCAACAGGGCGGCACCCAGGATCCACACGCTCCAGAACACCAGCGGGATTCGCGCCATGAGGCTTTTCCAGACAGACGGCTCGACGGCCGCCGCGATCGCGCTCCTCTCGGCCGCTTCCGGCTCGACCGGTTTCGTCTCCGCGACGGCTGCCGGCTCGGCCGACGGATTCTCGGTGAGCGCGTCGTCGGATGTGCCATACGATTGTGGCGGACCGCTGTGAAATTCACCCGGCCAGCGGCCCCGAGCGCCCGGCCAATCGGGTCGTCCGGCCAGGGCCCGGTCGTAACCGTTCAGCGGCGACTCACTTTCGAGCGGCGCCGGCTGCCCGTCAGAAACTGGCTCGGACGTGGTGCTGGTTGTTTCCGCTGCGGGCTGGTCGTCCGAATGGGACTTGTCGGAGGTCTGGGACCTGTCAGTTCCAAGTGCCTGGCTGCCACCTGTGCGCTGCAACTCGGCGAACCATTCGGGATCAACCGAAAACGGCAACCGCAAGGTGGGAATGACTTGCGTCAGCACGGGCAAGAGAAGCATGCCGCACAGCACGCCCATCCACGCCCGATGCCGCAGGTTGCTGTCGCGGACCCGCAGCAGGGAGAGGCCTGCCGCCGCGACCAGCGCCACGAGCGCCGCTTTTACCGAGGCATCGACAAACACAATCAGCCACTGGATGGAAAGGTCTGACATGTTCGGTTCCTGATCGTCACGACCCCTGCCGGTTTACCCGGCAGGTGAAGAAGATTGCCTGGCTAGGTGCGACGCCACCCCAAGTCCTAAGGCCCCTGCCGGCTCGTCCGGCAGGTGAATCAGATTCTGTGGCTGAAAGTCTCGATTTCACGGTTCATGTCTCTGATATTCCTGTCACCATTTTCTTCGTTCGTCTTTTATCCGCGCTGATCCGCGTCCATCCGCGGCTAAATTTCTCTCGTCCTGTTCGTCGTAAGCTGTGTTCTTCCGTGTGAATCTGTGGCCCACATCTTTTGTTCCGTTTGAACTCTGGAATGGCCCCTCCTGTATCGCCTATTTTTTGCTGCGGCCCGATTTCTTTTGTGTTGCATCAGCTTGTGAAATCCGCTCGGCCAGCTCGCGGAGCTTGTCGGGCGAGATCAAGTCGTCGTCGACCATTCCCACCAGCAGATTCTCGACCGACCCGGCGCAAAACCGGTCGACAATGCCGCGCACCTGCTGGGTGGCCACCGATTGCGGTTCGACTCGCGGCCGGTAAACGTATGTCCGGCCGTCGACGTCGTGCTCGACGTAGCCTTTATCTTCGAGCCGTCGCAGGATTGTGCGAACCGTCGAATCCTTGAGATCCTGAGTCCGCCGCAGCGCGGCCCGCACCTCGTCTGAAGTCAGCCGCTGGCGTTCCCACACCACCTGCATGACGGCGTTCTCCAGCACGCTCAGCCGGGGCCTGTCGTTCCTCTGCGCCATCGCGTCATTCCTTTCGCTACAGAATGTAATGTTACAATATGTAACAACTGCGGCACGTTCTGTCAATCATGCCGTATTCCAATTTCTTTCGCTACTGTCCGTGTTGTCGCTGCGCGACCCGGGTGCATCCGTGAATTGGGGGTATGCCTGTGAAGTAACGCCGATGCTGGCAGCATCTGCCACGTGGGCGACGCTGCCAGTGTCGGCGTTTCTGGGCGCCACTCCATTTAACAGTTGCGCCCTGTGTTCGATCCGTTTTGAAATGCCTTATTGTCCGCCGCGCGGCGTATATAATGACAGGTGATTGGGCTGCAGAAATCGCGGGCAGGCGAATGTGTCTCCGGAGCGTGGGGCCGAACCGTGCAGGGACCGAGTTGTTCACTCGCAGCTGCCAAATGAGAGGCAAATGCGATCGAGCGCGTCTCAAAACGTGCTCGACCCGTCTCAAAACCTGCCTGACGCGTCTCAAAACCTGCCTGACGCGGCCCAAACTGGCCTGTTTGTGAAATGCGATCTTAACGATGCCCATGCAACGCAAGTCAATTTCCAGACATCACTTGTGGCGGATTCCTCTGCTAGAAACGGCTCTGGCGCGGATCGGGCCGGTAGCCCGGGCTGGAACGATGCGATCGACGTAAGTGGCCGTGCTGTGGGCGGATGCGGCGTGAATTTGTCGTCGCGTTGAGCCGGCGCGCACGACCCGCATTATTCACGACGAAGGGTATGCAGAAACGAATTCCGATCCGTAAAAAACGCGGGACATGGCACGGCTCGAAACGTCAAATCTCAATCCACAAGATTGTCGATCGGCCGGGGCACTTTGTCGAACCACCCCCAAATGACGGATGCACCCCAAGCCGTGCTGCGCTTACGGCAGCTCGACGAGCACGTCGTCGCCCTCGACCTTCACGGGGAAGCCCTGGTGGCTCATCCGAGGATTGAGGCAATTCTGGCCGGTCGACACGTCGAATTGCCAGCCGTGCCAGGGGCAAGTGACCGTCGTGCCGCGCAGCGTCCCCTCGCCGAGCGGACCGCCGGCGTGGGGGCAGACGCCATCGAGCGCGTAGAACTTACCGTCGACATTGAACAGGGCCACGACGCGATCGTCGGCCATCACCTCTTTGGACGAGCCCGGAGGGACATCACTGACGCTGGCAACGCGGATCGACCGAGACATCTGGCACCGGAGGGAAGGACGGAAGGACGAAAACAGGGGCGAGGGTTCAGACAGATTATATCGGTGTACAAGTTGATCTAACACTGGTCCAGGAGAGATCTGCGCAACCCATTCTGGGTTGGGCGAACTTTATCCCTGATTCCCAGGGTAGCCCGGCGAGCCGGGCAACCCTGGTCTGTGCTGCGTAACTGCTTCGCAGTACTTTCTAACCTACCTCGGCAAGTCGACATGACCTTCGACCTCGCCGAATGCACCACCAGCTAGCGGATGCACTCGGCCGTCAAACCTGGGTGGTCATGCCCTACAGTTGACCGGACAGTTGTGTTACGGTAGGGAATTGACGGCTTTATGCAGGAATCGAGAATTGTTCGGCGGAGTCGCCAGGGTCAAAAGTCAATCAGCTTGGAAAGATATGCTTCGATTATTGACTGCGGGTGAATCGCACGGGAAGACGCTGCTGGCCGTCGTGGACGGTTTTCCGGCGGGCTTGAAAATCGACACAGCTCAGATCGACCGCGAGCTCGAGCGCCGGCAGGGAGGGTACGGCCGCGGCGGCAGGCAAAAACTTGAAACCGACACCGTCGAAGTGCTCACCGGCGTCTGGCAGGAAGCAACTGTGGGAAGCCCGATCACGCTCGCCGTCGCCAATCGCGATTCGAAGCTCGAACGGCTCAAGGACGTGGAACGCCCCCGCCCCGGACATGGCGACCTGACGGGGGCCATCAAATACCTCGGCTCGATTCGCGGCGTGCTGGAACGGGCCAGTGCCCGCGAGACGGCGGCCCGCGTCGCCGCCGGGGCGCTTGCCAAGCAGCTCCTGGGTGAATTCGGAATGTCGGTTCTGGGTTATGTCGTGCAACTCGAGCAGATTGTGGCTGCTCCGCGAGACGGCAGTCTCGAAGAGCTGCGCTCGCTGCGCGATGCCAGCCCGATGTACACGCTCAATCCCGACGTCGATCCGCACATCGTCGAGCGTGTCGACCAGGCGACGTCCGAAGGGGATACGCTGGGCGGAATCGTCGAAGTCAAAGTGTTTCAGCCGCCGTTCGGGCTGGGAACGCACGCCCAGTGGGATTGCAAGCTCGACGGCCTGTTGGCGCAGGCGGTGATGAGCATTCAGGCGATCAAGGGTGTGGAAATCGGAATGGGATTCGAAGCGGCGCGCCGGCCTGGTTCGCAGGTGCACGATGAAATCGCTTTCGACCCGGCCGGCAGCTCGGGGCCGTCACTCGGTTACGTCCGCAAGACGAATAACGCCGGTGGATTGGAAGCGGGGATGACGAACGGACAGCCGATCGTCGTGCGGGCCGCGATGAAGCCAATCAGCACGCTCCGCCGTCCGCTGGCATCGATCAATCTGGCCACCAAAGAAGCCGAGAGCGCCGCCTACGAGCGGAGCGATGTGTGCGCCCTGGCGGCGTGCAGCGTGATCGTTGAAAACGTCGTGGCATTCACCGTGGCCCAGGCGTTCATCGAGAAATTCGGCGGCGACAGTCTCATCGAAATGCGGGCCAGGTATGATACGTTTCTGGAGCTGGCCCGGGAGAGATAGCGCGTTGTGTCAATTCGTCGTTTCTGCCTCGAATGAATGGGCGCACTTGACGAGGAGCTCATTGGGAGATGCGGTTTTCCGGTGACGGAAAGCTGCGGAGCAGCGGCATACTTTAGCCAATGGCGCAAGCCACTGGGAAGTTGCAGAATTCATTCAAAGCCCCGGTAGGGGCGACATAGTGAGGAAAACTCGCTGGGCATTGAGCGAATCGGTTGCAGGTTTTTTTAGAAACGACGTCGCTGCGATACTCGTATGTCGCCCCTCACGGGGCTGGATACAAAACTTCTACTTGTTCCAGTAGCTGGCGCCACTGGTTAAATTATGTCGCCCCTGCCGGGGCTGGAGTGATCTGGAGATTTCCCGCTGATGAAAACGTCGATCGCCTGCATTGTCGTTTTGTTTGCTCTCGCGACTTCTTGTTTCGCCGACGGGCCGGCGGATAATCAGGCCGACAAAGTGCGGCGGGTGCCGGCTCTGGGTGTCGAGCTCTCTGAAGCGGATCGTCAGGATCTAACGCTGCAGCTCGCCGCGCTGCAATCGGCGATTGACGAATTGGCGAAGAAGAACGACCCGCGCACGCGCGAGCTGCTGCCCGACGTGCAGATCTTTCACCGGGCCGTTCGCGACGCGCTCGTCTACCGCGAGTTCTTGAAGGAGAAGGAACCGGCACTCGGGCGAGAATTCATCAAGCAAGGGCTCGAACGGGCCCGCCAGCTTGCCGCCGGCGAGGCGCCGTGGACGACACAAACCGGCCTGGTGATTCGCGGATATGTCTCGAAGATCGACGGATCGGTGCAGCCTTACGGGCTGGTCGTTCCCGATTCATTTGCAGCCCGTGGAGGACGCCGACAGAGGCTCGACATCTGGTTCCACGGACGCGGAGAAGATCTCACCGAATTGAATTTTCTGGCCGGACGCCTGAAAGACCGCGGCCCGTTCACCCCGGCCGACACGATCGTCCTGCATCCCTACGGCCGGTACTGCAACGCCTTCAAATTCGCCGGCGAAGTCGATGTGCTTGAAGCGCTGGAATCGGTCCGCAAGCGATACCCGATCGACGACGACCGCATCGCCGTGCGGGGCTTCTCGATGGGAGGCGCGGCGTGCTGGCAGTTCGCCGTCCATTACGCCGATCGCTGGGTGGGGGCGGCGCCGGGCGCCGGTTTTTCGGAAACGCCCCAGTTCCTCAAGGTGTTTCAAAAGGAAACGCTGACCCCCACGTGGTGGGAACAGAAACTCTGGCACTGGTACGACTGCAACGACTGGGCCGTCAACCTCGTGCAATGCCCGACGGTCGCTTACAGCGGTGAGATCGATTCCCAGAAGCAGGCGGCCGACGTCATGGTCGACGCGCTCCGCAAAGAGGGGATCGAGCTGGTGCACATCATCGGCCCCAAGACGGCCCACAGTTATCATCCCGAGGCGCGCGTGGAAATCGACCGGCGGATGACAAGTATTGGCGAGCATGGTCGCGACCGCGTCCCGCGCGCCGTGCATTTCGTCACGTACACGCTCAAATACAACCGGCTGGCGTGGGTGACGGTCGACGCGCTGGGCGAACACTGGAGCGAAGCGCGCGTCGATGCGCAAATCATCGGCGACGGGGCCGTGTCGGCCAGCACGAAGAACGTCACCGCACTGACGCTCGATATTCCCTCCGGCTGGGCGCCGTTCGACGTGACGCAACCGGTCTCGCTGACGATCGACGGCCAGGACCTGCGCGGCCCGCGTCCCGAGTCAGACAAATCGTGGACTTGCCGGCTGACCCGTGACGGAGACAAATGGCATGTCGCGACCGGTGCTCCAGACGGCTTGCGCAAGCGGCACGATTTGCAGGGGCCGATCGACGACGCTTTCATGGATTCATTCGTGTTCGTCCGTCCTACCGGGAAAGCCACCCACGCGGCGGCCGAAAGCTGGGTGAAAGGAGAGCTCGATCGCGCGATCGAACATTGGCGCCGGCAATTTCGAGGCGAGGCGCGGGTCAAGGACGACGGGGCGATTACCGAGGCCGATATTGCCGGTGCGAACCTCGCGCTGTGGGGCGACCCGTCGTCGAACGCCGTGCTCGCCAGAATCGCAGACAAACTGCCGATTCGCTGGGAGAGTAACGACATCGTCGTGGGTGATCGGCGGTACGCGGCCGATCAGCACGCCCCGATCCTGATCTTCCCGAATCCGCTCAATCCGCGGCGCTACGTCGTGCTGAACAGCGGCTTCACGTTCCGCGATTACGATTATCTGAACAACGCCCGTCAGGTTGCCAAGCTTCCTGACTGGGCGATCGTCGATTTGCGGACTCCGCCCGGAAGCCGGTTCGCGGGGAAGATCGCAGAGGCAGGGTTCTTCGGAGAAAATTGGGAGCTGAAGGCCCGGCGCGAAGTAGCCGGCGCAGCAGAAAGCAAATAACGGATGCGGCGCCAATCGTTATTGTTGCTCGCGGTTTGTTTCGCCAATGGCTTCGCGCAGGGCGCGTTGATTGCAAGCGGTGCAGAGCTGGAACGCATTGTCGTCGCGGACGACAAACACGGGTTTGTTCTCGAACAGTCCCGGCGAAAATTCGTGCCCTGGGGCTTCAACTACGATCACGACGAAGCGGGCCGCCTGATCGAAGATTATTGGGACAAGGAATGGGACAAAGTCGTCGAAGATTTCGGCGAGATGCGCGACTTGGGAGCCAACGTCGTCCGCATCCACCTGCAAGTCGGGAAGTTCCTGCGATCGGCTGATGAGGTCGATGAACGGTCCCTCGCGAAGTTGAAAGAGTTGCTCGCGCTGGCCCAGAAAACGGGACTCTATCTCGATTTGACGGGGTTGGGCTGTTATCACAAGGCGGACGTTCCCGCCTGGTACGACGAACTCGAGGAAGCGGCCCGATGGAATGCGCAGGTGAAGTTCTGGGAAGCCATTGCCCGGACGTGCGCCGCGAGTCCCGCCGTCTTCTGTTACGACCTGATGAACGAACCGGTCGTTCCGGGCGGACGGCGGGCGGCGAAGGACTGGCTGGGTCCGCCATTTGCCGGCAAACATTTCGTACAGTTTATCACTCTGTCGCAGAACGATCGCCCGCGCCCGGAAATCGCCAAGGCCTGGATCCACCAACTCGCCACGGCGATCCGCGGTGTCGATGCACGGCGCCTGGTGACGGTGGGCCTGGTCGACTGGAGCCTCGATCGGCCGGGGCTGACGAGCGGATTCGCTCCCGACAAAGTCGCCGATGATCTCGATTTTCTCTGCGTTCACCTCTATCCCCATGCGGGAAAAGTCGAGGAGGCGCTCGAGACGCTGCATGGGTTTGCCATCGGCAAGCCCGTCGTCATCGAAGAGACTTTTCCCTTGCACGCGCCGCTGGGCGAGTTCGAGAAATTCATCGACGGCTCGACCCGCGATGCGGCGGGTTGGATCGGCTTCTACTGGGGCAAAACGCCCGCCGAATGCCGAAAATCAGGGACCATCGTCGACGCGATCGTCGCGGACTGGCTCGATTACTTTGTGCGAAAAGGCCCGGCGATCAAGAAGTAATGGCAGGGTCGCTCGAGTCAAGTCGTTTAACCGCGACCCGGAGGGGAGCGCGTGTCGCGGCGCGGACGCGCGCTCCCCTCCGGTCATTCCTGACAAAGTCGGCCTGCGCCGACTTTCAGGAATGGCCTGCGGGTCGCGGTTAATCGATGCGATTTGGCTGGACCCGGAATCGCAAAGAGCGCCGTTGCGCCACGCGAGATCGCCGTGGCTACTTTTTCCATAGCGTCTGCGAAACGATGAGGGCCGTGATCCCAGGAATGATCGTGAACAGCGCAAACGTCGTTGGGTTCATTCCGAATACACCCGGCGTAATTACAAACCAGTCCAGGAGGTACGACACCACGAAACTGAAGTTGATGCAGACGATTCCGGTCATGAAATCATTCTTCTGCTCTTCAGGAGTCTTCGGCCCCCGCCGTTGCTTCTTTTCCTTTTTGGCGGATTCGGCCCTCTTCGCCTTGGCGGCCGCCTTGTCTTTCCCCTTTTTGTCGGCGCCCTTGTCGCCCGCTGCGGCCTCCGCCGCAGCTTCAGCGGCCTCCTTCGCGGCTTCGCGAGCTTTTTGCGCGTCGGCCGAGTAATGTTTGGCGATCGACTGATGAATCGCCTGCGGCGCCGCCAGCACGCTGCGCACGGGCTTACTGAACCGCAGCCGCAACTCGTCTTCCAATTCGTGGCTGATGTGATTGACGCAGGCGATCAACATCACGTTCTCGTCGATGAACAGCGGCAAGATCGAATGCTGCTTGGCCGTCGCTTTGGGGACCTGGTCGAGCACGTCGTCTTCGGGAAAGGTTTCGGTGAGGTCGACGTACGGCAGACCCAATTCCTGGGCCAAGGCCTGGGTGGCAATTTCTGCCGAGACCATATTCAACTGGACGAACGCGTCGCGGAGGTCGAGACCGGCGCGCTCGGCGTGGTCGCGGGCTTCCTGGGCCTGGTCGGAGCTGACGTGCTTCTGATCAATCAGAATCACATCCATCGTGCGGGGGCCGGTCGCGTCTTCTTCGAACTCGCGCCCCTGGCTGACGTCGTACTCGCGCTTGCGCTCGAGATCGGTCAGGCACAACATCACCTTGGCCAGCTCGTTCAGCAGGGCCTGCGATTCTTCGAGATACTGGCCGGTGGCGTATTTTCGGACGTGCCCGTTCAGTTTCTTGTAGTTCGCGCGGATCTTGTCGATCGAATCTTCGAACTGTTTCAGACGCAGCAATTGGTAGTGGTCGGGGGGCCGGGGGCCGTCGGGGATCCCCAGCCATTCCTTATAGACGTCCAAGCGGCCTCTCTCCTCGCTATGCTATTCCACCTGATAGTCGCGAGCCAATTGCTCGAAGGCTTCCAGCCCCGTGTCGCTGACGCCGCCGTCGCGGACGATCTCGGCCGACGCCTCGCGATTCCCCGTCAATTCCCTGGCGTCCGCCCGAATCCGGCCGTCGGCGTCGTAGCTGTATGTCAGCTCGACCGGCGATCCCTTGGGCAAATTGCCCGGCAGATTCGTGATATGAAAATCGCCGATGATGGTACAGGCCGCGACGTCGGCGACTTCTCCTTGCAGCAGCCGCACGCGGATCCGTTGCTGGTTCGGCACGTTCGTCTGGAACCGCTGGCTGATCTTATGGGGAATCGGCGTGTTCCGCGGAATCATGATGTGGTTCGATTTCTTGATCCGATCCACAGTGTCGGTGATCTCGACTCCCAGCGAGTGCGAATTGACGTCGGTCGCCGTCACGTTGCGGAGCCGCTTGATCACGGCTTGCGCCATGCGGCTGTCGCCTCCGGATTCCCGGGCTTCGAGAATGGCCGCATGGATCGCGGCGCCCTGCGCCACGGCCTCGTCCGGATCGAGTTCGCGCGAAGGCGCGCGGCGGCTGACGGACTTCAGCATGTCGAACACGGCAGGCATGTGCGTCGAACCGCCGACCAGCACGACTTCGTCGAGCCCGTCGACTTCGACTCCCGACTGCTGGAGCACGAGCTCAGTCGTATCTCGCGTTCGCTGCAGCAGGTCACCCGTCATCCGTTCGAAGTCGCCGCGCGTGACCGCCACCGTCAACGTCTTGCCTTCGAAATACAGGTTGACGGGGGTCTGCGCCTTCGACGACAGTTTTCGCTTGGCGTCCTCGCATTCCTGAGTGAATTGCAGGCGCGTTTCCCCATGGGCCAGCGGGTCGCTGCCGAATTTGCGGCGGAACTGCTCGGCCACGTGCTCGACGATGCGGTTCGTCCAGTCGATGCCCCCCAGCATTACGTCGCCGTCGGTCGCCAGCACGCGGAAGTGCGTGGGCGTGTAGCGGACGACCGTCACGTCGAAGGTACCACCCCCCAGGTCGTAAACCATGATGGTCTTTTCGATCTTGCCGCCGTCGGACCGCCCGAGCTCTCCCTTCATCCAGGCGTAGGCCAGCGTCGCCGCCGTCGGTTCGTTGACGATGTCGATCACGTTCAGCCCGGCGATGCGCCCGGAGTCCTGAGTCGCCTTGCGGCGCAAGTCGTTGAAGTAATACGGTACCGTAACGACTGCATTGACGATCGGTCCCACCGTCGCTTCAGCGTCCTGCTTGAGCTTTTTCAAAATGAGGGCCGAAATGAATTCCGGCGTCAGCTTCTTGCCCTGATAGACCTTACTCCAGGTCTTGCTCCCCATCTGCCGTTTGATCGCCTCGACGATATTGTCGGGCGACTCGACCGAGATGCGTTCGGGGGACGGCCCCACGACGACGTGGCCCGACTCTCCCAGCAGCACGACCGACGGCGTGGTCGTTTTTCCGTCGGCGTTCTTCAGCGAGATCGGACTCCCGTTGGCGTCGAGTTGTGCCAGGGACGAATAGGTGGTTCCCAGGTCGATGCCGACCGTGTTCCCTTCCAATAATTTCATTGTACCGCCTTGAAGCTCGTCATGAGTTGATGAAATGAACCGCCGACCCGCACCACGAACAGGCTTGTCGAGACGACCCGCCTGCGGAAACGATTGCAATTCACGTCGCTGCGATACGCTTCGATCCAGCGCCAAAGACCCAGCCAACGATTGCTGCGGCATCCCGCCGCATTCAGAGATTCTTCATTCTGACGGTGGTCCAGCCCAGAATCAAGTGACGCGTGCCGCGCATCACGATCCCTTCACATTCACCAAATCGTCAGGGGCCGGCGGCGATCCGGCCGTCGTTCTTCGCGGCGGCGCCAGCAGAAACGTCGCCACGACGATGAGGCCGAATGCCGCATAAATCAGAGTGAATACCCAGGGGGGCGCATCGAAAAACAGCAATTCGTGCACCCAATGCCCGATAAAGTCGCCGGTGTAGGCTGCGTGACCGCTATGGCTGCGGAGCCAGGTTTCGAGCGTCGTCAAAGGACAGACGATTCCCAACAGCGCTTCGACGACGACGACCGAGATCGCCGTCAGGTGCAGCCAACGGAACCACGGATTCCGAATCCAGCCCCAGCGGCGCAGGATGCCGACCAGCACCCCCAGTTGCCCGACGACAACGAACGCCACATATCCCGCATGCAGCACGACGACGAGGTCGGCGACCAGTTTGTACGGCATGGGCGAATTCTCCCGTCCAGCAAGATTGATGATATGCATCCAGATGCGATGCGCCGAGACGTTCGTTTATTCCTCCGCCAGCGCTGACTTAAAGCGATTTGGGTCGATGGAAACCAATCCCCTGACACGTCCCTCCTCCAATTCGCATCGACAGGCTGGGCTTTGGCCGGTACGATCCCGCCTGATTTCGAGATCGCCTGACTGTCAAGGGGGCTGGTGGGCAGGGGCCGGAGCGGGCATGGAAACAGCGCTGCATCGAGAACTGAAGGAATTCTATTGTGACGACGCGGCGGCGCGCGAAGTTACGGTGCGCGGATATCGCATCGACGCGATCGTCGACGGCACATTGATCGAGATTCAGCAGGCGTCGCTGGCGGCCCTGCGGAGCAAAACGAAATCGCTGCTGGAAACGCACCGGGTGACGATCGTCAAACCGCTGTGTGCACTCAAAACGATCATCCGGCTCAAGCGCCGGCGGGGGCCGATCGCCTGGAAGCGCACCAGCCCGCGCCACGAGACGGTGCACCACGTGTTTCATGAGCTCGTGCATTTCGTCGATGTGTTCCCGCACCCGAAACTCGTCCTGGAAGTGCTGCTTACCGAGCAGGAAGAAACACGGATCCCCAAGGGCAAGCGCTGGTTTCGGGCGAAGGACTTTACCGTAGCCGACCGGCGGCTGGTCGCCGTGCGCAGCCGGCAAACATTTCAAACGCCGGCCGACCTGTGCGGGTTATTGCCCGCAGGCCTCGACGAAACATTCACGACGGCCGATATCGCGCGCCTCGCGCACATCCCGCGCTGGCTGGCCCAGAAGATGGCGTACTGCCTGAGGCGCACCGGAGGGATCAGCATTACCGGCAAGCGCCGCAACGCTGTCGTCTATACGCTGGCTCCGGCGGGTCGCGCCGCGGCGTGAACAGTCGAGCGTAGAATCGCGCTCGCCACGAAACGGTTGACTACGAGTACACGCCGAACAACGTCTATTTGAATTGTTCCAAATGAACGATGTTACTCGCCATTTCGTCCGCCGAAAGGTGATTGATCAGTCGCAGTATTCGTTGCCGCAGCAGACTGTATTCACGACTGCCGAGCTGCCTGGAAACAATGATCCCAGAATGCTTCCGGCTCGCGGCTTGCCACCGGTCGGGCAGCGGTGCGAAATCGCGGATGTTGAATGTGACAATGGCCCGCTTTGCAGCCGCGGCAAAGGCGAGTTGCTCTTCGTCAGAAGCCGTGTCATTTCCTGATTCTTCGGTGGTCAGGACATCAAAACCGCAACCACGCAAATCAACGGCCAAGCGGGCCATCACATGTCTGTCGAAGTACAGTTTAACGAAGAGCGATTCAACTTCGCGGGAATCGGGCATGGGCCAGCTCTTCTTGGGCGATCAGCGTCACGATTTCCTCACGGTGGTCGAAGAAATAGCTGAGGGCATGAAAAACCTGGGCCTCACTAAGACCGAGCGCCCCTGCAATATCGAGAATCGTTTCGCCATGCTGATGCAGTGTGACGACGTGGCGCACAGTCACACGGAGTCCCTCGATCACCGGTTCGCCTCCGCAGACGCCTTCCAGGCGAACGATGTGCGGGTGTTCGATTTTCACCGCATCAGACATTGTGAATCCTCAGTGTTGCGCTCTCGGAAATCCCAAGACATTCACAGGACATCCACGTTAATCAGCTTATCAGATGACTGCCGACCGGGAAAGCCCGTGGGAACAGGGGCTGCCGGGGTTCCCTTACGGAAATTTAATGCGATTGAACTCGCTCTCATCTTCGGTAATGGGTTTGATTTCGGCATGGACAAAGCCGCGCATCAACCGAGCAGGGCGGGCGACGATCGGTCTGGCGTATTTGCCGGAACCGGCGCCGCGGCTCTCGTACTGCGAGAAGGATTTCTGTTCACGAGCGGCTATGCCAGCCATCTTGCCGAGCAGTACGGGCTCAAAGTCTTCGCGGCGTCGAACGAGACTGCCGCGCGTCGGCATCTCGAGACCCATCCCGAAATCGTCTTCATGCTTGCCGACAATCGGTTTCCGGATATGCAGGGGGTCGAGCGCGACGGCCGCGGGTTGGCGCTGGCAGAAGAATACGGAATTCCGACGATCCTGGTGACCGGGGGCCCTGTCTATTCCGACAACAACCCGTTGGTGAAATGCGTCTTGGCGATCAACTGGACAGCGCTCGAAGCGGCGACCCGCTGGGTTGTGGGCGTCGTGCTCCAGCAGGCGGTCTCTGAGAACGATGAACAGTGCCTGGCCGTATCCCAGTTACGCATGCAGCGAGCGTCGATCGAATTGTATCGAGAGCTCGCCCGCGAATTGCCGACTCCGCCGGGGTTTCAAAAGTATGAAGCAGTTGACGAGCGATATGTGCGCGATTTGCGAAGCCGGCTGACTTAGGAACGCGTCGGTCAGGAAATCGTGCGGATACCCATGCCGCGCGATTTTGGATACGACGCAGAGCGTCGCGACGTGCGTTCCCACGCGGACCGTGGGAACGAGATGCGGCGGTGGGCGGGGCTCGACAAAAAATCAGCTCGAAGCCAGTTCGCGAGACTGGCTCACCTCGGACAGCTGAAGAAACACCCGGGCGATTTTCTGTGGCACCGTTTGATCGCCCGTGAACTGCAAGTTTCCTTGGGCGAGCGCCTGGTCGGCGGTCGTCTGGCCCGCGGCCAGAGACGCATAGGTGTCGACGTCGCATTCCAGCAGGCCGGAGCAGCGGGAGTTGATTCCCATATCGGCGGCGACCACTTCGCCATCGCTCACGAGAATCGTCCAGTCTCCGCCGCCATGACCCGTCACGCGCAGCCCGATGAAATTGCCTCCTTCCGGAGTTGATTCCGTCGATGCCGCCTCCACGAGGGGCTCGAGCGCCGCGGCCACGTCGAACGGGGGTTCGACGGCCTTCGCGCGCGGCGACGTGAATTTGACGCGGATTGCATAGTCAGCCATCCGCAGCAGCAACTTGCGGTCGATGTGCGGACAGGGAAGATGCGGCGCCGCCCGCCTCGTATTCGTCGAATCAAACGTCGGATCGTCTTTCCAGTATGAGTTGTAGACGCTGATCAGCTCGCAGAAGAGCTGCTCATACTCCGTGAGCCCCGACATCGGCATCCCTGCGCCCTGCAGCTTGACCCCGTAGAAACCGACCGACTCCTCGAAAATATCGGCCAGCAACCGGGAGGGGACAGGATGCATCGGCGTCAGGTGATAAGTCTGGCCGTGATGTTCGGGGTGCGTCATGACGTGCGTCATCACCGCCGACACCCAGTCGACGGGGACCAGATTCTTAGTTTCACGGCCGGAGACCCCAAAGTGGCCGTCGACGCCGGAGTGGCCGGTGGCGTCGGGGCTGAACTGCTGGCCCAAGGTATGGACGGCCTGCAACAGGGCGTAAAAGCCATGGTAAGTCGTGGTATAACCGGTCGTCGAATCACCGATGATAATCGCCGGTCGATGCACGGTGACCGAGTCGAGGCAATCGGCCGAACGGACCATTTTTTCAGCCTGCAGCTTACTCTGCTCGTAATCGTTCGACGTTTTCTGACCGACGTCGACGTCGGTTTCGAAAATCCGTCCAGAGCGCAGTCCGCCCACGTAGGCGGTCGACACGTGATGAAACTTGCGGATGCGGGCATTGCGGCACAATTCGAGGACGTGCCTGGTTCCGGCCAGATTCGAGCGCCACGGTTCGCTGTTGGGACCGGTGCTCAGAAACGTGAGGCTCGCGGCGTTGTGCAGCATGGTGTCGCAATTCTCGGCGACCCAACGTGTGCTGCGCGCATCCAGCCCGAGATCGGGCTCGGTAATGTCACCTTCGAGGACGACAGGGCGCGGGAGCGAGCGCCCCAGCATCTTGTCCCAATAGCACATGACATTTTCGACCCGATGCTGCGCCGTGGCGCGCCGCGACGGGCGCACCAGCACGGCAATCGGGATACCAGCCTCCGTGAGATCCTTGATCAGGTACCGTCCTAAAAGCCCTGTGGCACCCGTCAAAAATACGTAATTCATGAATTCATCCCTCGAGCCATCTTGGCTGAATCAAAACGCATCAAGCCGCAAGTATAGCCGCACCGCAGGCCAGTCTCAACTTAACGCCAGCCCCAATGGGAACTTGCAGAGCAAACGGGGTCACGCGACGCGTTCCGCAAGTTGCGAAACCGGCGTGCGCAACTTCTTCGCCCGGCCGACGAAAACCGGCGTCGCGACTTGGGTTGCGTCCGCTTTCCGACCGCGCCGCAGCGCCAGCAGGGCCGGCAGCAGCAACAGGTCCCCTGCCAGGGTTGCCATCAATAGCGACGCCATCATCACGCCGAACCGCACGGTGGGGGCGAAGCTGCTGAGCGTCATTGCCAGCATCCCGATGCTCGACACGACGATCGATTCGAAAATCGGCCCGCCGGTCGTGTGCAGGGCGATTCGAACGGCATGACCGCTCGACTTCCCCTGGTCCCACTGTTCCTGATACCGGACGAGGAAATGAAACGTGCCGTCGATCGAAATCCCCAGCGCGATGCTGCCGGTCATCATCATGCCGATGTCGACCGGGAAATTGATCCAGCCGAGAATGCCGAACACGATTCCCAGCGGAACGAGGTTCGGCACCATGGCCAGCATCATCGTCCGCACCGACTTGAGGGCGATCGCCATCACGATGCCGATGACCACGAATGCCGATGCAAAGCTCTTCCAGAACCCATCGAAGATTTCCTGCTGGGCCTGTTCGAGCAAAGGGGCGATCCCTGTGAAGTGAATCGGCTCGCCCGCCGTGAGTTGTTCGAAGTCGGTGTAGATTTGATGGAGCGACACGCCCGGCTCGCGCTGGATGCGTGCCGAAATCCGCCAGAGCTGCTGACCATCCACGATCAGCTCGTTGTTTCCCTCCTGCGACTGCGCTTTCGAAAGCAGGTTGACCAGTGTCAGCGGGTTCTCGGGGAGCGGATCGGGAAAGAAAGACGCGGCCGACAGCGTATGTCTCACGGCGGGGTGTCCGGCCAATCGATGTTCGAGATCGCGGACTTTCTGCAGCCGCGTGACGAAGGGGACGTCGGCGTCGCCGAAATCGACGACCGCTTCGATCGAATCGAGAGCGGTAAGATCGGATTGAATCCGCAGCACGTCGGCCATCACCTTGCCCTTCTGCGGCAGGAAATCGAGCGGATCGATCTTCGTGTCGAGACGCCACAACCCGAACATGCCGACCACGGCCAATACGACGGACGCGGCCACGACACTGCGGCTGTACCGCATCAACCAGTTGCCGAGCCGGGCGAACCCAAGCCCCGATTGCTCGGCTTCGTCGGGCATGCAACTCGCAGGCAAGACCATGAGAATCGCCGGCGTCACGAACAAGCCGGCAAAAATCGCCACGACGGCGCCCAAGGTCGAAGCGTATCCGAAGTGTGTCACCGGCACGATGTCGGTGACGCTCACCGAGAACAGGCCGATCGTCGTGGTCAGCATCGAAACCAGGCACGGCTTCCAGCACAATTTGAGGGCCGCCCCCAGAGGGTCGGTTTCACCGAGCGACGCTTTATAATAGTGTATGACGTGGATCGACGCTTCGAGAGTAAAGACCATCACCATGACGGCCAGTGCGCCGAGGATGAAGTTCATTTCGCCGCCGGCCAGTTTGAAGATCGTCAGCGTCAGGTTGATCGCCCACAGCGTGAGGGCCAGCACCGAGAGCGAGAGTTTCCAGTCTTTGATCCAGTAGTAGAGCAGTCCCAGGCAGATGACGAGGGTGACCACGAAGAACTTCTGGTTCTCCTCCGTTCCGCCGAGGCGGTCGAGCTCGGCGACGATCACCGGGCTGCCCGACAGAAACGACCGGTCGCCGGCCAGGTGGCAGTATTGCAATTCGCGGTTGATATCGGCGACGGTTCCCGCTCGGTCCTTGAGCCCCACGCCCGACAGCAGCACGATGAGCCCGGCCAGTTTCTCGTCATGCGACAGGGCCAGGCCCTTCACTCGATCCTGCGCGGCGGCCGGGGAAACTCCTGTTTCCGACATGACCGATCGCAGCCGTTCCGGAGACATGCACCGGCGCACGCCGGGCAACCTTTCGATGCGCCCGCAGACGGCCTCGATCAACTCGTCGTCGGCGAGACGTCGCTCGATTCCGATCACGATCGTCTCTTCGACCCCGAAATCGCGCTTGAATTGTTCGTAGGTCGAACGGACGGCCGATTCGCGGGGTAGCCAGGTTTCGATGTCGTTGTTGCAGGGAATCGACTGTGCTTCGTACGTCAGGTAGGGAAAGCTGAGGACAGCCACCCAGAGAATCAGACTGCTGAACCGCTTGTAGAATCGTGAGAGCATATCAGGATCAGCGATTGTTCGGGGCGAGCGCGGAACGGGCGCAGATGTTCGTCAGGGCCACTCGCCCGACGGAAATCGAAACGCCTGCACGTATCCAATAAAGGTATCGTTCGGCGGTGAAAGCCGACGTAAGCCCAAATCACGCCCCAAGGTGCACCGCGGTCCGGGTGCTCTCGAAATCAGGCTTCATCGAATCATCTTCGTTTGGCGCCATACCGAACGCAGCCTGTGCAGGCTCCGCCGGCGGCATGGTCGGCATAGACGGCACGGGTTGCGCGAACGGCAGAGTGGCCGGGGCGGCCAAGACGTTGAGGAGAGAGGAGAGAAGTGAGAGCCCCGGCAACGGGGGCATAGCAATTGGATACTGCATGCGAGCTCGGGCCGATGTTGCAAGCGCTTTTCGCTACGCCGAATCAATTCGCCACGGTATGTCGCCCTTGCTGGAATCTGGGAACGAGAGAAAAACATTAAAGTTTCGAGTCCGGATTTCCTTGACTCGTTCCGGGGGTGACCTAGGTTTCCAGAGAGAGAGGCATTTTGCCGTGTGGGCCTGCGATCCAGAACAGCGCGACAGGCGGCGGCTTCCCATCGGGTCTAACCTCGTTGTGAGGTCTTATTACTTGGCTTTCGTTTGAGAGGAACATGCCATGAAGTCACTTGCTCTGAGCGTCAAGAAGTTCCTGGTTTCTGAAGACGGCCCCACAGCGGTGGAATACGCCGTCATGCTGGCCCTGATCATCGTCGTGTGCCTCACCGCGATTCAGGCCGTCGGCACGAACGCCAAGACGACCTTTACCAGCGTCAGCGCTCAGTTGGGCGGCGGTTCGTAGTCGTTTTGGTTGACGGTGTGATCACGTTGAATTGTAGACGCACGCCGGATGGGCACATCCCCGGGAAAAGGGATTCAACCCGCACTCGGGGTCAGTCGACGCGCGCCTGAACCTGTATAGAGGATTTCTCTTATAAGGGGTAGGCAAGATGATTTTCTCGATTCGTTCCATCAAGGAGTTCCTGGTTTCTGAAGACGGCCCGACGGCGGTTGAATACGCCGTGATGCTGGCCCTGATCATCGTGGTGTGTCTCGCCGCCATTCAGGCTGTGGGCACGAACGCCTCGTCGACGTTCACGAACGTATCAGGCCAACTGGGCGGGTCGTAATCGGCAGTCTGCGAGTTTGCCGGCAGTCGGATCGGCCCCCGACAACCGGTCGACCCGCCACCTCCGCCCGCGGGGTCCCCCCCGCGAGCGAGGTTTGACTTGTTTCACCTGACTTTTACAGGGTGTTTTTACAGGGTTCGATGCCATGTCGCCGTTCTGGATGGAATCTATCTGGTCATCGCTGCCCCAGCTACTGGTGCTGCTGGCGGCCTCGGTTTCACTGTTCATGCACTTGACCGGCGCGCACCACTAATGCCGCGCGGTATTACGATAAATCATAGAAAGGCTGAATCAACATGGAGTGGCAGGCTTATGTTCTCGGTCACTGGCCAGTCATCCTCGTGAGCGCCACGCTGATCGTCGCCGCCTATATCGACGGCAAGCAGTTACGGGTCCCGAATTGGATCACGTTTCCAATGGTGCTCTCGGGCCTGGCCTATAACAGCTGGACGGGGGGTTGGGACAGTTTCGCAGCCGCACTGATCGGAATGTTCGTTGGTTTGGCTTGCCTGCTGCCTTTGTACAGTGTGGGGGGAATGGGCGCCGGCGACGTCAAGTTGATGGCTGGCGTCGGGGCCTGGCTGGGGGCTTCGATCACGTTCTCTGCCTTCTGCGTGTCCACTGTCGTCGGGGCCGCAATGGCCATCTGGATGGTTTGGCGGCGTGACAGTTTCATCCACCACTATGCCAATTTCCTGACAATCGTCTCGGAATGGGTACAGATCAGGGATCCTCGCCAGCTTTCCCAGATTGCCGCCGAACGCAAGCCGCGAATGCTGCTGCTCCCGTATGGGATTCCGATCTGCATTGGTTCGATCGCCTACTTCTTCTACGCCGGAATCGTATAGGCAATACGACCAATTCAATCGTCACAGTCCTCATAGGCTGAAGAGTTTAACTATTCGTTGCCGATGAACTCATTGATCGGGTGGGTAGCGTGATGAAAACGAAGTCGATGGTGCTGCTGGCAATGGCCCTGGGTTGTGGCCTGGTGGCCATGCTGGGCGTTCAGCAGATTCTTTCCGGCGAAAAACAAGTCAAGGATACCGTTCCGGTGCTCGTGGCGAAGCAGGAAATCGGGGCTGGCATTAAGCTCGACGCCTCGCAGGTGGCTTTCGAACAATGGCCGCGGGAAAACGTCCCGGTCGGCGCCGTGACCGAAGCTGCGCAGTATGAAGAACGCGCCTTGAAGGTGCGGTCGTATCCGGGCGACGTCGTGCTGCTGGCCAAACTCGGTGAAAAAGGAGAATATGGCGCGTCGACCACAATCCCCAAGGGAATGCGGGTGGCGACGATCCCTGTGAACATGACGACGGTGCACAGCGGGATGATTCGTCCGGGTGACCGGATCGATGTGCTCTGCACGTACACCCAAAAGGGGAAGAAAGGGAGCCACGACAATTCGCGCACCAAGACGGTGCTCGAATACATCGAGGTCTTCGCCATCGATCGCAATCGAGAAGGGGAAGGGGGCGATGCGGCCAAAGGCGCCAAGGCCGAGAACTTGTCGGTGCTCGTCACCCCCGAACAGTCGCAGGTGCTGATGCTGGCCGCCAACCTGGGCAAGTTGCAAATGGCCTTGCGCAACTCCGAAGACAAGGGAGACGCCCAGGTCGCCGCGGTCGACGACAAGATTTTCGACGATTTGGCCGCCACCAAAGGGCTGGAGAGCGAAGAGGCCGAGCCGCAAAAGGCGCCGGAGGTCAAGCCGGTCGTCGTGCAGGAACCGGTCAAGCCAATCACGCCGGCGGTCGATCCGAACGAGGAATCGTGGACCATCACGATCTTCGAAGGAGACAAGAAGCGAGAGGAAGTCATCAAGATCAAGCGGCCGGTTTCCAAGCCCCAGGCGGAAGAGACACAGCCGCCAGAAACGCAGGCGACGGAAACGCCGGTGATAGAAACGCAGCCGACGGAAACTCAATTTGCTGAACCCGCCGAACAACCGGCGGACCTAGATCCAGCGGTCGAGGCGGGATAACAATTACTCGGCCGGAGGGCCCCGGCGTTCAAGGACGAGGTGCAGGGATGCAGACGAAATTGATGCGACGCGCGGGCACGATCGGATTCGTGCTCGCTTTCCTGGCTTGTTGCGCCCCGCCGCGGGCGCAGGCGCAACCCGACCCGCGCAACGTCCTGATCTATCGGCCGATGGCCAGGTCCAGCCAGTTGTCGATCTCGGAAAAGGAAGTTCGGTTGCTCGAGCTGCCGGCGAAGATTCACAGCGTCGATAGTTTCGATCCGGCGATTGTGCGGATCACGACCGTCGAAAATTTCCATCAGGTGCGGCTCGTGGCCCTCGCGCCCGGTTTTACGTCGATTACCCTGGTTGACGAACACGGCCAGAGCTATTCCGTGGACGTCCTGGTGAAAGACGACGTGCGGCAATTTCAGGCCCTCGTTCGTGAAGCAGCCCCCGGCTCGTCAGTCCAGGCAATCAAAGTCAAAGACGCCGTCCTGCTGCTGGGATGGGTCGACGAAGCCGGCCAGGCCACCAAGATCGTCGAGCTGGCCGAAATGCATTTCGCCAAAGTCCTCAATTACCTGCAAGTCAGCGGCGTGCAGACCGTTATGCTGCGCGTGCGGATGATGGAAGCGCAGCGCGAAAAGATCCGTGCCCTGGGCTTCAACTTCCTGCAATTACGGCAACACAACTACGTCGGATCATTGCCGGGGCAGCTCGTCCCATTCTCGAATCAGACCCCCGCGACGAACCTGGCCAATCCGTTCGGCGGGTTCGTGGGACCGGTGTCGTCGGCCGTCGTACCAACCGGCGCGACCGCCGTGTTCGGCACCGTCTCGAACGACAACGCGTTTCAAGGATTCATCGAAGCCCTGAAAACCGAGAACCTGTTGACGATTCTGGCCGAGCCCAATCTGACGACCACGAACGGCCGTCCCGCCAACTTCCTCGACGGCGGCCAGTTTCCCATTCCCATCCCGCAAGGGCTGGGGACGGTGAGCGTTCAATACAAATCGTTTGGCGTGCAACTGGAATTCGTGCCGACGATCCTGTCGAGCGGCCGGTTGCGGATGCAGGTATGCCCCGAAGTGAGCGAAAAGGACCTGTCGAATACGGTCACCGTGCAGGGGATTACCGTCCCCAGCCTGACGACCCGCCGCGTGAACACCGAAGTCGAAATGAATTTCGGCGAAACGCTGATTATCGGCGGGCTGATTTCGAACCGCGTCCAGTCGACGACCACGAAGATCCCCTTTCTGGGAGAACTGCCGTGGATCGGGGCCGCGTTCCGCCGGGTTGCTCACGACGAATCCGAGACCGAACTGATCGTGCTGGTGACGCCGGAGCTCGCGTCGCCTACCGACGAATCGCAATTGCCCGACGGGCCGGGACGCAGTACGGTCTCGCCGACCGATCGGGAACTGTTTTGGAACGGCTATGTCGAAGTGCCGCGTTATGGACGTGATCCGGAGCCGCCGCCGACGAACTTCGATGCCGGGGCGGACGCCTGCCCGGTCCCCGGAGCCCCGGCAGATCCGAACGGCCCTCCGCCGATGCCTGGTTCGCCGAATGGGATGTACGATAACGGCGCAGCCCGTAAGCCGGTGCCCAAGGGTGATGCAGCGCCGGCCATCGGCAACCGGCCGGTGAAGACCGCCCCGGCACCTTCCAAGAACAGTCCCGCGGATGAGACGGCGCCCGAAGTGAAAGACCAGCAAAGTCGAAAGAGCTCCAAGCCGCCGCAGACGGCGTATCGAGGCAAGTCGAAGTCGACGATCGCACCGGTAGCCGACAATAAGATCGCTCCCGCGGGATACTCGGCTGGCAAAGCCCAGGCCAAGCGTCCCGTCAAACCGGCGCCGGTCGTCGATTCCGCCGGTCCCATTGCTCCCGTTTCAGGCATCCGGCCGGCCAATGATCGTCAAGCCGTGAACGCCGGATACGATGACCGGCCCGGATTGATCACTCCGCAGTAACGGCACGGGACGAAAGACAAGAGACCGTTCAACTTGCATCGATTGGCATGTCGCTGAACCAAAGGTAAATCATGAAGACTGTCGTTCGGTTGGCGCTCGTCGATCCCAATGACTCGACGCGCGGCGCGCTCAAGTCGCTGATGCTGGGCATCGACACCGTCTGGCTCGAAGCCGAAAGCTCGCGCTACGACTTCTTTCTCGACGTGGTCATGCAGACCCGTCCGGACATTGCGCTGATCGCGCTCGATTCGGACCCGGGCAAGGGAATGTCGCTTGTTGCCAAAATCTCGCAGGAGCTGCCTGAATGCCACGTGCTGGTCATCAGCTCGTCCACCGAAGGCAGCCTGATCCTGCAGGCCATGCGGAACGGCGCCAAGGAATTCTTGAGCCTGCCGCTCAAGCTCGAGGACGTGCTGTCGGCATTGGAACGCATCCGCCAGACGCAATTTTCGCGAACAGGCGAAGGACAGGTCCGCTCGTGCCAGGTGATCTCCGTGGCGGGGGCCAGCGGCGGCGTCGGATGCACCTCGCTGGCGGTTAACCTGGGGTGCATTCTGGCTCGTTCCGAACAGAACAGCGTCGTCGTGATCGATCTCGACTTCGCGCTCGGCGATTCCGACGTATGGCTCGACATCATTCCCGATTACACGATCCAGGACGTGGCCGAAAACATCACCCGACTCGATTATTCACTCCTCAAACGGTCGCTGACGCGGCACGATTGCGGCGTGTTCCTGCTGCCCCGGCCTGTCCACCTCGACGACAACCTGAAGATCACCGCCGAACAGCTTCGCCGCGTGATTGCTCTGCTCAAGAGCACCTTCACCCATCTGGTGATCGACGTGAGCAAGTCGTTCGGCGCGCTCGACATGGCGGCGCTCGAAGTTTCCGAGACGGTGCTCCTGGTCACTCAGCTCGATCTGCCGTGCCTGCGCAACGTCGTGCGGTTGATGCAATATTTCGACCACACCGAAGGGCTGACGAACAAGATTCGCATCGTCGTGAATCGCGTCGGTCTCGAAGACACGCAAATCAGCCTCAACAAAGCGCTGGAGACGATCGGTCGCGAGATTTCGTACCAGGTCCCGAACGACTTCGCCACGATGGTCGAAGCGCGGAACAACGGCGTGCCGCTGATCGTGCAGTCGCCCAAAGCCAAGTTAACACGTGCCATCGAGCAGGTGGCGCAGCAGCTTGGGCAATCGACGGACGCCAAGGCGGAGGTGGATGACAAGAAACCGCGCAAGGGTCTGTTCAGTTTTCTGGGGAGCGGGGCGAAGTGACGTGAACAGCGCCTCGATCGACGGCCTGCACCGGGAACTGCTGCGGATGCGCCGGTCCGGAACGGGCTGGGGCAATCGCGCTGAGGGCAATCCGTACGTCGAGCCCACGGCGCTCGCCGCACTGGCTCTGGCCGCGACTCCTTCCGCAGAGCAGCCGGAGGATTCGAACCGCGCCGTCGTGGCGGCGGCCGAATGGCTCAAAGACCTGCAACAACCGGACGGCTGCCTGGGGATCGCTCCCGATTTGCCGCGCCCCTGCTGGACGACGCCCCTGGCGATTCTCGTCTGGCTGGCGGTCGACCGTTGTCACGAATCGAGAAAGAAAGCAACCGACTGGCTCCTGACGCAACATGGCATGACATGGAGCCCGACGCCTGATTCGCCTTACGGACACGACACGCGCATCGCCGGCTGGGCCTGGGTGGCAGACACGCACAGCTGGCTTGAACCGACGGCACTGGCGGTGCTGTCCCTGAAGCGGGCGGGATTGGCCGAACACGTCCGCACGCTCGATGGCCAGAGGCTGATCCGCGACCGGGTCATTCGGACCGGCGGCTGGAATTACGGAAACTCTGCCGTTTTCGGGACCGACTTGCAACCACAACCGGCTCCCACGGGCCTGGCGCTCTTGGCGCTGTCCGGCATTGAGGATGCCGAAAGCCCCCTCGTGACGCAGAGCTGCGAATATCTCGAAGCGATCCTGCCGACGACTCGCGCGCCGCAGTCGCTATGCTATGGCACGCTGGCCCTGACGGCGTGGAATCGGCGTCCCCACGGGGCCGACGACTGGCTGCGCGCCGCGCACGATCGGGCCGCGCGCAGCTCGAATTGCATCGCTCAGCTCGCCTATCTGCTGCTGGCCGCGGGGGAGCGTTCGCTGGAATTGCTCGGTTGTACGGCGATCGGTGCTTGATGAGGTGGAGGGCTAGTCGTGTTTCGCATGAGTTGCGGCATCATGTCAAAGTCCCCGACCGGGGATATCGCTGCGCTTAATCCCCGGCCAATGGCTACGACCCCATTCGGGGTCGGTGCTCTGTGTCGCCGAATTTCGTCTGTTTGAGACTCGGAATAATTCAATCATGCACAATCACGTCATCATGCCCGAGAATGCACTGCCAACGCACGCTCCGCGTCCTGCGCTGCCATTCTCGCGTCGCAAGTTCCTGATGGGAGCCGGGGGCCTGCTGGCCGCGGCGACCGCGGGCAACTGGTTCTGGAACAACGCCGAACACCTGTGGCGCTCCGCAGTCTTTGTCGGGCGTGCTGAATCCTACGGTCCCCATCTGGTCGACCTCATGCGACGGGGGCTCTCGGAGTTGGGGCTGTCGCGCGCGACGATCCGCGGCAAATCGGTGCTGCTGAAGCCGAATCTTGTTGAACCCAACATCACCAAGCCGCACATCAACACCCACCCCGCGTTCGTCCGCGCGGTCGTCGAGGTGTTTCGCGGCTGGGACGCGTGTGAAGTGATCGTCGCCGAGGGGCAGGGGCATTGCCGCGACACCAGCTTCGTTCTCGAACAATCGGGCCTGGAGCGCGTCCTCGACGACGACCGGATTTCTTTCGTCGACCTGAACTACGACGACGTTTTCACGGCCGACAATCGCACACGTTTCACGAAATTGGCGAAGCTGTACCTGCCGCAGGCGCTGCGCCGGGCTGACCTCATCGTGTCGCTCCCCAAGATGAAGACGCATCACTGGGCCGGGGTCACGCTGTCGATGAAGAACCTGTTCGGCGTGATGCCGGGCGTCTGTTACGGCTGGCCGAAGAATGTGCTGCATCATGCGGGGATCGGTCAATCGATCCTCGACATCAACGCCACGGTCCGCCCGCACGTGGCGATCGTCGATGGCATCGTCGGCATGGAGGGAGACGGGCCGATCATGGGGACGCCCAAGTCGTCCCACCTGGTCGTGATGGGAACGAACCTGCCGGCGGTCGACGCCACGTGCGCGCGGCTGATGGGATTCCGTCCCGAGTTGATCGACTACCTGCGGAACGCCTCGGGCGTCCTGGGTCCGATCCAGGAACGCCACATCGCGCAGCGCGGCGAGCCCCTCGCCGGCAGCGTCCTGCGCTTCTCGCTGCCGGACAAACCGCACTTCCAGCAGTTTCGTGACCTGCCTGACGCGGCGTGAATCATGAATGTCGTCATCTCGGCGGAATGAGATGACGACATTGCTCGACCAGCAGTGCGTTGTCGCCTAAGATGTCTGCATGATCGCCGTCGACGTGCAGGACCTTAAGAAGACGTATCGCGTGTATCGCAAGCGCGAGGGGCTGTGGGCGTCCGTGAAGGGGCTGTTCCGGCGGGATTATCATCTGGTTCACGCCGTCGCCGGCGTGAGCTTCCAGATCGACCAGGGGGAAATGGTCGCCTTCCTCGGGCCAAACGGGGCCGGGAAAACCACGACGCTCAAGCTGCTGTCGGGGCTGATCTATCCCACTTCGGGCCACGCCACCGTTCTGGGATATGTCCCGTGGAAGCGAGAAATCCCCTATCGCCGGCGGTTCGCGCTGGTCATGGGGCAGAAGAACCAGCTCTGGTGGGACCTGCCTGCGCAAGAGTCGTTCCGGCTGCATAAAGAAATCTACCGCATCGACCCGGCCGACTTCGACCGCCGGCTCGACGAACTCACGAGCCTGTTGGAAGTCCGCAAGCTCGTGGGACAGCCGGTGCGCGAGCTGTCGCTGGGCGAACGGATGCGCATGGAACTGATCGCCGCGCTGTTGCACCGGCCCGACCTGCTCTTGCTCGATGAACCGACGATCGGTCTGGACGTCGTGTCGCAGCGCAAGGTGCAGGATTTTCTGAAGTTCTATCAGGCCGAGCAGAAACTGACGGTGTTGCTCACCAGCCATTATATGAAAGACGTGCAGGCGCTGTGCCGACGGGCGATCATCATCAACGAAGGGGAGATCAAGCACGACGGATCTCTGGGCGAGATCGTCGATCGCTTCAGCACGTACAAGGTGATCGAGTTGCTGTTCGGGGGAGACTCGCGCCCCGAGGGGCTCGAACGCTTTGGCGAAGTGTTCGACGACAGCTTCCCGCGCGCCAAGATCAAGGTGCCGCGCAACCAGGTTCCTGTAATCCTCTCGGCGTTGCTCACGGAGTATTCGCTGGAAGACGTCGGCGTTCACGATCGGCCGCTCGAAGAAGCGATCGCAGAAATCTTCACAACCACCAAAAATTCAGCCGTCGAGGCGGAGGCGACGGCTGCGCGCTGAGCGGACCCACGGGAAGCGTCCCGTGGGCTTAAGGAATCTCGTTTTCACTATTCTCTATCTTCTATCCTCTATAATTCTCTCTTCACTCCTCAACCTTCTCTCTTCCCCGTCCATCCCCCGCAATGCGTACCCACTGGTTCATCCTGCGAACGTGCATCAGCGAGCGACTCGCTTATCGCGGAGACTTTGCCTTCGGGACCCTGGTGCGGTTCCTGCCGATCGTCTCCTCAATTTTTCTCTGGTCGGCGATTTACGCGCGCGACAACCAGCATGAGATGAATGGCTACAAGCTCCCCGACATGATCGCCTACTTTCTATTGGTGATGGTCGGTCGGGCTTTTTCGAGCATGCCGGGCTTGGCGGGAGGTATTGCGAACGACGTGCGCAATGGCACGATCAAGAAGTATCTCACGCAGCCGGTCGACATGCTGGCGTATCTGTTCTGGGCGCGCGTGGCGCATAAACTGGTGTACTATTTCGTTGCCACCGGGCCGTTTGTGCTGGTGTTCTATTTGTGTAGCGATTATTTCGCCTACTCCCCTGATCTCGTCACGATCGGCGCGTTCGCGGCCTCGCTGGTGATCGCCTTTCTCATCGGGTTCCTGATGGAGAGCCTGATCGGGCTGATTTCATTCTGGTTTCTGGAAGTCAGTTCGCTGATTTTCATTTTCATGATGATCAATTACTTTCTGTCCGGACACATGGCGCCCCTTCCCTGGTTGATGAAAATCTTCGGCGACACGCCCCGCGCCGAAGAGACGGCACGCGTCGTGATGATGTTGCTGCCGTTCGAATACCTGGCGTATTTTCCGGCAGCCCTTATGCTCGGCAAGCACACCGGCGCCGACCTGTGGCAGCACCTGGCGATGGGCTCGGTGTGGGTCGTGTTGCTGTGGATCGCGAACCGAGTTATGTTCGCGCGCGGCGTCCGTCGGTACAGTGCCTTTGGAGGCTGAATCACATATCATCGAGCTTGGGTTCCCGACAATCGGGCAAAAAGGAACGAATTGAGCCACAGATTCGAACTGATGGCATTTCGAAGGATTCATTCATGACTCGGATGATATACGTTGGTTTGCTACTCTTCGTATTTGCAGCGGAAACGGCATTCTGTGCAGACCCACCCGCACTGGCCACGCTGAGCGAGGGCGAGGCCAAACACCTGGCTGATCTCAAACAGGTGACCCACGGCCTGCCCCGCGCAGGGGAAGGCTATTTCTCGGGGGACGGCAAGTCGATCGTCTATCAGGCTTATCCGGTCGGATACCCGTTCTACCAGATCTACACGCAAAGCCTGGCGAACGGCGAACCGCGGCTTGTCAGCACGGGGCGCGGCCGCACCACTTGCTCGTACTTCAGTCCGGACGGCAAGTCGATCCTGTTCGCGTCGAGCCATAGCGACCCGAACATTGAAGAGACCGAATTCAAAGCCCGCGAAGAGGCGGCCAAAGGAGGTCGGCGCCGCTATCAGTGGGACTTCGATCCCCACATGGACCTGTATACGATCGGCATCGACGGCCGTGGTCTCAAGCGGCTTACTGACGCGCCCGGCTACGACGCCGAGGGAAGCTATTCCTCCGACGGCAAGCAGATCGTTTTCACCTCGTCGCGCGACGGCGATCCCGACATCTACATCATGGATGCCGACGGCAGCAACGTCCGGCAGATCACGAATACTCCGGGGTATGACGGCGGACCGTTCTTTTCTCCAGACAATCGCTGGATCATTTTCCGCAGCGACCGGCAGAAAGAGCATATGCTGCAGATCTTCGCCATCTCGATCGACGGCAAAACCGAGGTGCAGCTCACGAACAACCTCGATCACGTCAACTGGTGTCCCTATTTCCACCCGTCCGGCAAGTATTTCATCTGGTCCGGGGCCGACTACACCACGGGTCGCGGGACGTTTCACCTGTTCACGATGGAACTTTCGTACCCGGGGGACAAACTGACCGGGGGCAAAGTCACGCAGATCACCGACAGTGACAAAACCGACGTGCTCCCCGTTTTCAGCCCGGACGGCAAACAATTGATGTGGACGGCGACACGGTCGTCAGACAATTCGAGTCAATTGTTCATCGCCGACTGGCTCCGCGAGAAATAACTCGCTTAACCGCGACCCACAGGAGAGCGCGTGTCGTTGGCAGTTTGACCAACGATTCACAGTCAACAATGAAGCTGGCTCGCCATGATCCTCAAGGGCAAAACCGTTTTGATCACCGGCGGCCGCCGCGTCGGTGCGCATCTGGCACGGGCCGTCGCGCAGCGCGGCGCCAATGTTGCCCTTAGCTATTTCAAGAGTCGCGACAAGATCGAGGCGGTGACCGCGGAAGTCCGTGCTTTGGGCGTGCGTGCGGCGGCAATCGCCGCCGACTTGCGTCAACCTGCCGACGCCGAACGCCTCGTCGCGCAGACGGTTGCCGAACTCGGTTCGGTCGACGTCCTGGTCAACATGGCCAGCGAATTTCATCCTAAACCATTCGATGAATTGCAACCCGGCGATTTCGACGATTCGATTGCATCGAACCTGAAAGCGCCGTATCTGGTGGCGATAGCTGCGGCGCTGGCCATGCGGACGCAACCTATAGTCGATGGCATCCAGGGGAAGATCGTCAACTTCGCCGATTGGGCGATCGATCGACCCTACAAGAATTTTCTTCCCTATTTCATCGCCAAGGGGGGTGTGGTGGCGATGACGAAGGGGCTGGCGGTGGAACTAGCGCCCACGATTGCCGTGAATGCCATCGCCCCGGCCATGATCGACCCGCCGCTGAATTTGTCGGCGGAAGACATCGAGTCGATCCGCCAGGCCGCTCCGCTGAAGCGAATCGGCACCCCCGCCGACGCCGTGAATCTGGTGCTGTATCTGCTCGAAGGGACCGATTTCACAACCGGCAACGTCTATCGCATCGACGGCGGAAGGTTCTTAGGAACCGATTCGTAGGGACAGATGTTGGCTTGTCGTCACGACGCGTGCGGTACAGTGGATTTTGTCCTCCGTTCTTGTATCCGAATCGCGACCGTTTTTCCGGGCGCTCCTTCGAAGACGATCTCCATGCCGATCCCTTCCGCATAGCGAAAGAGGGTCTTTAGCGTCGGGTTGCCGGAATTCTCGAGGCGCGACAATGCGGCGCGGTCCATGCCGGTGCGGCTGGAAAGATCAGCGAGACTCAGGCCCTGCTGCTCTCGCAATTGCTTCAGAAGCAATCCCACCTTGCGGCAGCTCCAATATTCCCGCTGCGTGACCGGCTCCGAATATTCACCCGATGCCTGGAGCTGAGCCAAAGTCGGGCGTTCACGCTGAAATTTGTCGCGCTTATCTTTCAATGCGGCGCGCTGCTCGGCAGTCAGATCCGATTTTGCACGAGCTCGTTGTTTGGACATCTGACGCTCCTTCACTTTGGTTCAGGCGTCTCGTAGGCGGTAATTGGCTTCATCGTCAACGGATCGTCTGCGATGTGTTCCCAGACGACGGCGATGTATCGCCCCGTTGCAGTGTGACCGAAGGTAATGGGTTCGCCGCTCGATCGACTCGCTGTCGTCACGCTTAATGGGTCAAGCAAGACGTCTTCAACCTCTTCAATGGTCAGGTCGTGCTCAAGAATGTGCCTGACGTTCCCATCCGGGTCGTCGTCGAGGTCCCAAATGACGTGGACGTCATCCATGCAATGCTCCGGCCCGACGATTATTCCCATATCGAGAGTGTTGATATATTCTACAACACCACGTCCAACAGGTCAACGAGAAATTCGACCGACGGCATTGCGGATTTCTTGGATGCGGCCGCGCTCGGTCATAATGGATTTCATCAACACATCGTCTCTACCGTCGAATTCTAAACGCCATGAACACCTGCCCCCAATGTGCGAATCCGTTGCCCGACGCCAAGACGCCCCAAGCCACCATCGACGCGCTCTTTACTCGCGCTGCCGGGGATGCCATCGGAGATTTCTGAGCGCCAACCCGGGAATCGGCATCGGCGTTCTGACACGATCGTATCATTCTGTGGATGTGATTGTATCGGCATTGGCGAGTGCGTATGTTAGTCTCTCACGCGCGGGCTGGCCGCGTTTTCCTTTTCCTGGTGCGACGACGCGCAGACGCCTGGGAACATTCTCCCGCCTGTCAGCCGATTTCTCCATCAAGGATCCATCATGCCGTTTTGTCGTCGTCGCGGTTTCACGTTGATTGAGCTTTTGGTTGTGATTGCCGTCATTGCCGTGCTCGTGGCTCTCCTTTTGCCGGCTGTGCAGCAGGCCCGCGAAGCGGCCCGGCGAGGGCAGTGCAAGAACAATCTGAAACAGTTGGGGCTGGCTCTCAACAATTATGAAAGTTCGTTCAACACCTTTCCTCCAGGAAGAATCGTCAACATCTCGCCAGCCGATGACCAGTCGCAATCGGCCAACGGCGGCGCCACGACTGGAAACGGCAATTGCTTTTCGGCATTCGCCCAAATGCTGCCGCAACTCGATCAAGCACCGCTCTACAACCAAATCAACTTCCTGAGTGGCCCCGACACGGCGGTCAATAACGGACCCAGTACGACTCCGATTCCGATGTTTCTCTGCCCGAGCGACAGCGGAATCCCGACGCTCGCGCAAGGTTCAGGACTGACGAATGTCACGAATTACGTGATGAATACGGGAACCACTTTTTCAGCGTCTCCAAGGAATCCGTCTGGCAATCGCGTGACCGGTATTTTCTACGAAAACTCCCGCACCCGGATCAGCGACATTATGGATGGGACGAGCCAGACGGTGTGCCTGAGCGAACAGGTGCTGTCGATCAATGGTGATCCCACGATCAATGGCGCAAATTGGACCGGAGTCACTCCCTCGCTGGGATTTGTGCTGACCACGGGCAACAACAACGCCAGCAGCGGGCCCGAGCTGATTAACTACCCCGGCGACTGCGCCGCGGGAAACAATTTGCAGACGGATCGCGGCAATCGTCTCCTCTACGCCGCTCCGGGGCATACGATGTACAATCATATTCGTGGTCCGAACGACCTCGGAATCGATTGTCGCGGCGGATTGCCGCAAAGCACGAGAAACTTTTACTGGTGGAGCCGTCTCTCGCACAATATCGCGTCTCACAGCAAGCACACCGGCGGCGTCCATTCGCTGTTTTGCGACGGGCACGTGCAGTTTGTTTCGAATTCCATCAATTTGGCAACCTGGCAAAGTGTGGGGAGCCGCGCGGGCGGTGAGGTTATTGGGGATTTTTGAACGATCGCACTCGTTGACGCAGGCACAATCATCTCCCTAAGATGACATGATCATGTCACAGACCGGGAACCTGCGCAACAATGTGAAAACGCTTCGCATGGCGCGGGGGTGGTCACAGGCGGAGTTGGCGCGCCGGGCCGGCATCTCGCGCGCGGCCGTCAGCGCGATCGAAATCGAACGCCTCATCCCGTCAGTGGCCGCGGCGCTATTTCTCGCCGAGGCTTTCGGCTGCCGCGTCGATGCGCTCTTTTCGCTCAATGGCGCCGTCGGACCACGGACGGAATGGGCCTGGCCGGCAACGAGCGACCCGTGCCGGTATTGGCATGCGGAAATCGCCGGCAAAGTGCTCCTGTATCCGGTGGAAGCCAGCGGCGGAGGCGTGATCGGGCACGACGGCATCTTTTCGCAAGGTGTGTTCGAGCCGCGCAGTCAAAATCTGCCGGAGCAGACTCTTGTGCTGGCTTCGTGCGACCCGGCGGCGGGGCTGCTCGCGGCAGAACTGGCACGGACGACTCCGATGCGCCTCCTGGTCATTCCGCGCTCAAGTTCGGCAGCGCTGCGGCTGCTGGGGCAAAATCTGGTGCATGCCGCCGGAGTGCATCTGGCGAAAGCGGGAACGAAACGGGGCAATGCCGCGGCAGTCAAGCGGCAGCTCGGCGGG
>DASYAR010000144.1:0-21681 GCA_036501235.1 Planctomycetaceae bacterium
CCGAAGACGTCGGTCAATCGGAAGTCGCGGCCTGCATAACGGTAGGTGAGCTTCGTGTGGTCCATGCCGAGCGCGTACAGCATGGTCGCATGCAGATCATGGATCGAAACGCGGTTCTCGATGGCCTTAAACCCGAATTCGTCGGTGGCGCCGTAGGCCAGCCCACCGCGGAAGCCGCCGCCGGCGACCCACATCGTGTACCCGTACGGATTATGGTCCCTCCCGGTGCCGCTTTCGGAGACCGGTGTGCGCCCGAACTCGCCCCCCCACACCACGATCGTTTCATCCAGGAGGCCGCGGCGTTTGAGATCGCGGATCAGCGTCGCCGCGGCTTTGTCCATGGACGGGCAGTTTTTCCGGTAATTCCTCTCGATGTCTTTGTGATCGTCCCAGCCCCCCGCGCCCACGTGCACATAACGGACGCCTCGCTCCACGAGGCGCCGCGCCAGCAGGCAGCCGGTGGCAAACGATCCTGAACCGTATTCTTCGCGGATCGAGTCGGGCTCCTTCCGCACGTCAAACGCATCGAGGGCCGCAAACTGCATGCGATACGCCGACTCCATCGACTGGATTCGACCTTCCAGATAGTCGTCCGCTCCGAAGGAATTGCCGTATTCTTTGTTCAATGCTTGAATCGCATCGAGTTGACGCCGCTGGCCGTCTTTGTCGGCCCACTTGTTCTGCAAGTCCGGAATCATGTTGACCGGGTCGGTCTCGGCATTGTTGAACGCCGTCCCCTGATGCTCGGCAGGAAGGAACCCCGTGCGCGTGGTCGACCCGCCGCCTCCACCGAGCGCGACAAAAGACGGCAGGTTTTCGTTCTCCGTCCCGAGGCCGTACGAGACCCACGACCCGATCGATGGCCGATTCAGCAGCACGGTGCCAGTGTGCCACAGGCTGAGGGCCGGAGTGTGCGTGGGATTAAAGGAATACATCGAGCGGATGACGCAGAGATCGTCGATCACCGATGCCAGTTCCGGGACGACGTCGCTGACTTCGATGCCGCTCTGACCGCGTGGCCGGAACTCGAATGGCGTCGGCAGCAAACCGCCGGTCTGCCTTTCGGTGCGCAATTCGACCGATCCCGGCCGCTGCCCTGCGTACCTGGCGAGCGCAGGCTTCGGGTCGAACATGTCGACCTGTGAAGGACCACCTCCCAAGAACAGGCTGATGACGTGCTTGGCCGCCCCCGGAGTCCGTGGGCTGACGTAATGCCCCGCGGTTGCAGCCTGGGCTGCTTCGTGCGACAGGATGCCGGCGAGGCTGAGGCCGCCCATTCCGCCGAACAACGATTGAAGCAGGCGCCGCCGCGAGGTGGGGTGATTCATGGCCAGAAGATCTCCTCGTTGGTCGAGAGCAACACCTGCGCGTATTGGGCGATCGTACCTCCTTGTAGAAACTCGACCGCCAGATCGAGCTCTTTCGGGGTGGGATCGCGTCCGAGAATCTTGCGGAATAGAACCTGCACACGAGCGTAATCATTCGGCTCCGGCGCCACGGCCTCGGCCAATTCGGCCGCCGCGTCATGAATGAATGTCGAATTCATGACGAACAACTGCTGCAGCGGAGTCGTCGTCATTTCGCGCCCGCCGGCCGTTTGCATCGGGTCGGGAAAATCGTAGTTCCGCAACAGCGGACTCATGCGTCCGCGACTGACGCGACCGTAAACGGTACGGCGCAAGTTGCGTGGCGATTGCAGGTCATCCGAGGGGCCGTACATGGTTTCACTCAACTGACCTGAAACGCGCAATAACGTGTCGCGATAGGCCTCGACGTCGAGGCGCCGCGGATTCATTCGCCAGAGGAGCGAGTTTGCGGCGTCGGCCTGGAGCCCCGCTTGGCGCGGGTGGCTCGCCTGGCGATAGGTGGCCGACGTCACGATTTCCCGATGCAGCCACTTCAATGACCAGCCGTGCTGAATGAATCGTGCCGCCAGATCATCCAGCAGTTCCGGATGAGTCGGCTTTTCCCCCTGCACGCCAAAGTCGCTGGGAGTTCCGACGAGCGGCTTTCCAAAGTGCCACCCCCAAACCCGGTTCACGATGATCCGCGCCGCGAGCGGCGCCGCATCGCTGAAGATCTTCCCCGCCAGCTCCAGCCGGCCCGACCCATTCTGAAAATTGGGATCGCTCTGGGCCAAAACGATTGGGAAGTGCCGCGGGACGATCTCTCCCGGAGCGGCCGCATTGCCCGCTTTCAAGACGGGCATGTCGCGCGGTTCGCCCGCTTTGTAGCGGATGAACGTGAACTGTGGATCGCTGCCGTCCACGTGCTGCGCGGCTTCGAACACGGCGTTGGTGAAAGGTTCATTCGAGGCCGCGCCACGGTTGCGACGATTGAGCCCGGCGGCATCGCCCCCCCGTTGCCGGGGAGCGTTCCAATACCTTTCGAGGTTGGCGATCAGCTTCGGATATCGTTCCTGAAGTTGGAGAGCTTCCTGCCGGTGGGCCTCGATCTCGGATTTCCACAGGGCGACGCGTGCGGCCGAATCGACGACGGTCGAGGCTTCGTTCGTGAGCAGGTTCACTGAATAGGCGAGGTCGAACAGGCGATTCTGCAACCAGGAATATCTCAATTCCACCTCGGGCTCCACGTCAAACAGCGGCCGCTCGACCTTCATGGTCGAGGCGAACACCCCCATCAGGCCGTAGTAATCCTTCGTCGGGATCGCGTCGAACTTGTGGTCGTGACATCGCGCACAGGCGACGGTCATACCGAGCAGTCCCCGCGTGACCGCATCGATGCGTTCATCCCAGTCATCAGTGAGAAAGCCGCCGACCACCTGCTCGGAAAGCCGCAGGTCTTTATGGTGCACGGGGGCGGCCCCCAGATACCCGAGCGCTCGCAGATCATCGCGGGGAGTGCCCGACATCAAATCTGCAGCGAGCTGCAATTTGACGAACTTGTCGTAAGGCACGTCATTATTGACGGCCTCGATAATCCAGTCGCGATAGCGCCAGGCGAAACGATACGCCGGATTGGTGGCCTCGCCGGTCGGGTTGTCTTCGCCGAAGCGCGCGACATCCATCCAATGGCGGCCCCAGCGTTCACCGTAATGCTCCGACGACAGCAGCCTGTCGACCAGCTTTTCGTAGGCGTCGGGCGCCGGATCGGTCGCGAACGCCTCGATCTCCTCGTAACTCGGCTTATACCCGACCAGATCGACGTACACGCGCCGGGCCAGAATTCGCAAATCGGCAGCCGGTGATGGCTTCAATCCCTGCGTTTCCAGTTTGGCGAGGATGAACGGATCGATGGCGTTCTTCGCCCAACTCGGATCGCCGGTGCGTACCGAGCCGGCGATGCGCACCGGCTGGAATGCCCACCACTTTTTGCCTTCTTCCAGAGACATCCCTTTCAGCGCAGGGGCTGCGCCAGCCGCAGGAGCAGCCGGCGCCGTTCGAGGATCGGGAGCCCCCGCGGCAATCCAGTGCTCGAAGTCGGCGATGACCGCATCCGGGAGTTTGCCGGACGGAGGCATCTGGAGCTCGGTCTCGTCGTACCGCAGCGCCTTGAGCAGCCGGCTGTCTTCTGTCTTTCCGGGAATGATGGCGGCCCCAGTCGCCCCTCCTTTCAGCAATCCGTCTCGCGTATCGAGGTTAAACTCTCCCTTGGGCGCCGCCAGTTTCGAGGAGTGGCATCCGTAGCATTTGCTCACCAGAACGGGTCGGATTTTGGCTTCGAAAAAGGTGAAATCGGGTGTCTCACCGGGGGGTGCCGTCAGCAGCGCCAGCGATAAGAAGAGAATCACGCGGTTCTGTCCCAACAGGAATTTGTCTCGACCGACATCCAGCCCGGAGAGCGTCCCGTGCCGACAGGACGGTCGCTCCTTGGCATTTTTTATTATACCAAGAATTCCGTCCCGGTATTATTGAGTTGGCGCCGCTAGCCAGCGCGGATGATCCGCCCCTCGATCCTCCTGACCACGCGTCAGAAGGCGCGGGTTCTTGCCGTCGGCGTCTGCGATCCAGATCGCCGGGGCGCCACCGGTCGCGGCGCGACAGAACACGATTCGCTTTCCATCGGGCGACTCGCTGGCACGGAAGTCCCACACCGGCGGGTCGCTGTGAGTCAACACGGTCACACGCCCGTCACGCGGATCGATTCGACAGATTTCCGTTCCGCCGCGCGCCAGTTCGGGTTTGTAATCCCGGTTGAAATGGTCCACGTCGGGCCGCTGAGGCTGAAATTCCCAGGCCGCCTTGGAGTCGGGCAGTCGTCGTGGAAAGAGAATGGAACCATCCTTCGTCCAGACGGGCACGTTCGATCCACCGCCGCGCGTTGTGGGATCGCCGTACGTCGCCGCGAACCACATGGCCTGTCCGCTCGTGAGCACCCGATGTTCGCTCCCGTCCGAACGGCCGATGCAGACGTCGGCCCAGTCATGAGCCGGATCCTTTCGATACAGGCAGTCGACGTACACGATCCAGCGTCCATCGGGAGACCATTGGGTGCCGAAGTACAGGTGCTCCGCCTGTGCGGCGATGCGGATGCGGTTCGATCCGTCAGCGTCGCTCGTCCAGACCTGATAACCCTGCGGGCTGGCCAGATGATAGGCCACACGTTTTCCGTCCGGGCTGAGGCTCAGGCCGTACGGCAATCCTTCACCCGCGCGAGTGAACTCGCGTGCGTCTGATCCGTCGAGGAGGAGGCTGTATATCTGCCCGACCTTGTGGCGAACGACCTGCACCAGGATTCGTTCGTCGCCCAGCAATAGAGCTGGCGTGACGAACGGAGCCAGCCGATCTTTGTCACAAATCTCATCAAGCGCGCCGCTTTCCAGGTTGTGTACCCAGAGATGAGTCGGCGTCTGCGTGTAATACTCCTCGAACGGCCGCCCCGGGCCGTCGCGCCGCGGTTCCATGCTCAAGAAGACAAGTCGTTTCCCGTCTGGGAAACTCGGCCCCGGCTGCCAGGTCGCCTGGCCGGGAACCTGGAAATCGAAGTATCGCAGCCGGCCGCCATCGGAGTCGACGATCCCCGTCTTCCCCTGCGAGGTGAAGAGCAGACGAGTACGTTCCGTCGACTTCAAATCCTCCGCGCCATTCGCTGCGGAGAAACCGACAAGTGCCGGCGCCAGTGTTGCCCACGCCAGAAAGTCCCGGCGGCGCAGCCTGGAGAAGGGGCTCAATGGGTTTTCTGATTGTTCCGGCACGGTCACTCTCACACAAAAAAGAGCCTCGTCACGACGCTGTGCACATACTAATCCGTCGACTCTGGAATGTCAGGCTCGTGCGGCCAAGGCGAATCCCACGGATTCGACCACTCGCATCACCCAGAGCCATATCTCCCTGTTGACTCGTGCCCTTTCGAAGGCACGTTTGCCCTTCTGAATCCACGTTTGCCCTCACGTTTGCCCTCGAGATACCTCACTTTTCCCACGAAATATTCACGTTTGCCCTTTTTCGTCCGATTTGGACGTTTTTCGGCATGGTCGAATTCTTCGTCAACCCGTTTTCGCGTCTTTCGTCGTTTTCGTGGTTCCCCATGGCGGATCCTGTGACGAGGCGTGGAAGTCCATCCTGCTCCACTTTCGCTTTGCGACCGCGGCGTTCTCCGCGGTTCTATCTTTCTTGATTTCTCGGCACTTTCTCCAATGATTCCCGATTTTTTGCGACGTCACATTGGCGACTGACAAGCAGCATCATCAGATCCACGGCCATAAACCGGCCGAACGACGACGGACGGAGGTAACCGCGGAGTTCGCAGAGGCGCGCAGAGAAAGAAGGAGCTAAGAGCCGAAACGAATCCAGGCACATCCCGTCATGCGTTGATTCGTCGTCTGTCCTGCTCCCTTCTTCTCCGTATCCTCGGCGGTTCGATTTGTTCCATTTCCGGCCTTTTTGCCAATGATTCCCGCTTTTTCGCGTTCACGAGACGCCGACGAGACAACGAAAAGGGAACACTAATCGACACTGATAAACATTAATGAAATTGTTGGCCGCCGCGGCCATCCTCGCGCATCGGCGATTAGAATCGATCAGCGTTTATTAGTGTTCCAACCGTTTTCCGTCCGTGCGTCCCTATTCTATGCCGCGTCCTCGGCAATTCGATTTCTTCCGTATCTTGGCTATTTCTCCAATGATTCCCGATTTTTCGCGCTCGCGCGCTCCCCCGTACATAATGAGTTCTTGATGCGTGACGCGTCGCCCAGGCAGCGGCTCCCGGCCGCAATCGCGCGCGGCAACTCACGAACGAACGGAATTGGCTCGAACAATGCCGCGGCCCAAACAGATGCCCGGAAGGATGCTCAGGAGAGACATAACGAGGAACAGCCGGGGATCGAGCAGAAATCCATCCCGCGGAGAAATGGCGCGCAAACGCTCACTTGCCTCTTTCTCCCATTGTGCATTCGGTTTTTCGATTTGAGAAGACGAACCTCAACAAAATGGCCGGATTTCTGTATGAAACTGCAACTGCGCTGCCAGCCCCGAGGGAGCGAAATTCGATAGCCCCGGGCGGTTTAGTCCTGGGTTGCGGAACCCAAAAGACGCCGAGCCCTGCGCGAGTCCAATACGACCTGACAGAAACCTGTCTGGCAGGTCAATTCCCACGGAACCTGTCGCCCCTCGCGGGGTTTAAGACGTCGCCCCATCAGGCCGTTCGTACCGCGCCGTGCCGGCCCGGAAATGGTCATATCCATTCCGAAGTCTTGAATCATCTGTACCACACCCGGAGGGAGCCGATGCTGGTCACGCATTATTTGGTGGGCACAAGGTCAGTCATTGTACTGGCACTGGTCGGGTTAGCGGGCGCCTTGAGGGCTGAAGACAAGCTGCCGACGATCAAAAACTCGGTGGGGATGCAATTGCTGCTGATTCCTGCTGGGGAATTTCTGATGGGCTCTTCGCCCGCAGACAACGGCGCGAGAGTGGTTTTCACCTTCCAGAAGAAATGTTCCGTACCGGTAAAGAAGGGGGTCCGTGGAATAGATGTGGCGGCCCCCATCCGGTTCCGTCCGCAGGAAGCCGGCCGCGTATTTGGATTGTAAATGCAAATGGAAATGGAAAGCGGGAATCATTGGTTCCGCTTGCGAAGATCATCCTTTTCGATGTATACGACGCGGGGGCCATCAAACGGCCGCTCCCGGCACGGGACGGCAACGTCACTGCCAGCCCCGAGGGGGCGAAATTCGATAGCCCCGGGGCGGTTTAGTTCTGGGTTCCGAACCCCAAAAATAGACGACAAACCTTGTCAGGGGGAAATTCCTGAACGTGTGATTCGATCGTGCGACTAAAAGTGGATGGCACGCGCCCAATGCTCTGCTGCGGGTTACGTGTCTCCGAGATCGCAGGGCTGCGGTTGTCGGACGTGCGTCTCGATCCGTCGCGCCCGCATCTGCGGATTCGGCGAGGTGCTTCTAAGGGTGGTCGCCCCCGCATGGTCCCGCTGTGGCGGGACTCAGGCACCCTGGCCGATCTCAAGCGCTGGAAGGAAGAGCGCCTTCGACAGGGCGCCGGGCCGGACGAGTGCTTCGTCGGTTCGGTCGTCGAGAAGTGCCGGGGCACGCGTCTGTCCCGCCACACGCTCCGTCGCGGGTTCCGCACGGCGTGCAAGGTTCTCGGCCGCGAGCGCCTCGAGACGTTGACGATTCACCACGGGCGGCACACGTTCATCAGGCATGCGCTGGCCGGCGACAGAAAACTCGCCGCGGTCAGGGACGCCGTGGGCCACGCGAACGTGTCGATCACGTCGGCATATTTGCACATCGCGGTGGAGGACGATGCGGTGGGGGAGTTATTCGCGTTTTGACCGGACGAACGGGAGTTGGCCGGCGCGCAGGATCTGGTAGACTGAACGGCCAGTCGTGTGTCCTATCCAACCTGACAGCCGCCATAGACCGACAGTTGGTTCCGAATCGCATCCCGCCCACAACGTGATCCGGCGGAAAGAGTTCACCAAGTTAAACATCCAGAGAGTCAGAAAACGCTCTCTCCATTGGGAACGATTCGCGGGCGTCAGGAGTCTAAGTCTATCACCGTGGACACGGATTCAAAAAAAGAACCCCGCCAGGAAATCTGAAATGCCTGAACTTGCCGCAGAATTCTCGCGCCGACAATTCATGAGTCTGGCCGCGGGGATGATTGGATCAGGCATTCCGGTCGCAGCGGTCGCCGCCCCGCCCCGCCCGGAAGGGAAAATCGCATTTGTCTCGGGCAGCTTCGGGGACGGACGCGGGAAGATCTGGATCATGCTGCCGGATGGCTCGGCTCGCCGGCCGCTAACGGAAAACGTAGACGACCCCGGAGAGAATTCACCGGCATGGTCGCCCGACGGGAAACGCATCGCCTTTTCCGCACTTCGCGACGGCCGAAACCGCATCTACCTCCGCGACTCAGACGGCAAGAATGAGGCCTGTCTGACGCCCGATGCATCGCTCGCGGAAGACTACGAGCATCCAACCTGGTCGCCGGACGCGAAGACGATTGCATTTTGTGCCTATCCTGGCGATCGGAAGAATGCGCACATTTGTGTGATGTCTGCGGCGGGAGCCGATCAGCGCCAATTAACGTTCGGCAATCACTACGACTGGTCTCCGTGTTTTTCGCCGGACGGGCGGCGCATCGTGTTCGAAAGTACGCGCGACGGGAATCGTGAAATCTACACGATCAACGTCGATGGGTCGAATCCGGTGAACCTGACGACAAACTCACAGACCGATCATCATCCCGCGTGCTCGCCCGATGGAAGGAGGATCGCGTTCATGACGCGCCGAGACCAAGAGAGCGCCGAGATCTGCGTGATGAATCCGGACGGATCGAACCCGATCAACTTGACTCATCATCCGGCCCGCGATTCGGAACCGGCCTGGTCGCCGTGCAGCAATTGGCTTGTCTTCACGAGGGTCGAACGCGGATCGGCGCAAGCGATGGACATTTTCATCATGAAATCCGACGGCTCAGAACGAGTGAACCTCACGCGAAGTCCCGGGGGTCGGGACAATTGGGCTCCGAGTTGGCGCCGGAACGAATGATGTCCGAGCGGCGCCGCCCGGCGCGGTGCCACGCACAAATTTGAGCCCGGCCGCGATTAGGATTCTCACAAGGCAATAAGAGCCAAGCAGTTATACCGAACATCCGTGCGTTCCCGTCGCACGAAAATGGGTGGTGTCTCCCTGTGGTGCGACGCGGAAAGACAACGAGCCGTGAAACGGTTCCGTCGCACGGCTCGTCGAGGCAGCGCTGGTCGTATCAGCGAGTACTCTTCGCTGTGGCCTCTTCTTTGGTCACGATGTCCTGGGCTCCCGCCGCTTCGAAGATTTTTTTCGCCGCGTCCGTTTGCTTGGAGTTTTCCGAATGCACGGAGAGCAGGACATTGCCCCCTTTCACCTTGCCTTCATACTGCTTGGCTTCGAACTCGGGAATTCCCATGCCGACGAGGGTGCCCGTGAGGCCGCCTACGGTCCCGCCCACGGCAGCGCCGCTGAGCGCGGCCATGATTGGCCCTGCGGCAATCAGCGGACCGAGCCCCGGAATTGCCAGTGTGCCGATTCCAGCGAGCCAACCTAAAGTCCCGCCGACGAGCGCACCCGTGCCCGCGCCGGCGGCGGCGCCTTCAGGCGCTTTCGTGTTGTGCTGGTGTGCGAAATCGCGAGTCCCCGATTTGTCGGCCATCAAGGCCGAAATATCGGTATTCGAAAAACCCGCCATCTTCAGGCGATCAACGATTTGTTCAGCTTGGGGAAGACTTGCGATGCATAGCACTGCCTTAGACATGACGGATCTCCTGGGTGCGAGGCGCGGGACGAGTTACTTGGGTTCTTTGACTTCCAACTGATTGTCGACATGGCCTTCCCCGGCGGCGGCCACAGCAATTTCTTCAATACGCGCCTGCTCGTCGGTCGAGTCCACGGGGCCGCGCAAGGTTACTTTTCCATCCTGCGTAATGATTTTCACGTTCTGCGCGGCCGTCGACAATTTCGCTTCGATGACCCGTTTGCGGATCGTTGCGGTAAGCTCCACGTCGTTCTTGTTTTCATTCTGGTCGATCGGCGTCTTTGTCGCATTGTCACGATCCCGGACATTTCGGCCCGTGTTGTCCGTCTCAACCGCAGAGTTTTGCTGGGTTGCGCGAGACGGAGCTGGCGTCGGCGGCTCATTACAGCCGAGGGCGAGACAGGAGGAAATGGCGAGGACGGCGATTCGCATGATCGGGTTCCTTAGTTGAAGATCGGCGTTGGCGTTGACCCCCGTTGCAAACGACGTGCCGCACTGCCTGAGGATCTCTTCCCATGCAGGTCGACTAACGTCTTCAGCATTGCCATGATCTTGCTCCAGATTCGGGAATCGAGTTGCGGGATATCGCCTCGTTGTTCAACACGAAGTGCAGGTTCGCCCGCGCAATTTGCAATGGCCGTGCCGAAACTTTAAGCCTTTGCCTCGCGGGATTTCCAGGAGACAAGGTCTCACTGGCGTCAGACCGCATGGCCCCAACCAATCCAATTTGACCGCGAGGCAATCAGACGTTCCGGAACTTTCGGGCTGTGGTCGGCGGACAGATCGGCGTCTGAACGACGGCGCGGTGCCACCCACAAATTTGAGCCCGGCCGCGATTAGGATTCTCACAAAGCAACAAGAGCCAAGCAATTATGCGGAACATCCGTGCGTTCCCGTCGCACGAATATGGGTGGCGGCGAGTCACCCCGCCACGATTGTCAATCCGCAACTGACAAAGGGGCGACCACGAAACACACGAAACACACGAAAACAGAACATGACGAAAGGGCCGAGACCATCGTTAGGAGTGCCGCTCGCATGTGATTCATTTCGCAGACGGTCCGATGACGGTGCGACATCCGACCCCGTACAGGGGTCGAAGCAATTAGCCGGGGGTTGAGTCCGCCTCAAGCGGACGATACCCCCGGAATGCGTAGAGCAACGCCTGTCGACCCCGGCGGGGTCGCAGAGCCGCCTGGCATTTGTCGTGCACGATGACTCACAACTCGCATGTCAAATTGAGAATCTGAACCGCAGATCGCATCGCTCTGGCACGCCCTCCGGGGTGCGATTGTTCTTTTGCGTCACCACCGGGGGTGGTCGCTCCGCGACAACCCCCGGCTAATTTCTGGCACCCCTCTGCGGGGTGCTCCGTGGCTGCCCTACGGCCGTGGAAAGCCGGACGAGCTCTATATCCGGCGTGGAGCGCGGACGGGAAGGCGGACGATCGAGGCGGAACGTCTGGGATGGCGACGTAAGTCAATCGGATTGCGGATCATTGCCGGGTGTTTGGCGGAATGAACATCCACTCTTCGATGATTTCGCGGTCCGGGCCGAACCGAAAAACGCAGTACCAATACCAGCCGTCTCCTGCGCCGAGACTCGCATAGCGGCTGAACAGGCTGTTGCGTGCGGCCGGGACTGGATAATTCCAGCCACTGCCTCCGACGTCGCCGTGAGATTGCCAGTCCGTCAGGTTCTTCAGTACCGACGGATAATCGTCGACGTTCAGGGTCGAAACGATGGGCCGGTAGATCGCAGGAATGGTATCGGCCCAGATTCCGAGTCGGCTACAGAACCAACATGCCGGCCCGAAGCTCTGGGGATATCCCAGTAGCACGACCACTGCCAGCGCAGTCCGCTTTGCCCATCTCTCCCGCCTGTTGACGATCCGCACAGTCAGCCAGACGCAGAAGGCGGCGAAGGTGACGGCCATAGCTGGGACGAGTAAGGTCATTGCCAGTTCTTGATTGTCCAGAACGTCCAGCCAGGTTTCTTGCGGACGGTCATTGGCGCGCGCGACGGTTCCAAGCGAAGTGAATACCCAGCGTCACGGCTCCGAAGGCGACTGTCGCCAGCCAGCTCTTGGTTGCGAAGAAGCACATTGCGACGAACGCAAGAAACATCGCGGCCCCAATGATCGCCGAGAGGGTCTTGCGCCACACTGAGAATTCTCGTTCTTCAGGCATGCTCGGCATTCTAACCGGCATAGCGCGGGCGGGAAGGGGAAGGCTGTCAGGATGGTGGTCGACTTTCCGTCCTGACCATGTTTTCGACCCCCGCAGGAATTTGACGTCGGTCAGTGAGCGTCGGGGTCCCTTTTGATTTTGTGGATCGTCATGGCGATTGATCTGTTCCACCGACCACTTGATGAATATGGCCCCAAGGATTGCTGGCAGGATTGCGATTCAGGGTCTGCCGGGGCGTCAACGAACGATGATGGCGTAGCACATCACGGCTATTACAAATACAAGCTCGATGCCAAACAGAACCCAGGCTGCAATGCAGAAACGCAGAGCAAATCTGGGAATGAGCTCGCCTCTTTTTTTCTGCGAGGCCAATACGCAACCGCCGCAAATGAGTGCAGCGACAGGTGCGCCGAAAAGGACAGCCAGGTAACAAATCGTGGCGAAAGCGTGCAGCGATTCCGGGTGATTCCCGCGAAACACCGCCAACAGGGCGACATCAGCCACAAACGCGAACCACAAGCAGCCGACGGCGCAACTCAGACCAATCCAGTCCGATCTCTCCATCCTCGGATTTTACCGCGGCGGGACGATGCCGGGAAAGTGAAACCTGATGCCATCCACCGATCTGACTCCTGCCGCGATTGAAACTCCCACGAGGCAGTATGAGCTAAACGGGTATAGCGAACGTCCGTGCGTTCCCGTCGCGCGAAAATGGCTGGCGCCCCGTCACCCCGTCGGCGAGTCACCCCGCGACGATTGTCAATCTGGAGCAGACAAAGGGTTGACCACGAAACACACGAAACACACCGGCGCGGCGCGGTGCCACCCACAAATTTGAGCCCGGCCGCGATTAGAATTCTCACAAGGCAACAAGAGCCAAGCAGTTATGCCGAACATCCGTGCATTCCCGTCGCACGAAAATGGGTGGCATCACCCCCACCGTGGTTTGGTAATGTAGAATCAGCTCACCACCGACGCGAGGTCGGCGGGGCCGGAAAGTCGGACGATCTTTCGAAAATGGTTGGCGCCAATTTCTTGAACGCCTCGACACGGTTCCGTTCAAAACATCGGTGCCAAGCCGGACCTTGGCATCCAGAATGGCGTTCCCTCTCCCCCGCGCCCGCCGTCCTTCGAATCATCTGCTCCTGTCGGATGCTTGACGCTGCCAACAGTGCTTCATTGCATTGGCTGTTGCTGGCGGTCCAACGCAGTGTCAGATAAAATGTCTGACGATGGCGATTTCAGGCAGTGGGGGCGGCCCGACTGCTTCGTCGCCGATTGCCTCGCGGGACGGAGATCATGATGGTTTTGGTGACATCACCTCGGAATGCCACCGCCCGCCGGACCTGCCAGGCTCTGGCTGCCGTTCTATTTCTGGCATCGAGCAGCACGGCGGCGCTGGCGGCTGAGGAGCAAGCCGAAAAGACCGAAGACGCGAGCGGTGACAAGATTCAATTCGAGAAGTGGCAGAAATATTACCGGAGCGTGGCGGCTGAATACGACATGGAGCAGGGAAAGGAGCCACCAACCCGACTGAAGCTCCAGCCGGAACCGGTGTTGAGCTATGCCAATCCTGGAGGGAACGGCCGTGGGCACGGAGCCATGTTCGTCTGGACGCGAGAAGGACGCCCCGAGATTCTGGGAGCGATCTGGTCGAGACAGCCGGGTGACCAGCGATACGTCATCCACGAAATGCATTCGCTGTCTCTGGAGCCGCTGACGGCAACACGCAACGACAAAACATTCTGGTCTCCCACGGGACCGGGGATTGAGCCCTACCTGATTCCGAGTGCGCCGGAGCCGGCGGCGACGCCCGCATTGCGCCTGGCTCAGATGCGGAGCCTCGCGCGCGAGTTTTCCGCAACGACGGTCCGCGGGACCGTCGAGCGCCAGTTGCAATTCCGGCCCCAGCCGGTTTACCGATTTGAGAAGCCGAGCGCCCAGCGCGACGGCGCCGTCTTTGTCGGGTTCGAGGATTGGGACCCCGAGTTGCTGATGCTGATCGAGACGCGCACGACGCAAAACAGTTCCCGCTGGCATGTGGGATTTGCGCGGTTTACAAATCTTCCGGTATCGGCGCGGCACAAGGACGTCCGGATTTGGAGTTTCAAGGAAAGCGCCGACGAGGGACCCATGGGCGGTTTCGACAAACGTTTCTACGCAGTGCACGGCGTCGACTCTCTGCCGGCTGCCGGCCAGGAATGAACGAGTCTTCGCGCGATCGAATGCCTGTCGGGATTGGGAGCGTCGTGCCCCGACCAGGATCGGAGACGATTTAAACAACGTCTGGTTGCTTCGTGCAAGAATAATCTGGTTCCGTCGCATTCCAAGATCTGGCAGATTCGCCTCCCCATGAACCTTCCTCGACTTGAATACCCGATGCATATTGCCGACCAACTCAATGCGCTGGCAGCAGTCGTCAAGACTCGTTCCCGTGCGAGCCTCACCGATGCCAATCACATTTTAGAAACGATCGCTGCCCGCTTTCTCAATGCTCTCTTCGGCTGGGATTTGTCGAACCTCAATTTCGGGCAGGCGAATTACCCCGCAGCCGACCTCGGTGATCGCCACCTTCGCATCGCCATTCAGGTCACCAATCAAGCCGACTCCGGCAAGATCAAGGACACGACAGACAAAGCCCAAGAGCATAACCTGAAATCCGACTTTGACCGTCTCGTTATCCTCTTCCTCCTGCCGAAGAAGCCTGGCTTTCCCAAGAACTTCAGACAGCCGCCTGGCGGCCCCCGGATCGAGACCTGGGACATTGCCGATCTGTTGAAGCAATTGCAAGTCCCGTCGTTTGACCTCGGCGCCCTCGCCCGTGCATCCGATGTCCTCGATGAAGAAATGGGTACGTTGTCGACAGAGATTCTCCCCAGCCGGGCGTTGCCACCGGGTCTTGACGCAACGTACGCCAGCCTCTTGGTCCAAATCCAGTCAGGGAATGCGGACCACGTGCGTGCCATGCTGAAGGCCGGCCTTTCGCCAAATACTCTCCTCGACGGGAAGACGCCGTTGTTCGTCGCACTGGAACAGTTCGCTGCTTCGCCCGTCGCGAGCATTCCACCGGCCGATGATCCACGTTTCGCGGTGGTCGCCAGTCTGCTGCAATCGCGAGAGATGCCTCGCGACATTGCCAGGCAATGCCACGCTGCATTCGATTGCGGGATCCTGGTGCGCGTGCTTGCTCTGCGACGTGCCGGGACGCCACTCGAGGTCCGAGATGAATCCGGCCGCTCGTTGATCGTCAAAGCGATGCGGCGGGACGACGAGATTCTGGAGGCGGGTTCCCGAGAAGAAGCCGAATCCGTGTGGGTCAGGCCGCTGCTTCGCGATGGCGTGCCGCAGGATCGCGTCCTGGCGACTTGGGTCTTCTTTTGGGCGTCGCGGCGAGGACTTGTGGACGTTGTCAAGCAGATCGTCAGCAACGGTCACCCAGTCAATTGTCGTCTCGATGGCGTCCCGGGTGAACTCGTGAATGAAAGCGAGTTGTGCTATTGGCGACCCGCAACGACACCCCTGCATCTGGCCGCGCGTTCCCATGCCGGAAAGAGTATCGTGGGTTGGCTCCTGACGCAGGGCGCCGATCCGAATGTTCAGGACGCAGACGGCAATACACCGTTGATGAATGCAGTCAGCAATCGGCAAGTCGAAACTCTACGACTCCTGATAACGAAAGCCGATCCAGGAATCACGAACCTCGCAGGCCAGACGGCCCTTTATTTCGGGATCGGCGAACCCGAGATCGTGCGCCTGTTGCTGGATGCGAAAGCCAAGCCTGATGGTGAGGCAGTTCATCGTGCTGTTGATGAGTTCGACCACGCATCTCTGGCTGTGCTTCTTGACGGGAATGCAGATGTTGACGTGCTGAATGCGCACGGAAGATCGCCATTAATGGAAATGAGCTGCTTCTGGGACCGCACGATACTCGATCTCAGTAAGCCCGATCGCTTCCGCTGCTTCCACATGCTGGTTCAGCGCGGTGCTGATGTCAGATCGCGAGGTCGAGATGGTAGGACGGTACTTCATTGGCTCGCCCAAGCCGGTGATTTGAACGCCTTGAGGGTTGTCATTGATAAGCAACCTGACATCAACGCGAGCGACGACAGCGGTCGGACACCGTTGATGCTGTGTCTCGACGGCCAGGCTGCCGAACTGCTCTTGAATCATGGTGCTCAGCTTGAGCTGCACGATCGATGGGGACACACGGCACGGGACTGGGCAGACATGTTTAGTCGTGATCAGGTGGCAGAAGTCCTTCGTTCCGCCGGTGGATCAAATGGCAACGTCAATGACGCACGAGTAATTCGCGCGAGTCTGACGGACGACGCGTCTGGCTTGGGAGAAGCAATTGAAGCTGGCGGCGACCCTGACGCGCGAGACGGTTGGGGTGAGACCGCCTTGCACTGCGCTGCGGGTCAGGGAAATGCCGAGGCAGTGCGAGTGCTGGTCAGTCTGGGAGCCGACATTAACTGGCGGGACGAAGATGGCTCGACGGCACTCGCGGCCGCGCTGCGGACCAGCTGCGACGTCTGGGAAAAGCTGGAACAATTTGAAGAAACCGTTGAAGTTCTTCTCGATGCCGGTGCTTCGATTCATGCGGTTGACGGTCGGGGCGACTCGGCGGCCCAGGCTGGCAACTGGTCGTGGCACGCAACAGCACTGGGCGTGCGTCTTCTCGATGCCTGTCTGGAAGACGTCAATGACAACGGGGAAACCGTGCTCATGACCGCCGTGGAACGTGGAAATGTCGATCAGGTCTCTTATGTGCTTCGTCAAAACAAAGTCGATATTAACGGCTTGGACTATCGCGGCCGCAATGCGCTATTCCGGTTTGCCACATATTCGAAAGATGCGATGGGCATCGCGCAATTACTCGTTGATCAAGGAATCGACGTGAATTGCGGGGACGAATCCGGCATCACCCCACTCATGGCAGCAGCGAACTCCGGAAAGCCTGAGTTTGTCCGTCTGCTCGTGAAATACGGTGCTGATACGGCCCGGGTCGACGACGTCGGTAGAACCGCACGGCGATGTGCCATGAACATCGGGGACGCCGAAATGGCCGAATTGCTTCTTGAGTGTGAAAGGAATCAAAGCCGAAATTCCGACGGTGAACGGATTTGATTCTGCGGCAGGTCATGCGAACGTGGCGATCACCTCGGCGTATCTGCACCTCGGCGTATCTGCACGTCGGCGTATCTGCACGTCGGCGTGGAGATGCGGCGGGGGCGTTGTTCGCGTATTGATGGGACGGCACCAAGGCTCCGCCGGGCTGAGCCGGACATCCCAAACATCCGCTTCCCAAGACGCGGAGAGCGGAACATCTAGGCGTTGTTGACAGACAAGACGGATTGTCTGTAAAAGTAGTGGTGCGGAATTGAAGGCACGCTTTTGTCCGGGAGTTCCAAAATGATTGTCTTTAGGCCTGCGGCTGCAGCGTTGGTGGCGTGTCAAGTCTTAGCCGTCATTTTGGTTCAGAAGGCCTGCGCTGATCCGTCGGATTTAACCTCCCGCGATGCGCGAGAGAGGAAGCAGACCACCGAGGCAGTCGAGGTCGAATTACCCAAATGGAAAATGTGGCTCGGATTAAACCGCGAACGCGAGTTGAAACTGGAATCGAAATCCGTTTTGCGCTGGACAAACCCCGGAACTCACCGCGTGTATGGTGACGTCTTTGTTTGGACTTTGAATGGGCGTCCAGAGGTCGTCATGTCGTTGTTCAAAGTCTGGGAACCGCCGCGGGGAATGCACTCGGAAATGCATTCGCTCTCGCCGACCGAAGTGACGGCTGAGAGGGATGGCTCCGTCATCTGGCATCCTGCCAAGTCAGGGATTTCCTATCAAGACCTGCCCGAGGCCCCGCCCCCTGCCGACGTCGCCGTTCGGCGATTACAACAAATGCGCAGTCTTGCGAAAGGCTTCTCTGCCGAGCTGGTGGATCGTCGCGTCAACGACCAGGGTGAACGCCAGGTGCTCCGTCTGTTGCCTGCCCCGATTTTCCGCTACCAGAGCACCGATCCCGATGTGATCGACGGCGCCATGTTTGCGATTGTGCTGGGAACCGATCCAGAGGTGTTTCTTCTGCTGGAAGCCCAGCGAACAGAAAAATCCGCAATCTGGCGTTACGCGCTGGCCCGGATGAACGATGAGAACATGATCGTGCGTTATCAGGACAATGAAGTTTGGCGCGTGGAGCGAGCAAAATCTCGCCAATCCCTTCCAGATCCGTATTTTCTAAGTGGTCTTCCCGAGAAACATTGAAGACAAACTCAGCCGGACGTATTCCAGGCTGCGGGACATAACGCGGCGGAGCCACCCAAGCGATTTCATGGACACCCCCGCCTGGCTTATCGAAGATTTGGGACGACCGCTTCCGGACGATCCGCATGCGGTTTCAGTCTGCCTGCCGACTTGGACGGCAAATGTCGGATATGAGGAAGGCGACCCGGCGGTGACCGGGACAATGCGCTGCGGCTACCCGCGGTTCTTCATCCATCCGACGGTGAGGCAACTCTTCGCCACCGCCGAATCGCGATTTGCTCGCGATGGCGAGTGTTGTTTCGTCCTGCCGTCGCGGCGTGTCGCCGAGCGCTGCGCCGCGTTCGTCGAACACCACGCGAGGGCCACGAGCCGTGTGGACGGCTGGCAATGCGGACTGTCCGTCGTCACGCTCCCGACGACGGCCAAGCAATGGGCGAAGAACTTCTGGCAACACGCGGGTGAAATCGTGTCGTCGCGCCGGGCTGCGTCGGCGCTGCTGGAAATCCAAGGCGATTCCCGTCCGCCAGGCAGCCCCAGAGAGGAAGACCCCGGAGAGGAAGGCCCCGGAGGCGAAGAGGCGAAGCGCACAATTCGCGAGCGCGTCTCGAACGTCGTCGGGTGCGACAGCGACGACGTGTTCCTGTTCCCATCCGGCATGGCCGCGATCTTCGCGGCGTTTCGCGCGTTGCAACGACTTCGCCCCGAACGCCGCAGCGTGCAGTTTGGTTTTCCGTATGTTGACAATCTCAAGGTGCTGGAGCGATTCGGAGGGGCAGGTCGTGGTGCGGAAACGTCGCGTTTCGTGCAGTTTTATCCACACGGCGACGCAGCTGAGATCGATCGTCTTTCGTCGCTGGTGGGGGACGAGGAGTTGCTCGGCTTGTTTTGTGAGTTTCCGGGCAACCCGTTGCTGCGAAGTCCGGACCTACGGCGGCTCAGGGACCTCGCGGATCGCCACAATTTCCCGGTGCTCGTGGATGACACGCTCGGCACGTTCGTGAACGTGGATGTTCTACCCGCGGCCGACGTGCTGGCGAGCAGTCTGACGAAGTACTTCTCCGGCGCCGGTGACGTGATGAGTGGATCGCTCGTTCTCAACCGGCAGCGGCCCTTCTACGGCGCCATTCGTGCAGCGTTGCTCGAGGAATTCGAAGACCTGCTGTGGTCCGAAGACGCCGTCGTGCTGGAACGCAACTCTCGAAATTTCGTCCAGCGGGTGCAGCGCATCAACTGCACAGCAGAGTCCCTGGGCAACTGGTTGCGACGACATCCGGCGGTCGGCAGCGTGTACTATCCCAAGTTCGAGACGCCCGAAAACTACCGAGCGTTTCTCCGTGCCGGAGGCGGATACGGCGGGCTATTATCAATCGTGCTCCGAGAGCCGCACCACGCCCCCGCAGTCTTCGATGCGCTGGAAATCTCGAAAGGCCCCAACCTCGGCTGCAACTTCACACTGTGCTGTCCATTCACACTGCTTGCCCATTATCAGGAACTCGACTTCGCCGAACGCTGCGGCATCTCGCGATATCTGCTTCGCGTGGCCGTGGGGTTGGAAGAGCCGGAATGGTTGATCGAGCGGTTCCACCGAGCACTGGCTGTGGCTTAGCAGCCTGTTGAAAAAGGCGACGGTCCCTTTCCAAAGAGTAAATACTCCGCAACAAACCGATACTGCCGACCGGGACTGTCCCCTTTTTCAACGGGCCGCTTACTCTTCCAAATAGTCGGACATCCGAAGCGATTCGAGGACGTACACGGTATCGCCATCGATCGTCTCGGTTCCCGTGACATGCAGCGTCGCCTTGATCTGAGTTTTTGCGCCGTCCTTCATGGCGGCCGTGCTGGTTTGAACGACGGCGGGCACACGTTTCATTTCGATCGGTTCGATCTCCCTCCCATCGCTGTTCAATCGCTTGGGAACACGGAATTGCTGTTCGACCGTGATGATCGCCCGGTCCTTGTCGATGACGCGCACCACGCGAACCGGATGGCCAAAACGGAGAATCAGACCCGGCTTGAGAAACTTCTGTTCACCCGGGCGCGGCACCGTTTCATACGGCGCCACGTAGCCGACGTCTTTGAGCAAGGCGGCTATGGCCCTCCCCGGCCCGGCAAAGTCAGCGCTGGCAACATCTGTTTCGGGATCCTCTTCCTCCGCTTTCGGCCGTCGTCGCTGTGCCGCTTTGGCTTTTCGATGGTTCGCTTCCATCTTACCGACGAGCGCTTCGATTGCTGCCAGGCGCGCCTGATCCGAGGCTTCGAAGAAAGTGCGGATTTCCTGCGGCGCATCCGCCTTGACCTTGGCAGCGATGAATCCCTCGGGACGGCCCGCGTCGGCTTTTGTGGCCGGCACGTTTTCTGCTGGCGTTTCAGCGGGAATCTCCGCCCGACTTTTGGCCTTTGGTTTCGCTGGCTGTGCCGTTGCCGTGCTGATCAAACAGGCCACTGCGGTCAAAGCGAAAATCGGGCGACACAGCCCCAAGACACTGCGAGTTGACATAGAAACCTCATGGCGCTGGCGCGCGCCGGCCAGATGCCGATTTCCTCTACGAGAAGTCTACCACATCGGAACGCGCAACGGGGACTTCATTTATCGGTGAGCTGGGGATTTGGGTCCGGGTCGATGAATGTTGCGGTGAGAGTCACCGTCTGACCCGGTTGAGCCGTGGTGTTGAACGACGTGATCACGAGCCCCGAAGGCCCGGCAGTAATGTCGACAATGGATGTTCCGGAAGCCGTCCGGCCGTCGCTGTCGACGGCGGTCAAAGTGATTGTATTCACACCGATGTTTGCGGCAAACGTGTCATTGAACGAGGCGGAATCGCTCCAGGATCCGCCCGCGCCACTGAGTTGCCCCACGGAGCTTGACGAATCCGGCCTGGAGAACGCCCAAGTGTCGGTCACGACGGCTGTGGGGTCAGGATCGAGAATTGATGCGGAAATCGTCTCCGATTGCCATAAATCAAGAACTGCATATGGCGCCGTCAATGCGACCTGTAGCTGTCCTTGTACACCACGACGTTCACCGTACCTGCGGCATGCGCCGGTGCGATTACCGTGATCGACGTGTCGGAATTGACGACGAAATTTGTGGCGGCAATGGAAGTCGCCGGCTGACCGCCTGAAGGCGGCACTACGAACGTGACCGCGGTGGCGCCGAAAAGATTGGTGCCTGTGATGGTGACTTTGGTGCCTCCATCCGTGGAACCCGTTGACGTCGAAAGGCCTGTGACCCTTCCGGGCTGGTGACGGTAATGTCGGAAACTCCCGCGGCGTACGCGGGGGCGGTCACCGTGATAGTGGAATTCGTTATGGCCGTGATCGTCGCCGCCGTCCCGCCGAACGAAACCGACGTGGCGTTGCGGAAACCCGGGCCGGTGATCGTGACGGCCGTTCCGCCGGCGATCGGGCCGCTGGCGGGGCTGACCGAAACGACTTTAGGCGGCAAAATCTGGTACGTGAACCCGATAGCAGCGATATTTCAAGCCAATAGCGGAATTGGCCTGGATTCAGGC